>NZ_JBHVOC010000025.1:0-159371 GCF_044142145.1 Streptomyces sp. BK79
GCGCCCACGGACGTCCGTCGCTCAGGCCGACGCCTCGGTGAGCGTGCGGACCTCCTGCTCCGTCAGGCTCAGCTCCGCCACGCCCAGCAGCGCCGGCAGCTGCTCCACCGTCCGCGCGGAGGCGATCGGCGCGGCCACCGTGGGCTGCGCGGCCAGCCAGGCCAGGGCGACCGTGGCGACGGGGGCGTCGTGGGCACCGGCGATCTCGTCCAGGGCGGCGAGGACGCGCCGGCCCCGCTCGCTCTCCAGGTACCTGGCCGCGCCGCCCGCCCGCGGGCTGTCGACCTCGGCGCCGGGCCGGTACTTGCCCGTGAGGAACCCGGACGCGAGGGCGTAGTACGGCACGGCGGCCAGCCCGGACCGCTCGGCGAGATCGCGCAGCCCGCCCTCGTAGGTGTCCCGGGAGACCAGGTTGTAGTGGGGCTGGAGGGCGACGTACCGGGCGAGGCCCTCGCGGTCGGAGAACTCCAGGGACGCCGCGAGGCGCTCGGCGGAGATGTTGGAGGCGGCGATGTGCCGGACCTTGCCCGCCCTCACCAGCTCGTCGAGCGCGCCGACGATCTCCTCGACCGGCACTTCGGGCTTGTCGAAGTGGGTGTAGTAGAGGTCGATGTGGTCGGTGCCCAGGCGGCGCAGCGAGGCGTCGGCGGCGGCCTTGATGTTCGCGGCGCTCAGGCCCGGGTACTCGGGGTGCTGGCTGACCTTGGTGGCGAGGACGACGCCATCGCGGTTGCCGCGGGAGGCGAGCCACGCGCCGATCGGCGAAGGAGGTGTCCTGGTCGGCGGTCCAGCCGAAGACGTTGCCACCGAGGGCGAGGGGGAAGATCTCCAGGTCGGAGGCGCCGAGCTTGCGCAGAGCAGTCATGTCGTGCGTCAACGAACGCACCGGAGCCCGGGATTCCGGAGGCGGGGCAAAATACCCGCAAACCGCAAACCGCCAGCCGGCAGCCCTGACGTCGGGGGGTCGCCGTCAGGACCGCCGGGGTTCGGGAACCGGCGGCGGGGGCTCAGCGGGCGAGGCTCAGGGGGTGAGGCCCTTGCTCTGCAGCCACGCCATCGGGTCGATGCCGGCGCCGTCGCTGGTGTGGACCTCCATGTGGAGGTGGGCGCCGGTGACGTTGCCGGTGGCGCCGACGCGGCCGATGACGTCACCGGTGGTGACCTTCTGGCCGACGCTGACGCTGATGGACGACTGGTGGGCGTACCAGATCTCGGTGCCGTCGTCGAGGGTCAGCACGGTCTTGTAGCCGTACGACCCCTCGTAGCCGGCCGACGTGATCGTGCCGCTGTGGACCGCCTTGAGCAGCGTGCCCGTGGGAGCCGCGAAGTCGAGGCCCGTGTGGTACCCGGAGGACCAGTAGGCGCCGGCCTGGCCGAAGCTGGAGGAGATGGTGTACGAGGAGGTCGGCAGCGTGAACTGCTTGGCCAGCTTCGCGAGTCGCTCGGCCTCGGCCTTCTTCGCGGCCTCCTCCTCCGCCTTCTTCTTGGCGGCGGCGGCCTTGGCCTCGGCCTCCTTCTCCGCCTTGGCGGCGGCCTCCGCGGCCTTCTTCTCGGCGGCGGCAGCGGCCTCGGCGGCGGCCTTGGCCTCGACCTGGGCCTGCTGCTGCTCGGCCTGCGCCATGATCCGGGCCCGGAGCGTCTCGCCGGCGTCGGCGGCGCCCTCGGTGGCGGTGGTGTCGGCGGCGACCGCGGCGATGCCGCTGAGCGGGGTGGCGGAGCCCTGCGGCTCCGGTTCCGCGTCGTCGGAGATGATCGAGCCGACGTTGGGCAGGTCCGGCATCGAGATGGACACCGGCGGCTTGCCGGTCTGCGCGGTGGCCATGCCGCCCGCGCCGACCGCGGCTATGACACCGACGCCGAGGACGGTGGAGCTGCGGGCGAGTCCGCCGCGCTGCTTGGCCACGCGGTGCCGGCCGCGTACGGGGCGGATGGAGTCCGCGGTGGGATTCCACTCCTCCCAGGGGCCCTCTTCGGTGCGGTGGCCGTCGAAGCCGAAGGTGTCGGTGTCGTGCGTGAGCGGCACGAACGGGGCCTCGGGGGCAGGCCGGTTGGACGCCACGTGGGCGTACTCCTTTCCTTCCTTCTCGCCTACCGGGTTAGCTGACGGGTTCGGAGCAGGAAGGTCTCCTACGCGCGTATAACCGCCGTGTCTCCACGGCGTCGTACGAGCGATTCACCCCAATGTGGTGGTTCCCCGGTTCCCTTGCGGGATTCGGCGCGTGCGCACGGAGCCGCCTTCTGTGACGGCTGGGACGACCGCGCTGCGTTATCGAACGTTAATAGACGCGGGCCTCGTATTCCAAGCCGTTCCTCTTGATCATTAACGAATCCCGGACGGACGCAGGCCTCAGGAGCGGTGAAAACCGGGCAACTTGACCGCCCCTCAGTCCCATCTTCCCCAACCACTTTTTCTGACGGTGTGTCAGTTGTGATGCGGAGGGCGCTTGCGTCGTCACCGGTTGTGATCACGGCCGTCGTACGGCGAGCAGGGCCATGTCGTCCGTCATGCCGCCCCCGGAGTGCCGGCGGACGTCCTCGGCGAGGGTGTCGAGCAGTTCCGTCGGGTGCCGGAAGGCGCGGCCGGCCAGCCGCGCCTGCGGATCGTAGAACTCGCCCCGGGCGTCGCGGGCCTCCGAGAGCCCGTCGGTGTACAGCAGCAGCGTGGCCCCGCCCGGGAAGGGCGCCTCGTCCGCCCGGTCGGGCCACACGCCCAGTTCCCCCATCCCCAGCGGCAGCGCCGACTCCCGGGCGGGCAGCGGACACAGGGTGCCGTCGGCGTACAGCAGCAGGGGCGGCGGATGGCCGCGGTTGACGATGCGCACGACCCCGTCGCCGTGCGGGAGTTCGGCGAGGACGGCGGTGGTGAACCCCTCGAAGGCGTCCAGGCCGTCGCGCCGGGTGCCCTCGCGCGCCAGCGCCCGCTCCAGCCGCTGCGCCACCGCCTCCAGCGTCGCCTCCTGCTCGGCCGCCTCCCGGAACGCGCCGATCACCACGGCGACGGCGGCGACCGCGCCCATGCCCTTGCCGCGCACGTCCCCGACGATGAGCCGGATGCCGCGCGCGCTGTCCTGCACCGCGTAGAGGTCGCCGCCGATGAAGGCGTCGGCCTGCGCGGCCTCGTAGCAGGCGGCGATCTCGAAACCGCCGATCCGCTCGGCGGGCTCGGGCAGCACGGCGCGCTGGGCCGCCTCGGCGATCTCCCGCACGGTGACCAGCCGCTCGCCGGTACGGCGGACGAAGGCGTTCACGAAGACGGCGAGCGCGGCGACCGTCGCGATGGTGATCAGCTCGGTGAGGGAGTCGACGTAGTGGATGACGCCCTTGGTCAGTTGCAGCCCGATGACGGCGGCGACGACGGCCGCCCCGGTGAGTGCCGTGCCGCGCCGTGAGTAGAGCGGGGCGGCGACCAGCGGCGCGGCCGTGTAGAGGGGGGCGGCGGTGAAGTAGCGCGGGGTGAGGATGTCGTACAGGACGGCGACGACGATGAGCAGCACGGGGAGCAGGCGGATCAGGGACCGGCCCCGGAGAGCGCGACGCCGCTGGTCGGGGACGGTGGACGGCACCGGCTCGACGACCGCCCCGAGGCCCGGGTCGGGCACGGGATCACCGGGGAGCCGACCGCCGGCCCTGGCGTACGCTCCCTCGCCGTCCACGTCACCTGGCCGCACCACTCGTCTCCCGCCACCCCGCATGTCCGCGCCGCTTGCCGTCCCGTCCTCCAGGTTTCCCCGGGCGGGGGCGGGGGGCGAGCCGCGGGGGCCGATCAGGTGACGGGGCCGGGGACGGAGTCCGGACGGCTCTGCAGGCGAGGACCGGGCCGGACCCTGAACGCACCGAAGGCCGGAACCCTTACGGATTCCGGCCTTCGGTCTTGAGTAGCGGGGACAGGATTTGAACCTGCGACCTCTGGGTTATGAGCCCAGCGAGCTACCGAGCTGCTCCACCCCGCGCCGTTGTGTTCTCCACTGTACGTCATCCCGGGGGCGGAATGCACATCCGTATCCCGCTACCCCTCCAGGTGACGGTTCGGCGCCGTCGCCCGCTCCTCGTACTCCGGCAGTACGACGACGGTGGCGCCCCCCGCGGTGAGCACCCCGCTGCCGTCGGCCCCCGGCACGAAGGTGTCCGGCTCCCGCCAGGCCGTGACCACGCGGCGCACCCCGGCGTCGAGGATCAGCCGGGCGCAGGGCGCGGGCCGGGAGGCACGGCGGGCGCACGGCTCCAGGCTGCTGTACACGGTGGCGGTCGTGAGCCGCGGGTCGGCGGGGTCGGCCTTGGCGAGCGCGGCCTCCTCCGCGTGGACGACGGGGTCGCCGCCCTCCCGCGAGTGCCCGCGCGCCAGCTCCGTCCCGTCGGCGGCGACCACGACCGCCCCCACGCTGAACGCCGTGCGGGACGGCGGGCACACCTCGGCCAGCTCGCAGGCGAGGGCCAGCCAGTGCCGGTCGGCGGCGGTGACGCGGTCGCCGGTGCCGGGGGCGGTCGGCAGGTACCGCACGAGCACGACGTCCTCGATCCGCCGCGACTCCACCAGCCGCAGGCGTCCGCCCTGGTATCCCCCGGGCCCGAACAGCCGGGGGGCGCCCGGGTCCCCCACGAGCAGCGGGGCGAGGACGAGCTGCAGTTCGTCGGCGAGTTCCAGCCGCAGCAACTGGCTGTGCACGGTCCCGCCCCCCTCGACCATGAGCCGCCGCACTCCCCGCCGGTCGTGCAGGTACTCCAGCGCCGCCCGCCAGTCGAGCACGTCCCCGAGCGGCACGACGTCGGCGCCGATCCCCAGTGCGCGGGCCCGCCGGGCGCCGTCGTCCGTGGTGAGCAGCACCTTCTCCCCGCCGGTGTGCCAGAACCGCGCCGCCGGGTCCAGCTCGCCCGTGGCACTGACCGTGACCTTGACCGGGTACTCCGCCTTCCCCGCCGCGACGCGCGCCGCCCGCCGCCCGGCGTCGTTCACCAGCAGCCGCGGGTTGTCCGCCCGGATCGTGCCGGCCCCGACGAGGATCGCGTCCACCGAGGCCCGCACCTCGTCGACCCGCTCGAAGTCGGCCGGCGAGGAGAGCAGCAACCGCTCGGGACCGGTGTCGTCCAGGTAGCCGTCGAGGGAGACGGCGGCGGAGAGGAGGACGTAGGGGAGGGGCATGGGCTTACTCCGGTGAGGCGGGAGGGCGGGCGGGCGCGGGCAGACCCACGCTATGAGACGCCCCTAGCCGCCGTCGGCCACGGGCAGGCGCCGCCCGCGTGACTCCGCGACCCGCAGTACGTCGGCGAGGCACTCGGTCAGCCGGATGGCGGTGTAGCGGACCTCGGCGTTCGGGGTCACGGGGTCGTCCAGCAACCGACGGGCGGAACGGAGCACGTCCAGCCCTACCCGTCCCCGACGAGGCCGCCCCCGTACCTCCACGACATCACCTCATGACCGCGGCCCCGCTCTCCTTCGGGAGGGCAGGGCCGCTTTCGTGCGTCTGCGGTCAGTCGTCCAGGTCGATGCGGAAGTCGACGATGGTGGTGTCGCCGCGCCGCACGATCGGGTGGGCTACCTCGACGATGCGTCCCGTGTCGGCGATGTGGCGGCGGGTGTACCGCAGGACCGGTACGCCGCCGCCGATGCGGAGCGTCGTCGCCTCCAGTTCGGTCGGCATGCCCACCGTGAAGGACTCCGTGATCGCGGTGATGCGGATGCCGAGGCTGCCGAGCTGCGCGCGGGTGCCGCCTGGCCAGGGCTCGTTGATGGGGTCGGCGACCGGGGTGCCGGCGACGTCGGACCAGCGGACGTAGCTTGTGGACATCTGGGTGGCCTGGTCGTTGTCGTGGAACACGAAGTGCCGGGCAAGGAGCCGTTCGCCGGCCTCGCACTCGAACAGCGCGGCCAGCTCGGTGTCGGCCTTCACGCGCTCGAACCGCTTGTCGAGCCGGTACTCGGACCAGCCGATGCCCTGGTCTCGTGTGTAGGGCGTCGACTTGGCGCCGGGCGTGGACCGGTAGCGGTCGGCGGCCATGCGGTGGATCGGCGGCCGCGGCCGCACGCGGGTGCCCGCCCGGGCCCGGGTCTCGATGAGGCCCTCGGTGGCGAGGAGCCGGAGTGCGTTCCTGATGGTGGTCTCGGATACGCCATATGAGGCACACAGGGCGGGCAGGGTCGGCAGCTGGTCGCCGGGGGCGAGCTGGCCGGAGGCGATGCGCTGCCGCAGCTCACCGGCGATGCGCAGGTACTCGGGCTGTGCCACTGCCGTACCACCGTTCCACGTGATCGCGTCAATCTGAGTACACATACTCTCCCCTCCCTCTTGACCAGCGCCAACTGCGGCGACAATCTGTGTACAGATAAGCAATATCCGTACACAGATAGCCACCGTCTGCGGGGTACAGCCATGCCCGAATCGGGTCACACGTGGCAGAAGGCGTTCAAGGGCGAGCCCATCGAAGCGCCCCACGTCCGCCTGTGGGTCCGTGGCCGCGTCGAGCACCCCGATGCCCCGCTCGTCGCCGACGAACTGTTCGTCGCCGTCCTCGGCTCGGGAGCCCTCGTCGTCGAGATGACCCTCTCAACCGCCGGCGCCCGCATCCGGATCACCGCGCAGGGCCCCGACCCGCTGCCGCTCATCCACAGCCACGGCCCCGGCTGGTCCATCCTCACCGCCCTCTGCCACAGGGCCGGGCTGACCACCGACGAGAGCGGCCTGTGGGGGCAGTTGGGGGGCTGCTCGTGATCGCCGAACTGCCCGCAGTCTCCGCGCTGTCCTGGGCGCAGTACTCGGGGTGGGCCTGCACCCTGTGCGGCGCCTTCCTCGCCGTGACCGGAGGTATTTCCGTGGGCCGCGCCCAAGGCCGCTCCGGAAGCCACGACTTGAGCGTCGAGGTGTACGCCTGCCTGCCCCTGTCCGGCTGTGGACCCGCGCGCCTCACCCAGACTCCCGCCCGCCACCAGCGGACGGGCCGGACGCCCCCGACCGGGGGCTCCATCCACACCAGGAGGACATCGTGACCGTCGCGTTAGACCTCGCCAGCACCACCCGCACCCGGGACCCGCAGGAACTCCTCAACGCGGTCGCCCCCCACATCACCGAGCTGACCGTCAACGTCTTCGACTCCGGCATGACCCTCTGGGACCGTGAGGTCGCGCTGCTCCTGCGCGACCACACCATGGTCCGCGACATGGCCGAGCGCATCCTCGACAACGCGGTCATGTACGTCATGGGCTCGATCGAGAACCCGGACGTCCATCTCGGCGTCGGCAAGCTCGTCGACATCGGCGTCCACCAGCTCATCCTCGACACGCCGGTCTGGTGGGGCCTGTGCCGCCTGTACAACGGCGGCCGGTACAAGCACCACGCCCCGTTCATCGAGCGCCGTAGCGACGGCCTGTGCCTGCGCACCAGCGACTTCCTGCGGTCCCAGGGCTGGGACATCGACGAGGAGCTGTGGGCCATCGACGGCGCGAACTGCAGCCCCTGCGACAACAAAGTCCCCGACAGCCACTGACCGCCGCTACAGTCGGCCCCTGCCCTCACGGCACCCCGAGGGCAGGGGCCTCCCCGCGACCAGGAGAACCACTGTGCCCGTACCCCACGACATCCCCGCCGAGATCGAACTCTGGGACACCTTCGCCAAGAGCGCGTTCGACGCCGAGGCCGAGCCCTCGTTCTGCTGGACGCAGTACACCGGCCACGGCCCCGGGCCCGAACTCCTCGGCACCCCGGAGTCGGTGCTGGAGATCGGCTGCGGCACCGGCCGCGCGCTCGCCACCCTCGCGCAGCAGGGCGTGAAGGCGACCGGCGTGGACCTGTCGCCGCGCATGGTGCAGCTGGCCGGTGAGCGGTGGGCGCCGCTCGGCGTGCGGATCGAGCAGGCGGAGATCCTCGACTGGCTGGCCACCGACACCAGCCGGTACGACGCCGTGTACTCCATCTTCGGCGCGGCCTGGTTCACCGACCCGTCCCGCCTCTTCCCCCTCGTCCGCGAGCACCTGGCCCCGGGCGGCGTGTTCGTCTTCTCGCAGCCGCCGGCCATCCCCGGGGCCTACGGCCCGCAGGGCATGTACAAGGGCGGGTTCGCCGGGAAGGCGATGTTCACCTACCGCTACAGCTACAAGCCCGCGGTGTGGGAGCGGCACCTGATCCGGGCGGGGTTCGCCGAGGTGGAGGCCCGCATCATCGACGCCCCGCAGGAGGGGCACATCGGCACCCTCATCGTTCAGGCACGCGCCTGAGCAACCTCCCGAGGCGGCCCGGGCCGATCGCGCTGTGGCTCCCGAGCGGCCTGCCCCTGTCACCCCCGTCGGGGGCGGGCCGCTCACAGTCGTGCGAGTTCCTCCAGCTCGATACCCATGGCGTCGGCGATCCGGATCAGGGTGTCCAGCTTCGGAGAGGAGTGGCCCTGCTCGATTCGGCTGTACGTCGCGACGTCGATACCGGACCGGCCGCACACGTCGGCCTAGGACAGATTCAGGTACTCGCGCACGCGCGGGATCTGCTCCCCGACCTGGCGGCGGCGGGCGATGACCCGGTCGTCGGGCGGGGTGGGGCTCTTTCTTGAGCGCACGATCCAGATAGGTTACGGTGAGGTCATGGCAAGGACCCGGGAGTTCGACACCGAGGCGGCGGTGAGCCGCGCGATGGAGCTGTTCTGGACGCGTGGCTACGAGGCCACCTCGGTGCGCGACCTGACCGGGCACCTGGGGATCGGGCAGGGGTCCTTGTATGCGGCGTTCGGCGACAAGGACGGCCTGTACCGGGCGGCGCTGGAGCATTACCGCACCACCCTCGCGGCGGCCGCCCTGCGCAGCCTGGAGGAGGGGTCGGACGCCCGGTCGGCGATCCGCACCATGCTGGTCGAGCGGGTCCGGATCGCCGTGGCGGACAATGGCCGGGGCTGCCTGGCGGTCAATGCCGCCTGCGAGCGCCTGCCGGAGGATGCGGCGATCCGGCGCACCGTGCGCGACATGCAGGACGCCAGCCGGGACGCGCTCGCCGAAGTGCTGCGGGTCGCGGCGGAGCGGAGCGAGATCGCGAAGCGGCACGACCCGGACACCCTCGCCGCCTTCCTCGTCACCTTCCTCAACGGACTGCTGGTCTCCGCGAAGATCACGCCGGACGTCCGCGCCCTCGAACCCCTCGTGGAGGTCGCGCTGGCCGCCCTCGACTGACTTTTTCATGCGCGAAATCTGTATCGCACGATCCAGAAAAATCGCCGGTGCCCGCTCGGACAAAGGGACCGGCGACCCCGCCCCGGTTCAATCGACGACTTCGGAGGACCCATGCCCCGCGCATCCGTCCCGGGTACGCCCGCTCTCGGCGGAAGCCGCTGGAACACCTTCCCCGCGGCCGGCACCACCCTGACCGCCCGCGAGTTCCTCACCGCCACCGAGCCGCTGCTCCAGGGCATCATCGACGACAACGCCCTCACCAGTGCCGACAGCGAGGTGCTGGAGGGGCAGATCCGCGCGACGCTCGCCCTCGGCTCCCGGGAGACCTCCCTCCCGCTGTTCCTCGGCCCGGACAGCGCCTCGGCAGCGCGCGAACTGGGCGCGCAGGCCGAGACGATCGGCCAGAAGCTCGCCTCCTGGGCGACCGAGGCGCTGGAGAGGCTGCTCACCCATCCGGTACCGCTGCCCGCCGGCCCGCTGGTCGTCCGCAGCCACTGCTACGGCCACCTGCTCACCCCTCCCGCAGCCGATCTGCTCCGCGGCCGTCGCGGCGGACCGGTCACGATGCAGCTCTACAACGAGTGGCTCCACCAGATGGTCCTGCTGCGCGACGCCCTGCTGCCCTTCACCAACTGGCAGGACGTCCCGCTCCTGATCACCCCGACCGGACTGCGGCACACCGAACCGGCCCGCGACGCGTTCCTCACCGAACTCCTGGTCCGGCAGATCCGGCACACCAGCATCGTGGCCTTCGCCCGCAACGTCGTCACCGGCACCTCCGGTCCGGCCGGCTACGGCTTCGAGGCGGGTGGCGGCACCGCCCTGCCCGCCGTCCTCGGCCAGCCACCCCTGACCGCGCCCCGGCACCTGCTGACCTGGCGCCCCGACCCGGCCGTCGGTGAAGCCGCCACGTACGTCACCGGGGTACAGGACTACTACGCCGCACCCCGCACCCTCGTCGAGGACCTGCCGCCCGCCACCACCACATCCGGCCCGCTCTCCGCCCGTACCGTCACCGCGCCGGTCGCCGACGGGACCCGCACCGCCCGCATCGAGGTCACCCACGAGGGCACCACCGCCCACGTCGACCTCGGCCAGGCCCTGCGCGGCCACCGCTTCGCCCACCGGGAGGGCCCCGCCGCAGGCGACGCATCCGGCACCGCCGACGTCTGGTCCGCGCTGCGCGCGCCGGGACTGGTGTGGACACAGGGCGGCGACGTCGCCCTGGACGCCACCGGTCAGGAGGACCTCGTCGTACTGGCCCTGCTCGGCCGGCTCTACCCGGAGAACGTCACCCTGCGCCCCGCCGGCCGTTCCGCCGGTCCGACACCCCCCGGCGGCAGCGGACCGAGCCACCTGGTGACCCTCGTCGACCCTCCGCAAGCCCACTGACACCCGCATCGCGACGCACACCACGAAGGTTGAAGAACATGATGTCCGACCATGAAGGAACGCCCGTCCGCACGGGCCGAGCCGCCGTGAACGGAACGAGCCTGCACTACCGCACAGCCGGGTCCGGCCCTGCGGTGGTGCTCCTGCACGGCGTGCCCAAGACCGGCTACCACTGGCGCCACCTCGTCCCGGAGCTGACGCCCCACTACACCGTCGTCGTCCCGGACCTTCGCGGTCTCGGCGACTCCGCCCGCCCGTCGGACGGCTACGACTCTGCGACGATGAGCGACGACATCGCAGAGTTGATGAACCACCTCGGGCACCGGACATACGCCGTGGTGGGTGAGGACTGGGGAGCGGTGATCGGCTACCAGCTCGCCGCCCGCCACCGCGACCAGGTCACTGCTCTCGTGTTCGCGGAGGCACTGTTCCCCGGATTCGGCTTCGAGGACCACACGGCCCTCACCCCCGAGAACGTCTCCAGCGGCATGCACCTGTGGCATCTGGGCTTCTACTTCCAGCCCGACGTACCCGAGATGCTGATCACCGGACGCGAGCGCGAGCTGATCACCTACATGATCAAATACGAGCGCAGCCGGCCCGACACCGCCACCCCCGACGCGGTCGACGAATACGTGCGCTGCTACTCCATGCCCGGCGGCATCCGCGCGATGCTCTCCATCTACCGGGCCATGCTCGTCGACGCCGAACAGAACCGGCAGACCGCACAGAAGAAACTGGACATCCCGGTCCTGGCACTGGGCGGATCCGCGTTCATCGGCGACCGCAACGAGTCCCAGATGCGACTCATGGCCCACGACGTCACCGGGCATGTCTTCGACGCCGGCCACGACCTCGCAGAGGAAGTACCCGACGAGATGACCGACGTCCTCCTGCCGTTCCTGGCCACGCACCAGTAACCGCACCCGGCCGCCGAGACCGGCGATCTGCAGCGGCCCGGCACGGCGAGGGCCTCGTGCCTGACACGAACGATCTGGTTCCGCACAGCCAGGGCGACTTGGACGCCTCGCAGGCTGGGGCACGAGCGGAGGGACTTGCCAAGCATCGCAAGCGCTCACGCACGGCATCGAAAACGAAGCAGTGCCCGACCCGGCCGAAGCCGACTCAGGCACTGCACAGCAGGTCAGAGGGTGTTTCCCTCCCCCGCTAGCGGTAGGCCCTGTGGGACTCGAACCCACAACCAATGGATTAAAAGTCCACTGCTCTGCCAATTGAGCTAAGGGCCCAGGGCGCGTGTTGCGTGATGTTGCCACACCGAGCATAGCCCGACGCGGCCGAGACTCCGATCGGGTATCGGGAGTCGGCCGCGTCGGCGCGTGTCAGGGGCGGGCCGTCACGGATCCACCGGCTCGGGGGCGTTCGCGCGGGCGGCGACGCGGGCCCGGGTGCGTTCGTGGTCGGGGTTGAGGAACCAGTGGCGGGCCGAGGCCAGCCACCAGGTCGCGGCGAAGCCGAGCACCACCAGGACGGCGACCGGCGCGTAGTTGAACGTCTCCCAGGTGACCGGGGAGACCTGCGGCAGCATGAACAGGACCGTGATGACGCCGACCCACGTCACGGCCACCACGCCCACCGCCCGCGACCACCGGCCCAGGTGCCACGGCCCCCGTTCGAACGCGGCGCCCTTGCGCAGGCGCAGCAGGGTCGGGATGGCGTACGCGATGTAGAGGCCGATGACGGCGATCGACGTCACCGCCGCGTACGCCGTGACGTTGATCAGGTACGGCAGGCCGAGCACCAGCGCGCCCAGGGCCGCCAGCCAGACCGCCGCGACCGGCGTGCGGGTGCGCGGGTTCACCGTGTGCCAGACGTGGGAGAAGGGCAGCGCGCCGTCGCGGGAGAAGGCGTAGATCATGCGGCTGTTGGCCGTCACCGACGCCATCCCGCAGAACAACTGCGCCCCGATGACGACGAGAAGGAGCAGCTTCCCGGCGGTCGCGCCGAGCGCGTCGAGCAGGATCTGCGCGGGCGGCGCCCCCGTGGGGGACGTCAGGGCGCCCTCGTAGGACTGGATGGCGAAGGTGAAGCCGAGCAGGAGGACGAAGCCGGCGATCCAGGACGTCCAGATGGCGCGGACGATGCCCTTGGGGCCGGCCGTGGACGCGTCACGCGTCTCCTCGGTCATGTGGGCGGAGGCGTCGTAGCCGGTGAAGGTGTACTGGGCCATCAGGAGGCCGATGAGGACGACGTAGACGCCGCTGCCCCAGCCGGTGTTGTTGACGAACTCGCCGAAGACGAAGGACGCCGACTGGTGCTGGTCCGGCGCGAAGGTCAGCGCGCCGACGATGACCGCGACGCCGATGACGTGCCACCAGACGCTGATGCTGTTGAGCAGGCCGACGATGCGGACACCGAAGGTGTTGAGCAGGCCGTGCAGGATCAGGATGGCCGCGAAGAGGAGGATCGTGCGGCCCGGGGTGACCTCGAAGCCGAACTGGAGGTTCAGGTAGGCGCCCAGGAAGGACGCGGCGCCGAAGTCGATGCCGGCGGTCACCGCGACCTGGCCCAGCACGTTGAACCAGCCCGTGAACCACGCCCAGGCGGCCGCCGTACGGGGCGGCGCGAGACGGTGCGCCCAGAAGTACAGGCCCGCCGACGTCGGGTACGCCGAGCAGATCTCGGCCATCGCCAGGCCGACGAAGAGGGTCATCAGGCCGACGGCGACCCAGCCCCACGTGATGACGGCGGGGCCGCCCGTGTTCATGCCGAAGAGGTAGAGGGTCAGGCAGCCCGACAGCACCGAGATGATGGTGAAGGAGACCGCGTAGTTGGAGAACGCCGACATGCGGCGGGCCAGAACCTGGGTGTAGCCGAGCTGGGCCAGCCGTTCCTCGTCCGAGAGCCCGCTCGCCTTGGCGTCGTCTGTCATGCCCCCAGCAATTCCCCTGCGGGCTACGTGACATGCGTCACTCGGTGGCCGAAAAGCAGTCCGATGGGCGAGCCGGTGAACAGCGGGTGCGAAAAGCGCCGTGGCCTCCACCCGTTGGGGCGGAGGCCACGGCGTTGTCAGACGCTCAGACGCTCAGGGACGTCAGCCGTTGCGCTTCCAGCGCGGCTTGTCGTCACGGCGGCCGAAGGAGGAACCGCGGTGGTCGTCACGACGGCCGTACGGGCGGTCGTGGCCGCCGGCGCGGAAGCCGGGGCGGTCGCCCTGACGGTCGCGGTTGAACGGACGGTCGCTGCCGGGGCGGTCGCCCTGGCGGTCACGGTTGAACGGACGGTCGCTGCCACGGTGCCCGCCGCGCTCGCCGCGGTCGTCGCGGCGGAAGCCGCCACGGTCGCCACCGCGGTCGTCACGGCGGTCGAAGGAACGGCCGCCACGGTCGTCACGACGCTCGAACGAACGCCCACCACGGTCGCCGCCACGGTCACCACGGTCGTCACGACGGAAGCCACCACGGTCACCGCCACGGTCGTCCCGACGGTCGTCACGGCGCTCGAACGAACGCCCGCCACGGTCACCACGGTCGTCGCGGCGGAAGCCGCCACGGTCGCCACCGCGGTCGTCACGACGCTCGAAGGAACGGCCACCACGGTCGTCACGACGCTCGAACGAACGCCCACCACGGTCACCGCCACGGTCACCACGGTCGTCACGACGGAAGCCACCACGGTCACCACCGCGGTCGTCACGACGCTCGAACGAACGCCCGCCACGGTCACCACGGTCGTCGCGGCGGTCGTAGGAACGGTCGCGGTCCGCGAAACGGTCCCGGCCACCCCCGCGCTCGGTCCGCTCGGTCCGCTCGAACCGCTCGGTCTTCTCCACGTCCCGCGCGCCCGGCTGCTCCGGCAGCGTGACCTCGGCCTCGGCGGACACGGCGGCGGCCACCTCGGCCAGCACCGCCTCCGGGTCCTCGCCACGCTCCCGCGCGGAGCGGGCGACCAGACGGTCGGCCTCCTCGCGCAGCTCGGTCGCGCGCCGCTGGGCCCGCTCCAGCTCCTTGGTGAGCTGGGCGACCTCGCGCTCGGCCTGCTGCGCCGCGTTGCCCGCGGACTCGGCCTGGACCTCGGTCATCGACCGGGCCCCGGTGATCTCGGCGACCTCCGGCTCGAAGGCCGCGCCGCCCTGGATGATGTGGCGCGTGGCGTCGACGCCCGCGTCCTCCATCAGCCGGAAGATCTGGCGCCGCTGGTGCGGCAGGGAGAGGGAGACGACCGTGCCGGTACGGCCCGCGCGGGCGGTACGGCCGGCCCGGTGCAGGTAGTCCTTGTGGTCGCCCGCCGGGTCGACGTTCAGGACGAGGTCGATGCCGTCGACGTGGATGCCGCGCGCGGCGACGTCGGTGGCGACCAGGACGTTGACGTACCCGTCCTTGAAGTCGGCCAGCGTGCGGGTGCGCGCGCCCTGGGTCATGCCGCCGTGCAGCGCGTCCGCCTTCACACCGGCGTCGCGCAGCTGCTCGGCGACGCGGTCGGCGCCCAGCTGGGTGCGGACGAAGATGATGGTGCGGCCCTTGCGGGAGGCGATGGCCGCGGTGACCGGCGCCTTGTCCTTGGGCTTCACGACCAGGATGTGGTGCGACATGGTCGTCACCGCGCCCTGGGCCGCGTCGACCTCGTGGCTGACCGGGCTGTTCAGGTACCGGTCGACGAGGGTCTTGATCTCGTTCTCCATGGTCGCGGAGAACAGCATCCGCTGACCGCCCGCGGGCACCTGGTCGAGCAGCTCGGTGACCTCGGGCATGAAGCCCAGGTCGGACATCTGGTCGGCCTCGTCGAGGACGGCGATCTGCACGTTCTCCAGGGAGCAGGCGCCGCGCTTGATGATGTCGCGCAGGCGGCCCGGGGTGGCGACGAGGACGTCGACGCCGCGCTCCAGGGCGTAGATCTGGTTGCCCATGGAGGTGCCGCCGCACACGACCTTCATCTTCAGCCCGAGGACGTCCCCGTACGGCTGGAGCGCGTCCGCGACCTGCATGGCCAGCTCACGGGTGGGCGTCAGGATGACGGCGCGCGGCTTGTGCTTCTCGGTGCGGCCGCCGGCCAGCGTGGCCAGGGTCGGCAGACCGAAGGAGAGAGTCTTGCCGGAGCCGGTGCGGCCCCGGCCGAGGATGTCCTTGCCCGCCAGCGCGTCCGGGATGGTCGCGGCCTGGATCGGGAAGGGGGTGGTCACGCCGTTCTGCGCGAGCTTGCGCACGACGCCCTCGGGCAGTCCGAGCGACGCGAAGGTCACCTCGGGAGCGGCCTCGACGGCCTCGACACTCTCGGTGCCGGGGGTCTCGACGGCCTCGACGGCCTCGGTGATGTCGGCGTTCGGGATGTCGGCGTTCTCGGGCACGACGACGTGATCAGTACTGATGATGGACATGCGAATGCGAAACCTTCCGGAGTCTCTCAGTCGGCACGCGCCCGTCAACTCCGTGAATCGCGATTCGCAATACGACCGCCTCGATGCGGTCCACCACGGCAAAGGAGAGTACGCGCCACACGGCGCGCTCTGCGGTGGCGCCGGGCAAATGGGATCAAACGATCTACCACCATACGCACCCCCCACCCCTCAAGGCAAACCGACCGGCACATGCCCAGGTCAGACCGGCTGCCGGTGCCTTCCGCGACCCCCGTGCCCCGCCCGTCCGACTACACCGGCACGCCCGCCTGGGGGGCAGGCTCGCGCTGCTCCAGCTGGGTCCCCGGAGGCTCGTGCGCCGACGAGGACGGCTCCGCCGTCGTCGGCTCCGGCGTGGGCGAGGCGGGCGGCTCCTGGGGCGGCGTGGGCTCCGGCTCCGGCGCCTTCGTGGGCTCCCAGGGCGGCGTCCGGGTGGGCGCCGGCTCCTCGCCCCCGCCCTGGGCCGGCGGCGTCCCCGTCACCCGGGCGGGCGGCTCCTCGGCCGGAGCGGAAGCGTCCTGGCCCTTGCCGTCCCGGCCCTTGCCCTTGCGGTCGCCCTTGCCCTTGCCCCCGTCCTTGCCGCCCTTGCCGCGCCCGCGCCCCTCGTCGGCCTTCGGCCCGTACCCGGCGTTCCCGCCCGACACGGCGGCGCCGCCCC
This sequence comes from Streptomyces sp. BK79, assembly GCF_044142145.1. NCBI lineage: Bacteria > Bacillati > Actinomycetota > Actinomycetes > Kitasatosporales > Streptomycetaceae > Streptomyces > Streptomyces sp. BK79. Next base: position 16,540 of record NZ_JBHVOC010000025.1, read on the forward strand.
CCGGTGCCTCGTCGCCCCGCTCCCCGGCGGACCGCGACGGCTTGGCGCCCCCGCCGGACGCGTCGTCGCCGACACTCATGCAGCCGGCGGCGGCGACGACGGCCACGGCCGTGACGGCCAGCCGGGCGGGGACCGACAGACGGACGGGGACGGCCCTACGGACGGGTACGGACAAGGGGCGCACGGGCGGCCACCTCCGGGGGTCAGGAGTCGCCGTGCCCAACTCCCGTCACCCGCAAGAGGACACGCGCCGCGCGCCTCGGACCTTGACCCGAGCGCGTCACCCGTACCCGAGGGCGTGCAGCCGCGCGTCGTCGATCCCGAAGTGGTGCGCGATCTCGTGGACCACCGTCACCTCCGTCTCCGCGACGACGTCCTCACGCGTCTCGCAGAACCGCAGCGTCGGGCCCCGGTAGATGGTGATCCGGTCCGGCAGCACCCCCGCGTACCACTCCCCGCGCTCCGTCAGCGGCGTCCCCTCGTACAGCCCGAGCAGCTCCGGGTCCTCCGCCGGGGGTTCGTCCTCGACGAACACCGCGACGTTGTCCATCAGCCGCGTCAGCTCCGGCGGAATCCGGTCCAGGGCCTCGGCGACCAGTTCCTCGAACTCCTCGCGCGTCATCTCCAGCACGAGCCCATTGTCGGGTACGACCGTGGAGTACGACACAGCCGTCCGAGTCGCTCGCATACCCGCCCGGGGCCATGGGCATACGGCACCAATGGCCCGCGTCCGAGCCGCAGTCCCGCACGTCCTGGCCGAGGTGATGAAGCCCATCCGCAACGCCCCGCGCGCCCTCACCCGCCGCCACCGCACCCACGAGGCACCCACCGAGGTCGAACTCGCCCCCCGGTCACGCCCCTGGACCCGCGCCGCCGGCCTCGTCGCCGTCGTCCTCCTCGGCGCCTGGCTCGGCCTGCTGGTCGTCGGCGACGTCCGCGTCCCCGTCGGTCCCATGAACACCACGATGACCCTGCGCCCCTCCGCCACCGGCGGCACGAAGATCAACGTCTCGCCGCTGGGCGCCCTCCAGCTCGACAGCCACGTCGCCCCCGTCCGCCTCGACGTCAACGTCGACCAGCTCGACCCCGACCGCGCCCAGGCCCTCGTCGACCACCCCGAACGCCTCTCCGGCCTCCAGGACGAGGTCTCCCAGGACGTCGAGCACGGCACCCTCGACCTCGCCGTCCGCTCCTGCGTGGCCGTCGTCACCGGCGCCACCGCCCTCGGCCTCGCCGTCTACCGCCGCCCCCGGCGCGCCCTCGCGGCCGGCGGCCTCGCCCTCACCCTCCTGGTCGCCTCCGGCGGCACCGCGTACGCCACCTGGAACCCCGACTCCGTCCTGGAACCCAGGTTCTCCGGCCTGCTCTCCTCCGCGCCCTCCCTCGTCGGCAACGCGCGCAGCATCGTCACGGAGTTCGACGTCTACCAGAAGGAGCTGGCCCGCCTGGTGACGAACGTGACCAAGCTCTACGACGTCACCTCCACGCTCCCCGCCTACCAGCCCGACCCGACCACGATCCGCGTCCTGCACGTGTCGGACATCCACCTGAACCCGGCGAGCTGGAAGATCATCGCCTCGCTCGTGGAGCAGTACGAGGTGAACGTGATCGTCGACAGCGGCGACACGATGGACCACGGCACCGCCGCCGAGAACGGCTTCCTCGACCCCATCGAGGACCTCGGCGCCCCCTACGTCTGGGTCCGCGGCAACCACGACTCCCACGTCACCCAGGAGTACCTGAAGGGCCTCAAGAACGTGCACGTCCTCGACGACGGCCGGGCCCGCACCGTCGCGGGCCTGCGCTTCGCCGGCATCGGCGACCCGCAGTTCACCCCCGACCGCTCCAGGCCGGACGGCGCCGAGGCCTCCCAGGAACTGGCCGGCGCCCGCCTGGCCTCCGCCCTGCGCGACCAGAGCGCGGCCGGCACCCCCGTGGACGTCGCCGTCGCCCACGAACCGTCCGCCGCCCGCGAGGTCGACGGCGAGGTGCCCCTCGTCCTGGCCGGTCACGTCCACCGCGAGGACATGGAGGTCATGAAGTACGGCACCCGCCTGCGCATCGAGGGCTCCACCGGCGGCAGCGGCCTGCGCGCGGTGGAGGGCAAGCACCCCGACCCGATCCAGGCGTCGATCCTCTACTTCGACCGGGACAGCCGCCGCCTCCAGGCCTGGGACCAGATCAAGCTCGGCGGCCTGGGCCTGACGACGGCCGAGGTCAGCCGCCACCTCCCCAAGGAGAACCAGCCCGGCGCGACCCCCTCCCCGACCGGCACGGGGCCGTCCCCGACCAGCCCCTCCCCCAGCACCCCGTAAACCGTTTTGGCGATACCTCCCGCCATCCCATATGCTTCTCACGTCCCCGACGCGCTGCGAAGCGCCCAGGCGGGCCGATAGCCCTCATCGTCTAGCGGCCTAGGACGCCGCCCTTTCAAGGCGGTAGCACGGGTTCGAATCCCGTTGGGGGCACGCAGTACGTGTGCGACACTGTCGTACGAAGCTTGGTCCTGTGGAGCAGTTTGGAGTGCTCGCCACCCTGTCAAGGTGGAGGCCGCGGGTTCAAATCCCGTCAGGACCGCTGAGGTTTCACGTGAAACCTCGCGGCTGGGTAGCTCAGTTGGTACGAGCGATCGCCTGAAAAGCGATAGGTCGCCGGTTCGACCCCGGCCCCAGCCACATTCAACCCCCGTCGAGATCATCGACGGGGGTTTTGTGTGTCCGGTGGGCAGGCGGACAGGCGGTGCCCCCACGCCGGGACGGCCGGGCGGAAATCGTTCGCCACGAAATTCGCGGGGATGAGATCCTGGAACCCGTATGTCTACGCACCCCGCCCCCGCCCTCGGCACCCTCGCTTCCCGGCTGACCGAGCTGTCCCTGCGTGACGCGCACCGGCTCGGCCGCAGGCTCGAGGGTGCGCGGAAGATCCGTAAGCCGGAAGCCCGTGCCGCCGTTCTCGCCGAGATCGAGACGGAGGTGGCCAAGGCCGAGCAGCGCATCGGTGAGCGCCGGGCGCGTGTGCCCGCCGTCAGCTATCCGGAGCAGCTGCCCGTCAGCCAGAAGAAGGACGTGATCGCGGAGGCCATCCGCGACCACCAGGTCGTGATCGTCGCCGGTGAGACCGGGTCCGGGAAGACCACGCAGATCCCGAAGATCTGCGTGGAGCTGGGCCGCGGTGTGCGCGGGATGATCGGGCACACCCAGCCCCGCCGGATCGCCGCGCGCACCGTCGCCGAACGGGTGGCGGACGAGCTGGACACGCCGCTCGGTGAGGCCGTCGGCTGGAAGGTGCGGTTCACCGACCAGGTGAACCCGGACGCCACCTTCATCAAGCTGATGACGGACGGCATCCTGCTCGCCGAGATCCAGACCGACCGCGAGCTGCGCGCCTACGACACGATCATCATCGACGAGGCCCACGAGCGGTCCCTCAACATCGACTTCCTGCTGGGCTACCTGGCCCAGCTGCTGCCCAAGCGGCCCGACCTCAAGGTCGTCATCACCTCGGCGACCATCGACCCCGAGCGCTTCTCCCGGCACTTCGGTGACGCGCCGATCATCGAGGTCAGCGGCCGGACGTACCCCGTGGAGGTGCGGTACCGGCCGCTCCTCGAGGAGGACGGCGACGACGCCGACCGGGACCAGATCACCGCGATCACCGACGCCGTCGAGGAGCTGATGGCGGAGGGGAAGGGCGACATCCTCGTCTTCCTCTCCGGCGAGCGGGAGATCCGGGACACGGCGGACGCGCTGGAGAAGAAGAAGTACCGGTTCACTGAGGTGCTGCCGCTGTACGCGCGGCTGTCGCACGCCGAGCAGCACCGCGTCTTCCAGCAGCACACCGGGCGCAGGATCGTTCTGGCGACCAACGTTGCCGAGACCTCGCTGACCGTGCCGGGCATCAAGTACGTGATCGATCCCGGGTTCGCCCGGATCTCCCGGTACAGCCACCGCACCAAGGTGCAGCGGCTGCCGATCGAGCCGATCTCGCAGGCCAGCGCCAACCAGCGCAAGGGCCGCTGCGGACGGACCAGTGACGGCATCTGCATCCGGCTGTACTCCGAGGACGACTTCGAGGCGCGGCCGGAGTTCACGGACGCGGAGATCCTGCGGACCAACCTCGCCTCGGTCATCCTCCAGATGACCGCGGCCGGCCTCGGCGACATCGAGAAGTTCCCCTTCATCGACCCGCCGGACCACCGCAACATCCGCGACGGTGTCCAGCTCCTCCAGGAGCTGGGCGCGCTCGACCCCGCGCAGAAGGACGCGCGGAAACGGCTCACGGACACCGGCCGCAAACTGGCCCAGCTGCCCGTGGACCCGCGGCTGGCGCGGATGGTGCTGGAGGCCGACAAGAACGGCTGTGTCCGCGAGGTCATGGTCATAGCGGCGGCGCTGTCCATCCAGGACCCGCGGGAGCGGCCTTCGGAGAAGCAGGCGCAGGCGGACCAGCAGCACGCCCGCTTCAAGGACGAGACCAGCGACTTCCTGGCGTTCCTGAACCTGTGGCGGTACGTCCGCGAGCAGCAGAAGGAGCGCGGCTCGTCCTCCTTCCGCCGGATGTGCAAGCAGGAGTACCTCAACTTCCTGCGCATCCGCGAGTGGCAGGACATCTACACGCAGCTGCGCACGGTCGCCAAGCAGATGGGCATCCACCTCAACGAGGAGGACGCCCCCGAGGAGCGCGTGCACGTGTCGCTGCTGGCGGGGCTGCTCTCCCACGTCGGCATGAAGGACGTGAAGGACGCGGGGAGCGAGGGCGCGAGGAGCGGGGGGAAGAACGAGTACCTGGGCGCGCGGAACGCCAAGTTCGCGATCTTCCCGGGCTCCGCGCTGTTCAAGAAGCCCCCGCGGTTCGTGATGTCCGCGGAGCTGGTGGAGACCTCCCGGCTCTGGGCCCGGGTCAACGCCAGGATCGAGCCGGAGTGGGTGGAGCCGCTCGCCGGGCACCTCCTCAAGCGCACCTACAGCGAGCCGCACTGGGAGAAGGACCAGGCGGCCGTGATGGCGTACGAGAAGGTCACGCTGTACGGCGTGCCGATCGTGGCCCAGCGCAAGGTGAACTACGGGCGGATCGACCCGGAGGTCAGCCGCGAACTGTTCATCCGCAACGCCCTGGTGGAGGGCGACTGGCGTACGCACCACAAGTTCTTCGCGGACAACCGCCGGCTGCTGACCGAGGTCGAGGAGCTGGAGCACCGCGCCCGGCGCCGGGACATCCTGGTCGACGACGAGACGCTGTACGACTTCTACGACCAGCGGGTGCCCGAACACGTCGTCTCGGGCGCGCACTTCGACTCGTGGTGGAAGCACAAGCGGCACGAGCAGCCGGACTTCCTCGACTTCGAGCGCGAGATGCTCATCAACGAGAAGGCCGGGGCGGTCACCAAGGACGACTATCCGGACTCCTGGCGCCAGGGACCGCTGAAGTTCCGGGTGACCTACCAGTTCGAGCCGGGCGCGGACGCCGACGGTGTGACCGTGCACGTGCCGCTCCAGGTCCTCAACCAGGTCACGGACGAGGGCTTCGACTGGCAGATCCCGGGCCTGCGGGAGCAGGTCGTCACGGAGCTGATCCGGTCCCTGCCCAAGCCGGTCCGCCGCAACTACGTGCCGGCCCCGAACTACGCGCAGAAGTTCCTGGAGCGGGCGGTACCGCTCCAGGAGCCGCTGACGGTGACCATGGCGCGGGAGCTGAAGCGCATGGTGGGGGTGCCGTTCGACGCGGAGGACTTCGACTGGTCGAAGGTCCCCGACCATCTGAAGATCACGTTCCGGATCGTCGACGAGCGGCGCCGCAAGCTGGCCGAGGACAAGGACCTGGAAGCGCTGAAGCTCCGGCTGAGGCCGAAGGCGCGCAAGGCGCTGTCGCAGGCCGCGGCGGCCACCGCCGAGCGCAGCGGCGGCGAGTCCCTGGAGCGCTCGGGTCTGACGGACTGGACGATCGGCTCGCTGTCGCGGGTCTTCGAGACGCGCCGGGCGGGTCAGCCGGTGAAGGCGTACCCGGCGCTGGTCGACGACGGCGACACCGTCTCGGTACGGCTCTTCGACACCGAGGCCGAGCAGGCGCAGGCGATGTGGAAGGGCACGCGCCGGCTGATCCTGCGCAACATCCCGGTCAATCCGGCGAAGTTCGCGTCCGAGAAGCTCACCAACCAGCAGAAGCTGAACCTGTCCGCGAACCCGCACGGTTCCATCCAGGCCCTGTTCGACGACTGCGCCATGGCGGCGGCGGACAAGCTGATCGCGGACTTCGGCGGGCCGGCGTGGGACGAGGAGTCGTACCGGAAGCTCTACGACAAGGTCCGGGCGGAGATCGTCGACACGACCGTCCGCGCGGTGGGGCAGGTGCAGCAGGTGCTGGCGGCCTGGCAGGCCTGTGAGCGGCGCCTGAAGGCGGTGCGCAGCCCCGCGCTGCTGGCGAACCTCCAGGACGTCCGGGGACAGCTGGACGCGCTGGTGAAGCCCGGCTTCGTCACGGAGGCGGGGATCAGGCGGCTGCCGGACCTGATGCGTTATCTGGTCGCCGCCGACCGCCGGCTCCAGCAGATGCCGACGGGCGTCCAGCGGGACACGTCCCGGATGGAGAAGGTCCACGAGATGCGCGACGAGTACGCGTGGCTGCTCGAGCAGATGCCGCAGGGCCGGCCGGTTCCGCAGCAGGTCCTCGACGTCCGCTGGATGATCGAGGAGCTGCGGGTCAGCTACTTCGCGCACGCGCTGGGCACGGCGTACCCCGTCTCGGACAAGCGGATCGTGAAGGCGATCGACGCGCTCGCGCCGTGACGAGGCCCCCACGGAGGGTGAGTTCGACCCGGGGCTCACCCTCCTGTAGAGTCTCTTCTCGCAGCGCAACGCAGGAAAAGCGCCGCAAAACCTGGTCCTGTGGAGCAGTTTGGAGTGCTCGCCACCCTGTCAAGGTGGAGGCCGCGGGTTCAAATCCCGTCAGGACCGCAGTGAAGAGGCTCGCACCGATCGGTGCGGGCCTCTTCTTCGTGCTGCCCGGCCGCGCTCCCGCGCCCCCTCGGCCGTGCTCGCCCGACGCGTTGCGCCCCACGCCCCCCAGGAGCCCTCAGCGGCGCTCTCGCGGCCTTGACGGCGTCACATTCGCTCGGTACTCCAAAGGCAGGCGACGTTCCCCGTACGGCCCCGGAGGTGGCGCATGGCGGCATCGGTCAGGCACGAGACGCGGGCTCTGCTCCGCGCGCACCTGGCGGCCGCGTCGTCGTACCGCCATCTGACGCGGCACTGTCCGATCTGCCACCGGCTGCTGCGGCTGGCGATGGACTCTCCCGCGCCACAGTCTCCGACGGGCCGTCAAGAGGGCGCCGAGGACCCGAGCGCGTCCACCGCCTGACCGGGGCCGGCCTCAACACCCTTGCCGCGCAGACCTGCTGGAGCCGAGGCTTCCTCTAGCGCACGGCGCCCGACGTCAACAAGCCGCGCGCCGTGTGACGGGTGTCACCGCGTGAGTTTTTGAAACCGTGGCACTTACGGCTCCCCTACAACCAGTCAATTTAATATGTGCAATTGCACTACCCTCCCCAGCTCGCGCACAGCTGTTCCGACACCCCTCCCCAGACACCGACAAGCCCGCTCACAGGGCGGCCCGGCAACCCCGCCACCAGGCATAGAACCGGACACAAAAAAGATCGCGCTGGACCCGGCGGAGTCCAGCGCGATCTACGACGCACCCCTGTTGGGGCAGGAACGGCGTCGTTCCAAGCTGTGGTCCCGAGCGCTCCGGCAGGTTGGGGGACCTGCCGTTCTGCCCGGTTATTCAGTTGTTCAGGCCTCGCTGCGCTGCTGCGGGATGCCCGCGAGCAGAGCGCGGACCTCGGCCTCGCGGTAGCGGCGATGCCCGCCGAGCGTGCGGATCGACGTGAGCTTGCCGGCCTTCGCCCAGCGCGTGACCGTCTTCGGGTCGACGCGGAACATGGTGGCGACCTCAGCCGGGGTCAGCAGCGGCTCGGCATCAGGGGTGCGAGCGGTCATGAGCGGCCTCCTCGGGAGAACCGAACCTTCTCGGTTCTTTCCTTTAAATTCTGCACCTTGACCCGCGTTGCCCGAAATGGCGGACACGGGTCGAGTCGGTTATAGGACGAACGGCTTGTCCTCGGCACTACAACTACACCATCCGTCCAGCCGCGTCGGCCAAACCGATGGAATTGCCCTCCCAGGTGTTCATCAGCGACGGAAGCCGATGGACCATGCCATAGCGGACAGTCACGCCACTGTGACGATCAGTCACAGGGCGATCAGGAGTCATCAGACCCAACATGAGACCCCCCAAAGCGTGCAATGCGGAGATTCCGCCCACAGTGCATCACGGCAGGACGGAAGGAGCCCTCCCCGGACTCCTTGTCCTATTTTGGCATGAGGAGGGGGAACAGGCGCAAGAGTGATGTACGTGCGGTCCGTCACGCTTGACGCAAACGCCCGGATCGGGACCTACGTCCCTTGTTGACCCATGATCAGCCCACACCGGGCACGTGTCGGATCGGAAGACGAAACCCCACATCGGGCGGTACGTCAAACGTCAGTTCGCCGACCGCCGGTCCCGCACCGCCCGCCAGCGCTCCACGAGCCGCCCGTAGGCCGCCCCCGCGGTGGCCCCGTCGCCGTGCCGCAGCGCCTCGATCCCCTCGGCCACGTCCGCCGCGGAGTGGTCGTCCTCCAACTCACCGGCCGACAGGGCGTGCACGAGTCCGCCGTAGTCCAGCTCCACCAGGGAGCGCGGGTGGAACTCCTCGAGCCAGCGCCCCACGTCCACCAGGCCGTCGACGAGCGGTCCCTCGTCCATCGCCTCCTTGAGCGCCCGCAGGCCCCGGGCCACCCGGCGGCGGGCCTGCACCATCGGCGTCCGGTAGCGCAGCACCGGCGCGGGCGCCCCTTCGCCCTCGCCGCCCCGGTCGTACTCCCGCTCCGCGTCGGAGACCAGGACGAACCAGTTGATCGGCACCTGCCAGGTGGCGGTGCGGATCCAGGGGCGGGCGTCCGGGTTGCGCTCCAGCCAGCGTTCGTAGTCCTGGGCCGTCTGCCGGCGTACGACCGGGGGCAGCAGGGCGTCCAGGACGGGCTCCGGGAAGTCCTCGGCCAGCTCCCCCAGGGCCTGCCAGCCGCGCAGCCGGGTCCGCCAGGGGCAGACGCAGACCACGCCGTCGACCTCGGTGACGAAGGCGTCGCCGCTCTCGTGCACCGGCACCGCGGCGGGCGGGGTCGGCAGCAGGGCGGCCAGGGAACGGCGGAGTTCGTCCTGGTAGGAGGGGAGGTCGGTGCGCCGGGCGTACCGCGTCCAGTGGGCCCGCTCCGCCTCGGGGAAGGCGGCCAGCGGCTCGTACACGCGCAGGTACGCCGCGTACGGGACGATCACCGAGGACACCTTGGGCACGCCTGCTCCCTCCCCCGCGCGCGGCCGCGAAAACCTGCGGGAGCCGATCACGGACGCACGGGAATCTCCACGCATCGTCGCACGCCCGTACTCCGTGCGGAGTGATCCTCGGCACTGTGCGGCGAGGAGGCCCCGGCAGGCTCTAATCTCGTGCCACAGTCCCCGCCACCCGCACGGGGACGCCCTCTCCACCCGCCGCATCTCACAGGAGTCACCACCGTGACCGACGTAACCGGCGCACCTGCTGATGTACTGCACACCCTGTTCCAGTCGGATCAGGGGGGTCATGAGCAAGTCGTGCTCTGCCAGGACCGTGCCAGCGGCCTCAAGGCCGTCATCGCCATCCACTCGACCGCCCTGGGCCCCGCGCTCGGCGGCACGCGCTTCTACCCGTACGCGAGCGAGGCGGAGGCCGTCGCCGACGCCCTGAACCTCGCGCGCGGGATGTCGTACAAGAACGCCATGGCCGGACTCGACCACGGCGGCGGCAAGGCCGTGATCATCGGGGACCCGGAGCAGGTGAAGTCCGAGGAACTGCTCCTCGCCTACGGCCGCTTCGTCGCCTCCCTCGGCGGCCGCTACGTCACCGCCTGCGACGTCGGCACGTACGTCGCCGACATGGACGTCGTCGCGCGCGAGTGCGACTGGACGACCGGCCGCTCCCCCGAGAACGGCGGCGCGGGGGACTCCTCCGTGCTCACCGCCTTCGGCGTCTACCAGGGCATGCGGGCCTGCGCCCAGCACCTGTGGGGCGACCCCACCCTGCGCGACCGCACCGTCGGTATCGCGGGCGTCGGCAAGGTCGGCCACCACCTGGTCGAGCACCTGCTCGCCGAGGGCGCCCACGTGGTCGTCACCGACGTGCGCAAGGACGTCGTGCGGGGCATCACCGACCGGCACCCGTCGGTGGTCGCCGTCGCCGACACGGACGCGCTGATCCGGGTCGAGAACCTGGACATCTACGCCCCCTGCGCGCTCGGCGGCGCGCTGAACGACGACACGGTGCCGGTGCTGACCGCCCGCGTGGTGTGCGGCGCGGCCAACAACCAGCTCGCCCACCCGGGCGTGGAGAAGGACCTCGCCGACCGCGGGATCCTCTACGCGCCGGACTACGTGGTGAACGCCGGCGGGGTCATCCAGGTCGCCGACGAGCTGCACGGCTTCGACTTCGACCGGTGCAAGGAGAAGGCCGCGAAGATCTACGACACCACGCTGGCCATATTCGCACGTGCGAAGGAGGACGGGATTCCGCCGGCCGCGGCGGCCGACCGGATCGCCGAGCAGCGCATGGCGGAGGCGCGCGACCGGCGGTGATCCGGCGGTGATCCGGCGGATGACCCGGCGGTGATCGCCCGGTGATCGTCCGGTGTCCGGGCAGGTATTTCGAAGGTTTGACCGGTACCCGCCGGGGGGCAGTTAGAGAGAACTCTCACTTATCCCGGCGGGTCGACCGTCGAAAGGTGGTTAAAATCGCCTTTGACCAGCGAGGACGGGGCGCCTCGACGGTCCTGGACGTGGCCACGTCCTGTGGGCGACGTACCGTATGGGCGTGGGCTCAGGTACCGTGGAAGCCCTACGGACCGGTCTCTCCACGGAGAGCCCGTTCCGGACCATGAACGCGTGTCAAGACTCTGGGGCCGTCGAGCCCCGTCGTTGAGGGGGTCGAGCCATGGGGCGCGGCCGGGCCAAGGCCAAGCAGACGAAGGTCGCCCGCCAGCTGAAGTACAACAGCGGTGGGACTGATCTCTCCCGCCTGGCCGAGGAGCTGGGCGCATCGACGTCGAGTCCGCAACCGCCTAACGGCGAGCGGTTCGAAGACGATGAGCAGGACGACGACGTGTACGCACGGTACGCCGACCTTTACGAGGATGACGACGAGGATGAGGACGGCCAGTCCTCCCAACAACGTCGCGGCGCTTGACCTCGCACTGAATGACCCGCCCGGTCGGTGACTCAGGTCACCGACCGGGTTTAGTGCTACCCGCGGACGCTCAGACGGCGTAGTCGCCCACCAGGGCGGCGCCCGTCCCGTGGTCGCCTCGGCCGGTGATCTCGCCGGCCACCCAGGCGTCCACACCGCGGTCGGCCAGGGTCGCCAGCGCCACGTCCGTCGACGCCTCGGGGACGATGGCGATCATGCCCACGCCCATGTTGAGGGTCTTCTCCAGCTCCAGGCGCTCGACCCGGCCGGTCCGGCCGACGAGGTCGAAGATCGCGCCCGGGGTCCAGGTGGAGCGGTCCACGACGGCGTGCAGTCCGTCGGGGATCACGCGGGCCAGGTTGGCGGCGAGCCCGCCTCCGGTGACGTGGCTGAAGGCGTGGACCTCGGTGGTGCTCATGAGGGCCAGGCAGTCCAGCGAGTAGATCTTGGTCGGCTCCAGCAGCTCCTCGCCGAGGGTGCGGCCGAGGCCGTCCAGGTGGGCGTCGAGCGACAGGCCGGCCTCGTTCAGCAGGACGTGGCGGACGAGTGAGTACCCGTTCGAGTGAAGCCCGGAGGCGGCCATGGCGATGACCGCGTCCCCCTCGCGGATGCGGTCCGCGCCCAGCAGCCGGTCGGCCTCCACCACGCCCGTACCGGCGCCGGCGACGTCGAAGTCGTCCGCGCCGAGCAGGCCCGGGTGCTCGGCGGTCTCGCCGCCCACCAGGGCGCAGCCGGCCAGGACACAGCCCTCGGCGATGCCCTTGACGATCGCGGCGACCCGCTCGGGGTGGACCTTGCCGACGCAGATGTAGTCGGTCATGAACAGCGGCTCGGCGCCGCAGACCACGATGTCGTCCATGACCATGGCGACCAGGTCGTGGCCGATGGTGTCGTAGACGCCCAGCTGCCGGGCGATGTCGACCTTGGTGCCGACGCCGTCGGTGGCGGAGGCGAGCAGGGGACGCTCGTAGTTCTTGAGGGCGGAGGCGTCGAAGAGGCCGGCGAAACCGCCGAGGCCGCCGAGGACCTCGGGGCGCTGGGTCTTCTTCACCCACTCCTTCATCAGTTCGACGGCGCGGTCGCCCGCTTCGATGTCGACGCCCGCGGCTGCGTAGCTGGCACCAGTCGTGTCAGACATGACGATGAGAACCTCTGACCTTTGTGTCGTACGGCAGGTATTGCGGACGGCTACGGGCGACGGATGGCGTCGGCGGCGGCCGTGGCGGCGGGCCCGGCGGCCAGCTCGGTCTCCAGGAGCTGCTTGCCGAGCAGCTCGGGGTCGGGGAGCTCCATCGGGTACTCGCCGTCGAAGCAGGCGCGGCACAGGTTCGGCTTGGCGATGGTGGTCGCCTCGATCATGCCGTCGATGGAGATGTACGCCAGGGAGTCGGCGCCGAGCGAGGTGCCGATCTCGTCGATGCTCATGCCGTTGGCGATGAGCTCGGCGCGGGTGGCGAAGTCGATGCCGAAGAAGCAGGGCCACTTCACCGGCGGGGAGGAGATCCGGATGTGGACCTCGGCGGCGCCGGCCTCGCGGAGCATGCGGACCAGGGCCCGCTGGGTGTTGCCGCGGACGATGGAGTCGTCCACGACGACCAGCCGCTTGCCCTTGATGACTTCCTTCAAGGGGTTCAGCTTCAGACGGATGCCGAGCTGGCGGATGGTCTGCGAGGGCTGGATGAAGGTGCGGCCGACGTAGGCGTTCTTCACCAGACCGGCGCCGAAGGGGATGCCGGACGCCTCGGCGTACCCGATCGCGGCGGGCGTGCCGGACTCCGGGGTCGCTATGACCAGGTCGGCCTCGGCGGGGGCCTCGGCGGCCAGCTTGCGGCCCATCTCCACGCGGGAGAGGTACACGTTCCGGCCGGCGATGTCGGTGTCCGGGCGGGCCAGGTACACGTACTCGAAGACACAGCCCTTGGGCTTCGCTTCTGCGAATCGCGACGAGCGCAGGCCGTTCTCGTCGATGGCGACGAACTCGCCCGGCTCGATCTCGCGGACGTAGGAGGCGCCGCAGATGTCGAGGGCGGCGGACTCGGAGGCCACCACCCAGCCGCGCTCGAGGCGGCCGAGGACCAGCGGGCGGATGCCCTGCGGGTCGCGGGCGGCGTAGAGGGTGTGCTCGTCCATGAAGACGAGGGAGAAGGCACCCATGACCTGGGGAAGCACCCGGTGGGCGGCCTCCTCGATGGTCAGCGGCTTGCCGTCGTCGTCGACCTGGGCCGCGAGCAGCGCGGTCAGCAGGTCGGTGTCGTTGGTCGCCGCGACCCGCGTGGAGCGGCCGTCCTGCTTGGGCAGGTCGGCGACCAGCTCGGCGAGCTGGGCGGTGTTGACGAGGTTGCCGTTGTGCCCGAGCGCGATGGAGCCCTGCGCGGTGGCACGGAACGTAGGCTGCGCGTTCTCCCACACGGAGGCGCCGGTGGTCGAGTAGCGGGCGTGTCCGACCGCGATGTGACCCTGGAGCGAACCGAGCGAGGTCTCGTCGAAGACCTGGGAAACGAGGCCCATGTCCTTGAAGACGAGGATCTGGGAGCCGTTGCTGACCGCGATTCCCGCGGATTCCTGGCCCCGATGCTGGAGGGCGTAGAGCCCGAAGTACGTGAGCTTTGCGACCTCTTCGCCCGGAGCCCAGACACCGAAGACGCCGCAAGCGTCCTGGGGGCCCTTCTCGCCGGGAAGCAGATCGTGATTGAGTCGACCGTCACCACGTGGCACGTCTCCGAGTGTAGGCGAGGTCGACCACTGGTCCGAATTGGGGACAGCGGCTCACGCACGGGTCACCGATCGGCATGAGCCCGCAGGATCTCACCGTCTTCCCTGGTCAGGGTGAGGGTGTGTTGAACGATGCGGTATTCGGCCCGCCCTTCGAAGAAGCCCAGCATCCGCTTCTCGGCGGCCATGAGTGAGCCTTCGCACACCATTCGGGTGGTCGAGGGAGCGCCCAGGGTGATATGTCCGTCGCTGACGGTGGCCTCGGCGTTGACGCGGTTGCAGGGGAGCCGGCCGGAGACGGTCTTCGCGTCCTTGTCGAAGGTGAGCCGGGTACGGATCTTCCCGTCGGCCTGCGTGACGGTCCACTCGGTGCCGTACAGGGACGCGTCCGCGGACTTGCTGAGCGCGACGGTGTCGCCGTCGGCGGTGGTGAGGGTGAGGCGGTCGCCCTGAGCCTTGGCGGTGAGACCGCCCTCGAGGACGCGGCCGAGGGACTTCTCGAAGGCGGCGGGTGTGTCCGCGCACGCCTTCTCGGTGAACATGGCGTCACGGAGCCGGACGCGGTCGCCCTCGACGTCGGCGCGGGCGCCGAAGGTGTTGCATCCGGTGCTGCCGGACGCCTCCCCGCTCTCGTGGATCAGTACCCGGGCGGAGTCGGGCGCCTCGTGGGTGGCGCCGTCCACGGTGACGGAGTCGATGCTCCACTGCACGCCGGTGAACGGCCGGTCCGCGCCGACGGAGCCGCTGCCGCCGTCGGCCTTCTCACTGCCGCAGGCCGCGGCGAGCGGGACGAGCGCCGCGACGGCGGCCACGGTCAGGGTCATGCTGCGCTGCTGCTTCTGCCTGTACATGTCCATTCGACGGAGACGCGGAGGATCTGGTTCCCCCCGCCCGCTCACCTGAGCAGGGGCAGCAGGTCCCCGAGGTCCGCCCGCTCCCCGCTCGCGCTCACCCTCGCCCCGTCCACGGCGTCCTTCCAGGACAGCCGCCCGGCCGCCAGCCGGACCCAGGTCAGCGGGTCGGTCTCGACGACGTTGGGCGGGGTGCCGCGGGTGTGCCGGAGCCCTTCGACGCACTGCACGACGGCGTACGGCGGGATCCGCACCTCCGTCGAGCCGCCGGGGGCCTTCACGGCGAGCGCGTCGGCCAGCAGCCGGGACGCGGCGGCCAGGGCCTGCCGGTCGTACGGGATGTCGAGGCCGGGCACGGCGGCGTTCAGGTCGTCGGTGTGGACGACCAGCTCGACGGTGCGGGTGACGACGTAGTCGGCCAGCGGCAGGGCGCCGGCGCTGGTCGGGAGCAGCCGGGTGCCGGGGTGGGTGTCGAGGCGGCCGGTGAAGCGGCGCTCCACGTCGGCGAGGTGGGCGTCGAGGTCCGGGTGCTCCGCCGCCAGTGCGCGGGCGGTCGCGGCGATGGCGTCCGCGTCGGCGGCGATGGCGGACGGCCAGTCGAGAAGCCGCCCGTCCTGCCGCGCCGGCTCGGGCTCACCGAGCAGCCGGTCCACGGCCGTCAGCGCCATCCCGACGTGCGCGACCAGCTCCCGCACGGTCCAGTCCCCGAGCCGCGTCGGCAACGCGAGCTGCTCGGGGCTCAGGGTGCGGACGCCCTCCCGTACGTTGCCGAACTGGGCGAGCACGGCGGCACGGGTGCGGGCGGGGTCGTAGGCGCGGGCACGCTTCCTGGCTGGGGGCATGCGGGGAGCTTATGCGGGGGTGCGGGCGGTCGGTCACCCGTACGTGTGTCTGGCAGTGAAAGCTGCACGCGAAGCGCCGACCCGCGGAAACACTGGTCCGCGCCTGGAAGGAGGTGCAACATGACGGTTATGGCCGAGCACACGTCTCAGATGTCGGTGGACGAGTTCGAAACGATCGCTTCCGCCGCTCCCGAGACCGTCACGTTGGAGTTCATTGACGGACGGATCGGGGTCAAGCCGGTGACAGACGGGGACCACAACAGCATCGTGTCCTGGCTAGCCAAGCGCTGCATGCAGGCGCGGCCCGACCTGGACCTGTACCAGACACAAGGTCTACGGGTCGACGCGTACCGTCGGAGCAGGGCACGACCGGATGCCGTGCTGGCGCCCGAGGCGCACTTCGCGGGGCACGGTGAATGGGCCGACCCGGCCGGAGCCCTCATGGTCGTCGAGGTCACCTCGTACGACTCGGACACGGACCGGCGGGACCGGCACGAGAAGCCGGCCGCGTACGGGCAAGCGGGGATCCCCTTGTACCTCTTGATCGACCGGGACTCCGGCACGGTCACGGTGCACACCTCCCCGGACCGGCACGTCGGCGGCTACCGGGACGTCCGCGTCTCGAAGTTCGGCGAGACGGTGGCCCTCCCCGGCCCGGTCGGCGTCGAACTCGACACGGAGGTTCTCAAGAGCTACGTCCGCTGAAACGACGAGGTCCCGTCCGGAACCGGACGGGACCTCGGCCGTACGGGACCTGCTACGCGAGCAGCGCCGGGATGGTCGCCTCGTGGACCTCGCGCAGCTCGGCCAGGGAGAGGGTGAACTCGCCCTGGACCTCCACCGCGTCCCCGTCGACGACGCCGATGCGGGTGGCCGGGAGGCCGCGGGCACCGCACATGTCGTTGAAGCGGACCTCCTCCGAGCGGGGGACAGCGACGACCGCGCGGCCCGCCGACTCCGAGAAGAGGAAGGTGAAGGCGTCGAGCCCGTCCGGTACGACCAGACGCGCGCCCTTCCCCCCGAGCAGCGCCGACTCGACGACCGCCTGGACCAGACCGCCGTCGGACAGGTCGTGCGCGGAGTCGATCATGCCGTCGCGGGAGGCGGAGATCAGGATCTCGCCCAGCAGCCGCTCGCGCTCCAGGTCGACCTTCGGGGGCAGGCCGCCGAGGTGGTCGTGGATCACCTGGGACCAGGCCGAGCCGCCGAACTCCTCGCGGGTGTCGCCCAGCAGGTACAGCAGCTGGCCGTCCTCCTGGAAGGCGACCGGCGTGCGGCGGGCCACGTCGTCGATGACGCCGAGGACCGCGACCACCGGGGTGGGGTGGATGGCGGCCTCGCCGGTCTGGTTGTAGAGCGAGACGTTGCCGCCGGTCACCGGGGTGCCGAGCTGGAGGCAGCCGTCTGCCAGGCCGCGCACGGCCTCCGCGAACTGCCACATGACCGCCGGGTCCTCGGGCGAGCCGAAGTTCAGGCAGTCGGAGACCGCCAGCGGCTTCGCGCCGGTCGTCGCCACGTTGCGGTAGGCCTCCGCGAGGGCCAGCTGCGCGCCCGTGTACGGGTCGAGCTTGGCGTAGCGGCCGTTGCCGTCGGTGGCGATGGCGACGCCGAGGCCGGTCTCCTCGTCGACGCGGATCATGCCGGAGTCCTCGGGCTGGGCGAGGACGGTGTTGCCCTGCACGAAGTGGTCGTACTGCTGGGTGATCCACTTCTTGGACGCCTGGTTCGGGGAGCCGACCAGCTTCAGGACCTGGTCCCTCAGCTGCTCGCCCGTCTCCGGCCGGGGCAGCTTGTTCGCGTCGTCGGCCTGGAGGGCGTCCTGCCATTCGGGGCGGGCGTAGGGGCGCTCGTAGACCGGGCCCTCGTGCGCGACCGTGCGCGGGTCGACGTCGACGATCTTGCCGCCGTGCCAGTAGATCTCCAGGCGGTCGCCGTCGGTCACCTCACCGATGACGGTGGCGATGACGTCCCACTTCTCGCAGATCTCCAGGAAGCGGTCGACCTTGCCGGGCTCGACGACCGCGCACATGCGCTCCTGCGACTCGCTCATGAGGATCTCCTCGGGCGAGAGCGTGGAGTCGCGCAGGGGGACGTCGTCCAGGGTGACGCGCATGCCGCCCGAGCCGTTGGACGCCAGTTCGCTGGTCGCGCAGGACAGGCCCGCGGCTCCCAGGTCCTGGATGCCGACGACCAGCTTCTCGGCGAACGCCTCCAGGGTGCACTCGATGAGGAGCTTCTCCTGGAAGGGGTCGCCGACCTGGACGGCGGGGCGCTTGGAGGGCTTGGCGTCGTCGAAGGTCTCGGAGGCCAGGATGGAGGCGCCGCCGATGCCGTCGCCGCCGGTGCGGGCGCCGTACAGGATGACCTTGTTGCCCGCGCCGGACGCCTTGGCGAGGTGGATGTCCTCGTGCCGCATGACGCCGATGGCACCGGCGTTGACCAGGGGGTTGCCCTGGTAGCAGGCGTCGAAGACGACCTCGCCGCCGATGTTGGGCAGGCCCAGGCAGTTGCCGTAGCCGCCGATGCCGGCGACGACGCCGGGCAGGACGCGCTTGGTGTCGGGGTGGTCCGCCGCGCCGAAGCGCAGGGGGTCGACCACGGCGACGGGCCGCGCGCCCATCGCGATGATGTCGCGGACGATGCCGCCGACGCCCGTGGCCGCGCCCTGGTAGGGCTCGACGTAGGAGGGGTGGTTGTGCGACTCGACCTTGAAGGTGACCGCGTAGCCCTGGCCGACGTCGACGACACCGGCGTTCTCGCCGATGCCGACGAGCATGGCGTCGGACTCGGGGGCCTTCTCGCCGAACTGGCGCAGGTGGACCTTGCTGCTCTTGTACGAGCAGTGCTCGGACCACATCACCGAGTACATGGCCAGCTCCGCCCCGGTGGGGCGGCGGCCGAGGATCTCCACGACCCTCTCGTACTCGTCCTTCTTCAGGCCCAGCTCGGCCCAGGGCAGCTCGACGTCGGGGGTCTCGGCCGCGTGCTCGACCGTGTCCAGAGGCGTCCGGCTCATGCGTTGACCAGCTTCTTGAGGATCGACGTGAAGAACGGGAGGCCGTCGGTGCGGCCGGTGCCGATCAGCGGCTCGACGGCGTGCTCGGGGTGCGGCATGAGGCCGACGACGTTGCCGGCGGCGTTGGTGATGCCGGCGATGTCGTTGAGCGAGCCGTTGGGGTTGACGTCCAGGTAGCGGAAGGCGACGCGGCCCTCGGCCTCCAGCTCGTCCAGCGTCCGCCGGTCGGCGACGTAGCGCCCGTCCATGTTCTTCAGCGGGATGTGGATCTCCTGGCCGGCGCTGTAGTCGCTGGTCCAGGCGGTACCCGCGTTCTCCACCCGCAGCTTCTGGTCGCGGCAGATGAAGTGCAGGTGGTCGTTGCCCAGCATCCCGCCGGGCAGCAGGTGGGCCTCGGTGAGGATCTGGAAGCCGTTGCAGATGCCGAGCACCGGGAGGCCGGCCCTGGCCTGGTCGATGACCGTGTCCATCACCGGCGAGAAGCGCGCGATGGCGCCGGCGCGCAGATAGTCGCCGTACGAGAATCCGCCGCAGAGGACGACGGCGTCGACCTGCTTGAGGTCCTTGTCCTTGTGCCAGAGGGCGACGGGTTCGGCGCCGGCGACGCGGATCGCGCGCTGCGTGTCCCGGTCGTCGAGAGAGCCGGGGAAAGTGACGACGCCAATACGAGCGGTCACTTCGCGGCCTCCGCGACAACGTCTTCGGACTCGACCCTGACGGTGAAGTCCTCGATCACGGTGTTGGCGAGGAAGGATTCCGCAAGATCATGGATGCGGGCGAGGGCGGCGTCGTCGACCGGCCCGTCCACTTCCAGTTCGAATCGCTTTCCCTGACGTACGTCCGAGATCCCCTCGAAACCCAGCCGCGGCAGTGCGCGCTGCACCGCCTGGCCCTGGGGGTCGAGGATCTCCGGCTTGAGCATGACGTCGACTACGACGCGTGCCACTGGCACTCCCGGTGTGTGGTGCTGAGCAGGTTCCTTCAGACTACCCGTACAAAATTTCTACGCGCGTAGCATTGTAGGAAACTACGTGAGCCCCATCACGATTCGGCATCGGGGGGAGGGTGTCGCGAAAAGCTTCGGGAAAGATGCCGGATCGGGCGCGGACACCTATTGCGCGGTGGACACGCGGAGAGATTTAGTCGGACTTCCCATTGCAATGCCGAGCACTGTACAAATGAAATGTCATTAGCCGATACTTTGCCCAATTACAGGCGAACAGTCGGCATCATCGCGGCGTCCTGGCACGTCATCGCGGAGGTGCCGCACGAAGGGACCGATATTCGTGGCGCAGCGTGTCGTGGTCACTCTCTTTGACGACATCGACGGCTCGGAAGCGGCGGAGACGATCGCCTTCGGTGTCGACGGCCGGATGTACGAGATCGACCTGAACGAAGCCAATGCCCGGAAACTGCGCAAGGCGCTCGAGCCCTACGTGTCGGCCGGCCGCAAGCGGTCCCGCTCCGGCAAGGCGTACCGGCAGACGGAGGTCGCCCCCGACCCGGCGGCGGTCCGGGCCTGGGCCCAGGCGAACAAGATGGACGTCCCCGCGCGGGGCCGGATCCCGAAGAAGGTGTACGAGGCGTTCGCCGCGGCCCAGTGAGCCACTCCGGCCCAGTGAGCCACTCCAGCACGGTGAGCCACTCCGGCCGGGAGGGGCCGACGGCCGCTCAGTCGCCCCTCGCGGCAACCGACTTGCGCAGCACCCCGGGTGATCAGCTAAAGTCTGGAGCACGCCGAGGGGCGAGGCCGAAGGGCCCGGCTCACGGAACATGCGGGTGTAGTTCAGTAGTAGAACATCCCCCTTCCAGGGGGAAGGCGCAGTGTGCAATTCCTGTCACCCGCTCTGCATCGCCGTACCGATCACGGATGGGGGTCCCCCCTCCGGGGGACGATCAGGTAGGCTGGTGCTCGCACCGATCGGTGAAGGCCGGTCGGGGGCAATGCGGACGTAGCTCAGTTGGTAGAGCGCAACCTTGCCAAGGTTGAGGTCGCGAGTTCGAGCCTCGTCGTCCGCTCGGGAATCAGACCCCGGTCCTCCAGGACCGGGGTCTTTTCGTATGTCCGGCGCGGTGTCCCGCACGACCCCACGTCTGACATTTGTCATGTCCGGTGATGACGGCTCGCACTGTTCCGCGGCCCGGTCCGCCGGAATGCTCGAAGCATGCGATCAGACGGACACGAACACGTGATTGAGGTCACCGACCTGCGACGTGTGTACGGGGGCGGGTTCGAGGCCGTGCGCGGAATCGACTTCTCCGTGCGCCGCGGGGAGGTCTTCGCCCTGCTGGGCACCAACGGCGCCGGCAAGACGTCCACCGTCGAGCTGCTGGAGGGCCTCGCCGCCCCGGCCGGCGGGCGGGTGCGCGTCCTCGGGCACGACCCCTACACCGAGCGGGCCGCGGTACGCCCCCGCACCGGCGTGATGCTCCAGGAGGGCGGCTTCCCGTCCGAGCTGACCGTCGCCGAGACCGCGCGGATGTGGGCGGGGTGTGTGAGCGGGGCCCGCCCGCCGGCCGAGGTACTGGCGACGGTCGGACTGGAGGCGAAGGCCGGCACCCGCGTGAAGCAGCTGTCCGGCGGCCAGCGGCGCCGCCTGGACCTGGCGCTCGCGCTGCTCGGCGACCCCGAGGTGCTCTTCCTCGACGAGCCCAGCACCGGACTGGACGCCGAAGGCCGCCGGGACACCTGGGAATTGGTGAGCGCCCTGCGCGACGGGGGCACGACGGTGCTGCTGACCACGCACTATTTGGAAGAGGCCGAGAACCTCGCCGACCGGCTCGCGATCATGCACGAGGGCCGGATCGCCGCCACCGGGACCCCGGCCGAGGTGACCGCCGCCCAGCCGTCCCGGATCTCCTTCGAACTGCCCGACGGCTACTTCGTGGGCGACCTGCCGCCGCTCGCCGAACTGGGCGTGAGCGATCACGAGACCGACGGCCGGACGGTCCGGCTGAGCACCCGCGAACTCCAGCGCGCGGCCACCGGACTGCTGGTGTGGGCCGGGCGGGCCGGGGTCGAACTGCGCCGCCTGGACGTGCGGTCGGCATCCCTGGAGGAAGCCTTCCTGAGGATCGCGAAGGAGGCGTCCGGGAGGACCGCCGAGGGGACGACGCCGGGAACGGCACCGGGAACGACGAAGGAGTACGCGGGATGAGCGCCACGACCACCAGGAAGTCCCCGGCGCCCGGCGCCGCGAACGCCGCCGCCAGCACACCCATGACCCGCATGACCGCCCTCGCCCGGGCCGAGCTGACCCTGCTCGGGCGGAACAAGGGCACCCTCTTCGCCGCGCTGTTCGTGCCGCTGGTGCTGCCGTTCAGCGTGCGGTCGGCGGCCCAGGAGATGGACCTCGCCGAGGCCGGGCTGACCACCGGCACGCTCGTGCTGCCCGCCGCGATCGGCTTCTCCCTGCTCTTCGCCGTCTACTCGGCGCTCGTCGGCGTCTTCGTCGTCCGGCGCGAGGAACTCGTCCTCAAGCGGCTGCGCACCGGCGAGCTGCGGGACGCCGAGATCCTCAGCGGTTCCGCGATGCCGGCCGTCCTCAGCGGACTCCTGCAGAGCCTGCTGCTCGCGGCGGGCTGCTTCGCCCTGCTGGACCTGTCCGCGCCGTCCGCGCCCCACCTGGCCGTCCTCGGTCTGCTGCTGGGGCTCGTGATGTGCGCCGCGCTCGCCGCCGTCACCGCGAGCTTCACCCGGACCGGCGAGAGCGCGCAGGTCACACCGCTGCCGTTCATGTTCGTCTCGATGCTCGGCTCCGGCATGTTCGTGCCGCTGGAACTGCTCCCCGACAAGCTGGCCTCCTTCTGCGAGCTGCTGCCGCTGACGCCCGTGATCACGCTGGTGCGCGGCGGCTGGACCGGCGACCTGACGGCGTACGAGGCGCTGGGCGCCGTGGCGTCGGCGGTGGCCTGGACCGTGGTCGCGGTGTTTGCTGTACGGCGGTGGTTCCGCTGGGAGCCGCGGCGCTGACGTACGGGAGGACCCGGACGGGGGCCAGGACCAGGGAGAGCGGGGCGAACGGGGACATGCGCAGGTCTGAGCGCTGGTGGGGGCGGAAGAGCACGCCGGCGAAGGTGGAGACGTACACGCGGTGGTCATTCCACTTCTTCGGGGTCGTCGAGATCCTGGTGATCGTCCTGACCGCCGTCGAACAGGCCGGGCCGCGGCCCGCCGCCGCGGCGTCCCTGGTGGTCGGCACGCACGCCGCGGTCTGCGTGCTGGTCGCCGCCCGGTCCCTGGACTGGACCCTCGGCCGGCGGGCGCAGCCGGTGCGGCTGCTGTGGGTGCTGGCCGCTCTCACCGCGGTGCTCGCCGTCGGCGCGATCGGCGTCGCGGAGCGCGGACCGGGCGGCGACGCGGTGGACAGCGTGGCGGGGACGACCTTCAGCGTGGTGCTGTGCTTCGGCTCGGGCGTCATCGCGCTCGGGCTGCGCGAGAGGCGACGGGTGGCCGCCGTCGTCGGCGGCTTCGCGCTCGGCGCCGGGGCCGTGTCCTTCGCGGTGGGCGCGCCGGGCCTCGCCGCCCTGGCGCTGGCGTGCGCCGTGCTGGTGGGAGGCGCGTTCATGGCCTTCACCTCGGTCTTCTCGGTCTGGCTGCTCAACGCCGTCTACGCGCTCGACGACGCCAAGGAGACCCGGGCCCGGCTCGCGGTCGCCGAGGAACGGCTGCGGTTCGGCCGGGACCTGCACGACGTGATGGGCCGGAACCTGGCCGTCATCGCGCTCAAGAGCGAGCTGGCCGTCCAGCTGGTCCGGCGCGGACGGCCCGAGGCGGTGGAGCAGATGATCGAGGTGCAGCGCATCGCGCAGGAGTCGCAGCGGGAGGTCCGGGAGGTCGTCCGCGGTTACCGCGAGGCCGACCTGGAGGTCGAACTCACCGGCGCCCGGGGCGTGCTGACCGCGGCCGGGATCGACTGCGAGGTGAGCGGCGAGACGTCGGGGCTGCCCGCCGAGGTGCAGTCGGCGCTGGGCTGGGTGGTCAGGGAGGCGACCACCAACGTGCTGCGGCACGGGGACGCGGAGAAGGTCTTGGTGGTGGTGCGGGTGTCGGAGGGGCGCGTGGCGCTGACGGTGGAGAACGACGGAGCGGCGGAGCCGGCCGGGGCCGAGCCCTCGGGCGGGTCCGGGCTCGCGGGACTGCGGGAGCGGCTGTCCGCCGTGGACGGCACGCTGGAGGCCGGGCGGGCCGGCAAGGGCGTGTTCCGGCTCACGGCCGAGGTGCCGCTGCCGTCGGCCACCCCGGACCGGCTGGAGGTCGCGTCGTGACGACCCCGGTACGTGTCCTGCTCGCCGACGACGAGCACCTGATCCGCGGGGCGCTGGCGGCCCTGCTGTCCCTGGAGGAGGACCTCCTCGTGGTCGCCGAGGCGGCCACCGGTCCGGAGGCGCTGGCGATGGCCCGGGCACACGCCCCGGACGTCGCCGTACTGGATCTCCAGATGCCCGGGGCCGACGGTGTGAAGGTCGCCACATCGCTGCGGGCCGAGCTGCCCGCGTGCCGGGTGCTGATCGTGACCAGTCACGGGCGGCCCGGTCACCTGAAACGGGCGCTCGCGGCGGGGGTGCGCGGGTTCGTCCCCAAGACGGTCAGCGCCCAGCGGCTCGCCGAGCTGATCCGCACGGTGCACGCCGGAAACCGTTTCGTCGACCCGGAGTTGGCGGCCGACGCGATCTCCGCCGGGGACTCGCCGCTGACCGCGCGCGAGGCCGAGGTGCTGGAGTACGCCGCCGACGGGGCGCCCGTCGCGGAGATCGCCGAGCGTGCCGCGCTCGCCGAGGGGACCGTGCGGAACTACCTGTCGTCGGCCGCGAGCAAGCTCGGCGCGGAGAACCGGCACACGGCGGTGCGGCTCGCACGGGAGCGGGGTTGGGTATAGTGGCTGTCGCACCACGGCGAAGTCCTCGGCGAAGTCAGGGACCGCGTCACGGCGCAGTGCGAACGTAGCTCAGTTGGTAGAGCGCAACCTTGCCAAGGTTGAGGTCGCGAGTTCGAACCTCGTCGTTCGCTCCGTGTGAGAAGCCCCCGGCTCCGGCCGGGGGCTTCCTCGTGTCCGGGGTCCGGCCCTACGACCAGCTCAGACCGGTCAGGCGCTCGTACGCCTCCACGTACTTCGCCCGGGTGGCGTCCACGACCTGCTGGGGCAGCGCCGGCGGGGGCTGCTCGCTCGTGCGGTCCCAGCCGGACTCGGCCGAGGTCAGCCAGTCCCGCACGAACTGCTTGTCGTACGACGGCTGCGCGCGGCCCGGCTCCCACTGGTCGGCCGGCCAGAAGCGGGAGGAGTCCGGGGTGAGGACCTCGTCGGCGAGGACCAGGTCGTCGCCGTCGAAGCCGAACTCGAACTTGGTGTCGGCCAGGACGATCCCGCGGTCGCGGGCGATGTCCCGGGCGCGGGAGTAGACGGCGAGGGTGGCCTGGCGCAGGCGGGCGGCGGTGTCCGCGCCGACCTGGCGGGCGACCTCCTCGTAGGAGACGTTCTCGTCGTGCTCGCCCACCTCGGCCTTGGTGGCCGGGGTGAAGATCGGGGCGGGCAGCTCCGAGCCGTCGACGAGGCCCTCGGGCAGGGCGAGGCCGCAGACGGTGCGGGTCTGCTCGTACTCGGCCAGCCCCGAGCCGGTGAGGTAGCCGCGGGCCACGCACTCCACCGGGACCATCCGCAGGGACTTGCAGACCAGGGCGCGGCCCTCCCAGTCGGCGGGGGCGCCGGGGGGCAGCTCGGTGCTCAGGACGTGGTGGGGGGCCAGGTCGGCGAGCTGGTCGAACCACCACAGGGAGAGCTGGGTGAGGACCCGGCCCTTGTCGGGGATCTCGGTCGGCAGCACCCAGTCGTAGGCGGACATGCGGTCGCTGGCGACCATCACGAGGTCGCCCGCCTCGTTCCGGTACAGCTCGCGCACCTTGCCGGTGTGCAGATGCACCAGGCCCGGAACCTGCAGCGGCTCGGGCTTTTCGACGAATCCGGACACGGTTCCTCCCCGTGGTTCTGTCCAAGTACGTCGATTCTCCCGTATGCGCCGGTCGGTCTCCGGGCGGGGTGGTCCGCGGGCGGTGTCAGTCCCGTTTGCAGATGCGGTCCAGGAGGTTGGCGGTGGCGCGCTGGACGCGCGGGTCGACGTGGCCCGGCCGGTCCAGGGCCGGGGACCAGGCGAACGTGCCGGACGCGAAGACCCAGGCGCCCGACGGCGCCCGGTACAGCGACGTCTCCTGGTGGCGCCGGGCGCCGTCCACGTCGGTGTACGGCGAGTGGGCGAGCAGGACCCGCTCGTCGTGCTCGGGCAGCGCGGTGCGCGGGAAGTAGCGGTCGGCCTCGCCCGCGACCAGGCCGTCGATCGCGTCGCCCTCGTGGGCTCCGGTGGCCTCCCAGAGCCAGTGACCGGCGTTGCGGACGATCAGCGGGTGCGGTTCGGGGACCCGGCCGGCGTACTGGATGCCGAGCAGCTGCTGTTCGGCGCGGTCGATCTCCCGCCACAGCACCGGCCGGCCGGGGCCCCGGCGCTTGCGGCAGGTCAGCAGGCGGTCGGGGGTGCCGGACGGGGAGGGGGACAGCTCCACCTGCCAGTACATGGTGTTGGCGGACAGGAAGACCAGGGAGGTGCCCTGCTCGCGGGCCAGCTCCGTGGTGCGGCGCATGGCCGTGGACCAGTACTCGTCGTGGCCCGGGAAGACCAGGCCCCGGTAGCGGGTCGGGTCGACGCGGCCGGAGTGCAGGTCGCGGGCGTCGGCGTAGGCGAGGTCGTAGCCGTAGCGCTCGGCGAAGCGGATGAAGTCGTAGGCGTGGCCGACGTGCAGGGGGAGGCCGGCACCCGCGTACGGGCGGTCGAAGGACACGGTCGTCGCGGCGTCCGACTCGCCCAGCAGCCGGCCCTCCTCGTCCCAGGCGTGGTAGAGGCTGGCGCCGGTGCGGCCGTCCTCCGGATAGAGGTTGTACGCCTGCCACGTGATGTCCGGCAGCAGCAGGAGCAGGTCGGCGGGGTGGTCGTCGCGGACCGTGAAGGGGACGTGCGAACGGTGGCCGTCGGCGGTGGTGAGGACGGCTACGTAGGCCCCGACGTTCCAGTACGACGGGATCTGGAGGCGCCAGGACAGCCACCAGTGGTGGCAGGAGACCGTGCGGTCGGCGGTGAGCGGCGGGGGCTGGACGATGCCGGACAGGCGAGGGCTGGTGGTGATCTTGGCGGCGCCGTCACCGCCGTAGTGGCCGATCCGGTAGACGTCGACGCTGAACTCCTGCGGCGGGTCGACGGTGATGTGGAAGTCGATGGCCTCGCCGGGGGCGGCGGCTCCGGTCGCGGTGAAGCCCTTGATCTGGCGGCGGACGTCGTCGGCGGCTCGCGGACCGCCCCGGTCGGCGCGCCGCGCGCGGGTCTTCGCGCCGGACGCGCCGGGCGCCTCCGGTACGTCGTCCGGGTCGGCGTACCAGGGGACGACTTGGCCGGTGTCGCCGAAGTACGTCTCGCCGCCGCGCAGCCAGGGGACGGGTCCCTGCCCGAAGGGATCCGTCACGGCGTGCGCGAGTGCTCCCGACTCCCAGCGGCGGATCTGCTCGGGCCCCATGGGACAGTCCCCTCCCTCGTGCCCCCGTGGTCGTGCGTATGACGAACGCCTTTGCCATGTGCGCGATCGGTCCCAGCACATCACATTTCGCGCGCGTGCTGTCACTGTTCGTTGCGAAGTGGCCCAAAGTGGAATTGGGGGGTCCACTTCGGGGGCGGGCTGCGGGCTGCGGGGCCGGGGCCGGGAGGTGGGCCGGGAGGTGTCAGACCAGGCGGACCGGCTTCTCCGGGCGTACGCCGAGTTCCGTCATCCAGGCGCGCAGGGGGCCCGGGTCGCCGGTTTCCACGAGGCTGCGGACGCGGGGGGCCAGGTCCGTGGCGCGGGCGCCGTCGACCAGGAGGGACGGGCCGTCGAGCCAGTCGAGGCCGGGGGCCGCGCCGGCGGTGTCCATCGCCGCGCAGCACACCATCGCGGTGATGTGGGCGGTGAGGATCTCGCGGCCGGTGCGCGGGGGCTGGAGGGGGAAGAGGGGCAGCGCGCGGTCGTCCCAGAGGGCGGCGCTGTCGGGGCCGACCGGTCCGGTGCCCGTGCCGGGCACGGGGGCCGCGCCTCCGGCTCCGGGTCCGGCGGGCTGGGCCTCCGCCTCCTCGCGGGCCAGCTGGGCACTGAGCCCGGCGGCCAGGGCGGCGCCCCGGGGGGTGGTGCCGGCGAGGTCGTCATCGTCGTCGACGGGGGCGCTGCGGTCCGGGGCCGCCGCTAGGTCGGGGGGCGGCTGCTGGGCCGGGGCGCCCGGGTGGTCGGGGGCGCTCGGGGGGTCGGGGAGGGCGTGATGGTCGTCCGGGGCGGCCGCGCTCAGGTGGTGCGGGGTGCTCGGGGCGTCCGGGGCGTCGTGGCCGTCGGTGGGGTCGCGGGGAGCGACGGGGGTGGTGGGGGCGGTGGGGGTGTCGTACGCCGGAGGTGTGGCGTAGGTGTCGGCGTCGGTTCCCGGGCCGGGCTCGGGCCCGGAGGGGGCGTCGGCGGGCGGGGTCGTGAGGTGGTCCAGGACGCGGGCCAGGGTCGGGCCCTCCGTGCCCGGGGCGGCGCCCTCGGCGGCGCGGCGGACGCCCAGGGCGTCCAGGACACGGTGGAGGCGCGCGGCGTCCGTGCGCCAGGTCCGGTCGACCACCTCCTCGGGGTACTCCGCCCAGTCCACCGGTGACCAGTCCGGGCCGGTCTCGGCGGGCCCGCCGTGGAAGAGGCGCGCGGCGAGGAGCGAGACCGCCTCGTCCATCACCCCGGGCTCCTCCAGCAGGTCACAGGCCGGACGCTCGCCCAGGCGGGAGGCGAAGCCCTCGGCCAGGCGGTCGCGGCGGGACAGCTCCGTGAGCGCGGCGACCACGCCCACGTCCAGCCGGGAGGGCCAGCGGCCCATCCGCCAGGCCGGCAGCGCCACCCGGGTGAGCAGGCGGTCCCAGCCCGCGTAGGCGAGCCCGACCTGCTCCTGCGCGACGATCCGCACGCCGTAGTCCACCGCCTGGGCACGCTCGGCGGCGGCCGTCGCGACCCCGCGCTCCATCTCCGCCGCGTGGACCCGGCAGCCGCGCAGCAGGAGCCTGGACACCCGGCCGAGGCCCGCGCGCGCCGCGCGGGACAGCGGTCCGCGTCCGCCCGTCGAGGCGACCGCCACCGCGGCGTCCAGGCCCCGTATGAAGCGCCGGGCCGCGGCTATGTCGGGGTGCGCCGAGGGCCCCGTACCGGCGACGACCGGGGCGAGGACGGCGCGCAGCTCTCCCACGCGCATCCACCACAGGAAGGGCGAGCCGATGACGAGGACGGGCGCGGCGACGGCCCGGCGGCGGGCGGGGGCGTCCACGCCGGCCACGTCGTCGTGCTCCTCCACGGGGGGCGGGCCGTGGGCCGGGTGGGTGCGGTCCTCCAGCCAGCTGTCGCAGTCGGGTGTCAGCGCCATGGCGGAGGGAGCGGGGACGTCGAGCCGGTCGGCGAGGTCCCGCACCATCCGGTAGAGGTCGGGGGCGGACTCCTCGGCGATCGTGACCGTCGGGGTCACCGCGGGCCGGGAGCGCGCGACGACCAGGGCCACTGCGGCGGCGGCCGCCAGGACGAGCACCGCGAGCACGGACACGATCCAGCGGACGACGTCCCAGCCCCCGCCCGCGAGGTGCCCGGTGGACCCGCCGACGAGCAGGATCACGGCGGCGGCCGCGGGCAGCAGGGCGATCGCCAGCGCCCGGCTGCGGACGCGCAGCACGGCCAGGGCTCGGGAGCGCGCCGCCTGCGCGCCCATCTCCACACCACCGGTACCGGTCACGGCCGGACCTCACCCCGTCCTCGCTGTCCTGTCTGTCCTGTCTTTTCCGGGCATTTCCGCGGCTCTCCCGCTCTTGCTCTCCCCCCACTGTGGCACCCGCCACTGACATCGCAATGCCGGTGGGCCAAGTGCCGGAACGCTTGCGCGGCACCCTAGTTGGGGCCTCCGCGCCCGTCAGCCGTATGGCGCATCGGTCACTCGATGGAATGGCTTTGGGGAAAGGTGGATGACGGACAGCAAGGGTCAGGCCCCGGCTCCTGAGACGGAGCCGGGGCCTGCCGGGTTCGGTGCGAAGGGGCTGCTCGCGGTTACGCCCCCGCCGCCTTCGCCGCGATGTCGGTGCGGTACTGGGAGCCGTCGAGGCCGATGCGCGCGACGGCCCGGTAGGCGCGGTCGCGGGCCTCGGTGAGGTCCGTACCGGTGGCCGTGACGGACAGGACGCGGCCTCCGGCGCTGACCACGGCGTCGTCCTCGCGCCGGGTGCCGGCGTGCAGGACGTAGGCGTGCGGGGCGTCCTCGGCGGCCACCTCGTCGAGGCCGGTGATCGGGTCGCCGGTGCGCGGGGTGCCCGGGTAGTTGTGCGAGGCGACGACCACGGTGACGGCCGCCTCGTCGCTCCAGCGCAGGGGCTCCAGGTCGGCGAGGTTGCCGGTGGCGGCGGCCATCAGCAGACCGGCGAGCGGGGTCTTGAGGCGGGCCAGGACCACCTGGGTCTCGGGGTCGCCGAACCGGGCGTTGAACTCGATCACGCGGACGCCGCGGGACGTGATCGCCAGACCGGCGTAGAGGAGACCGGAGAAGGGGGTGCCCCGGCGACGCATCTCGTCGACGGTCGGCTGGAGCACGCTCTGCACGACCTCGTCGACCAGCTTGGGGTCGGCCCACGGCAGCGGCGAGTACGCGCCCATGCCGCCGGTGTTCGGGCCCTCGTCGCCGTCCAGGGCGCGCTTGAAGTCCTGGGCGGGCTGGAGCGGGCGGACGTTGTCGCCGTCGGTGATGGCGAAGAGGGAGACCTCGGGGCCGTCCAGGTACTCCTCGATGACGACGCGGTCGCAGGCCGCCGCGTGGGCGCGGGCCGCCTCGATGTCGTCGGTGACGACGACGCCCTTGCCGGCGGCCAGGCCGTCGTCCTTGACGACGTAGGGGGCGCCGAAGGCGTCGAGGGCCTCGTCGACCTCGGCGGGATTCGTGCAGACGTAGGAGCGGGCCGTGGGGACGCCGGCACCGGCCATGACGTCCTTGGCGAAGGCCTTGGAGCCCTCCAGCCGCGCGGCCTGCCCGGAGGGGCCGAAGACCGGGATGCCCGCCTCGCGCACGGCGTCGGCGACCCCGGCGACGAGGGGCGCCTCCGGTCCGACGACGACCAGTTCGGCACCGAGCCGGGTGGCCAGCGCGGTCACGGCCGCGCCGTCCAGGGCGTCGACCTGGTGCAGTTCGGCGACCTCGGCGATACCGGCGTTGCCGGGTGCGCAGTGCAGCGCGGTCACGTCGGGGTCGAGGGACAGGGAACGGCACAGGGCGTGTTCGCGGGCGCCGCCGCCGATGACAAGGACCTTCACGGGGTCAGCCTAATGGGAACGGGCCGCGGCGGTTTGTGCGGGCTTCCGAAGGGGTGGGGCGCGGGGGGTTGTGGGTTCCTCCAGGCGATGGCCGGGGGTGGGGAACTGGTGGAGCAGAGGGCTGGGGGCGGGCGGCGCAACGGCCGGAGCCGCACGCCGGGGCTGAGGGCCGGGGCTGGGCAGCGCGACAGCCGGGGCCGCATGCCGGGGTCGCACGCCGGGGCTGGGGCCGGGCGGCGCGACGGCCGGGGTCCGGCAGCGCAGGGGCCGGGGCTGGGTGGCGCGGGGGTCGGGGCTGGGCGGCGCGGGCGCGTAGCCCTGCCGCTCGGCGCAGGTGCACGGGCGCGCTACTCGTGCGCGATCTCCTCGACGACCGTCGCCCCCAGCTCCCGTACCAGCAGTTCCTTGCCGGAGAGGGCCGACTCGTCGAGGTCGGGGTCGTCGTCCTCCGGGATGTCGTCCTCGGGCGAGACCGAGCGCGGCGGCTCCGGGGCCGGGGGCCGGGGAGCGTGGGCGGGGGCCGTGCCGGACGGCGGCGGTGCCGGCGCGGCGGGCGCGGGCGCCGGGGACGGGTCCGCGGGCGAGGGAGCCGACGGACGCGGGGCGGGCGCCCCGCCCCCGAAGCCACCGCCCGCACCGCCGCCGGACCCGCCGAAGCCGGCGCCGCCGCCCGCACCGCCGCCGGTGCCTCCAAAGCCGCCGGGCGCCGGGGGCGCCGAGCCGCCGGAGGGGTCGACGACCGCCTCGATCTTCCACTGCACGTTGAACTGCTCGGTCAGTGCCTGGCGCAGGACGTCCTCGCTGCCACTGCTGAGGAAGTTGTCGCGAGCACCGGCGTTGACGAAGCCGATCTGGAGGGAGGTGCCGTCGAAGCCGGTCACCTGGGCGTTCTGGCTGAGCAGGATCCAGGTGAAGCGGCGGCGGTTCTTGACCGCCTCCAGGATGTTGGGCCAGATCGAACGGGGGTCGACTCCCGAACCCGGCGACGGCGACGGCGACGGCGAAGCGGCTGCCGGTGCGGCAGCGGCCGGTGCGGCAGCCGGGGCCGGGGCGGGGGTGGCGGGCCCGGCCGGCGTCCGGGCCGGCTGACCGCCGCCTGCGGGAGCCGCCGTGGGCCACCCCCCGGGGCGTCGGCCGCCCCCCGCGGGAGCGGCGGTCGGCCAGGCACCCGGCGCGGGCGCCGAGGCAGGGGACGAATCCGGGGCCGGGGCAGGAGCAGCGGCCGGGGCAGGAGCGGCAGCCGGAGCGGCAGCCGGAGCAGGAGCGGCAGCCGGAGCAGGAGCGGCAGCCGGAGCAGGGGCGGCAGCCGGAGCAGGGGCCGCCTGGGGCTGCCCGCCCCCGGTGTGACCACCGCCTTCGCCGGTCGCGGTAACGGCACCCGGGGACGCCTCCGAAGGTGCGTCTCCCCGACCGGAAACCACAGGGGCACCACCCGGCGCCCGTACCGCCGCCCGCGCCGCGGCGGGTCCGCCGCCCGGCGGAACCGGGCCGGCGGCGGCCACGGCGCCGCCACCACCGGCATGCGCCTCGGGCCCGGGGACGTACCCCATGGCGGGCGCGCCCGCGCCGGCGGAGAACTGCACCCCGCGCTCGATCCGGTCCAGACGGGCCATCACCGAACGCTCGTCCCCGTACGCGGCGGGCAGCAGCACGCGCGCGCAGATCAGCTCCAGCTGAAGGCGCGGCGAGTGGGCGCCGCGCATCTCGGTGAGCCCCTCGTTGACGATGTCGGCGGCACGGCTCAGCTCGGCGGCGCCGAAGGACCGGGCCTGGGCCTGCATCCGCTCGACCACGTCGGCGGGGGCGTCGATGAGCCCCTTGTCCGCCGCGTCGGGCACGGCGGCGAGGATCACCAGGTCACGCAGGCGCTCCAGCAGGTCGGTGACGAAACGCCGCGGGTCGTTGCCGCCCTCGATCACCCGGTCCACGACCTCGAAGGCGGCCGAGCCGTCCCCTGTGACGAACGCCTCGACGACGGAGTCCAGCAGCGAGCCGTCCGTGTAGCCGAGCAGGGAGGTCGTCATGTCGTACGTCACACCGTCGGCACCGGCGCCGGCGAGCAGCTGGTCCATGACGGACATGGAGTCGCGGACGGACCCGGCTCCGGCCCGCACCACCAGCGGCAGCACACCGTCCTCTACCGGGATCTGCTCCTTGCCGCAGACCTCGGCGAGGTACTCGCGCAGGGTGCCGGGCGGCACCAGCCGGAACGGATAGTGGTGCGTCCGCGACCGGATGGTCCCGATGACCTTCTCGGGCTCGGTGGTGGCGAAGATGAACTTCAGATGCTCCGGGGGCTCCTCGACGACCTTCAGCAGGGCGTTGAAGCCCTGCGGGGAGACCATGTGGGCCTCGTCGATGATGTAGATCTTGTACCGGCTGGAGGCGGGCCCGAAGAACGCCTTCTCCCGCAGGTCACGGGCGTCGTCCACGCCTCCGTGCGAGGCGGCGTCGATCTCGATGACGTCGATGGAACCCGGTCCGTTACGCGCGAGGTCGCGGCAGGACTGGCACTCGCCGCACGGCGTCGGCGTCGGGCCCTGCTCGCAGTTCAGACAGCGGGCCAGGATCCGGGCGCTGGTCGTCTTGCCGCACCCGCGCGGACCGCTGAACAGGTACGCGTGATTGACCCGGTTGTTCCGCAGCGCCTGCTGCAACGGGTCAGTGACATGCCCCTGACCGATGACCTCGGCGAAGGACTCCGGGCGGTAACGGCGGTAGAGCGCGAGAGACGACACGCATACGAGGTTATAGGCGCCCACTGACAACCGGAGCGCCCTGTGAACCGGCCCACCCCGTGAACGCAGGCGCCCCCCACGCACCCGCCAGAGCCGACCTACCCTTGCTGCCTTCCGGCCCTGGGGGAGTTCAGTCAGATAGCGCCGCGTGAGGGGCTGAGCCACACGTTACCCGATGCGGGGCCCCGAGAACGAGTTCGCAAGCACTCTCCGACGTCATGTAATGTTTGCCGCGGAGGATTCGCCTAGAGGCCTAGGGCGCACGCTTGGAAAGCGTGTTGGGGGCAACCCCTCACGAGTTCGAATCTCGTATCCTCCGCCAGTGCCTCACCGGGCACGAAGTCGAAGGGCCCCCTGGAAACAGGGGGCCCTTCGACGTTCTGTCTTTTCCTCGCCGTTGCCGTCCCTACCGCTCGATGCGGATCCGCCGGGTCTCGGTCACCTGGTCGATCTCCGACACCCGGACCGTGGCCCTCATCGTCCAGGTGCCGGGGAGCGGGAGGGTGAGGGAGTTGGCGCTCCAGTAGCCGCCCCGGTCGACGAGTTCCGCTTCGAGGGGGCCGACCTGGTGGTCGGGCAGGGTGAAGGAGAGGCGCAGTTCGGGTACGGCGGCCAGGCTGCCGTCGGGGCCGAAGACCACGGCCTGCACCGCGTTGTCGCCGGTGCGGCCGGGGTCCAGGGTGATCTGGACCGTGCCCCGGCCCGAGGTGCCTAGGTCGAAGGGGATCGTGGTGACCGACGCGGGCAGCACGCCGCCCGCCGGTACCGCCCGCGCCGCCTCGTCCGCCGTCCGGCCCGGCGGGGTGCTGGTGAGCACCGTGGTGACCACCAGGACGACGGCCGCGACGCCGGCCTCCACGAGCACGGACCGGCGCAGTGCCCGGTGGTGGGGGGCGTCCTCCGACCTCGACGGCTCCGAGGGCTCCGAGGGCTCCGGCGGCTCGGACGGCACGGTCTGTTCGGATACGGATACGGATACGGGTACGGCTACGGGTTCGGGTTCCGGTGCCCGGGGTGGGGGGCCGCCCGCCGGCTCCGGCACGCGGGCGCGTACGTGCCCCCGCTCACGCTCCCGCGCCGCCGCCGTTCCCGTCGCCGTCCCCACCTTCGTCGTCACCAGGGCGGTCGTCCAGCGGCGGGACACCGCCGCCGCTGCCAGCAGTACGGCCACCAGGACGACCTTCGCGAGCAGCAGCCTGCCGTACGTCGTCCCCGTGAGCGCCGGCCAGGAGCCGAGGCCGCGCCAGGACTGGTAGGCGCCGGTGACCACCAGAACGGTCACGGAGGTGAGGGCGGTCCGGGAGAAGCGCGCGACCGTGGCCGCGTCGGGGGCGGAGCGCAGGGTCGTCAGCAGGGCCACGAGGCCGCCGAGCCAGACGGCGGTGGCCAGCAGGTGCAGTACGGACGATGTCATCGCGAGCGGCACCTGGATGCCGGCGGCGGCGTGTTCGGCGGCGGCCCAGGTCAGGGCGAGGGCGACGGCGAGGAGCGTGCCCGCGGCGGCGGTGAGGGCGGTGCCCCGCCCGGTGCGGGCCGTGCGGGCCGTACCGACTGCGCGGAGGAGGAGCAGCGCGACCGGCGCGAGCAGCGCCAGTCTGGCCAGCAGGAGCATGCCGGGCCGGCCGGTCATCGTGTCGCCGAGGGCGGTGGCGTCCAGGGCCGCCGACGGGCCCGCGCCCGACTCGTACGGCGCCCGCAGCACCAGCAGCGCGACGGTGGCCGCCAGC
Source organism: Streptomyces sp. BK79 (assembly GCF_044142145.1). Taxonomy (NCBI): domain Bacteria; kingdom Bacillati; phylum Actinomycetota; class Actinomycetes; order Kitasatosporales; family Streptomycetaceae; genus Streptomyces; species Streptomyces sp. BK79. The sequence continues at coordinate 52,095 of NZ_JBHVOC010000025.1, forward strand.
AGGGTCCACCAGCCGGCCGTCAGCGGGCGGCGCAACGGGGCGGGGTCCGGCGGGCGGCACAGGAGGACGAAGGCGGCGGTGCCGATGAGGAGGGCGGCGGCGAGGTAGGAGAGGTAGCGGGCGATGGTGTGGAGGGCGGCGGTCAGCGGGTCCTCGGCGGGGCCGGTGTCCGACGCGGCCGTCGCGGAGGGCGTGCCGACCGAGAAGGTGAAGGCGCCGGACACGGGGTGGCTGTCGGCCGACACCACGCGCCAGGCCACCGTGTACGTGCCCTCGCCCAGCTCGCCCGGGAGCGCGACGCGGACCGTGTCGGAGCGGCCGTCCACGCGCCCGGCCTCCCCCGTGCGCACCCGGTGGCCGCCCGGGTCGAGGACGCGGAAGGAGTCGTCGCGCAGGCCGACGGACTCGGTGAAGGCCAGGGTGACGTGCCGGGGGGCCCGCTGGAGGACGATGCCGTCCCCGGGGTCGGTCGAGCGCAGGGCGGCGTGGGCCGAGGCGGGTCCGGCGCCGCCGAGGACGAGGAGGACCAGCACGGTCCCGAGGAGCACCACCCCTCGCGGTCCCCGGCCGACCCGGACTCCCGTGCGCGTACCGCCACCACACCTCACGTCGCATCTCCGTCGTCGGGACCCGCTGCCTCGGGGACTCGGGGATACGTACGGACGCGGGCGCCGTACCGCTCAACGCGCGGGCGCCGTACCGCTCAACGAAGGACCGGCCGGGTCCTCACCACGAGGGGCGGGCCGTCACCCCGCCGTCGACCACCAGGTCGTGCCCGGTGATCCAGGACGCCAGGCGCGACGCCAGGAACACGCACGCGTCGCCCACGTCCTCCGGGCGTCCGAGCCGTCCCGTGGGCGCCGCCTCGCGCCACCGGCGTACGCCGTCCGGCCAGTCCCGGGCGAGCCCCTCCCGGTCGACGAGGCCGGGCGAGACGGTGTTGACCCTGACCCCCCACGGCCCGTACTCCAGCGCCGCCGCACGGGCGTGCGCCACCACCGCCGCCTTGGAGGCGCCGTAGTGCGCGTGGGCGGGGGCGGGCGCGCCCGCCTCGATGGAGGCGATGTGGGTGACGGTGCCGCCGCCGTCCTGGGCCCGCATGACCTCGGCGGCGGCCTGCGTGCACGCGAAGACGCTGGTGAGGTTGGCGTCCACCACCGCCCGCCACTCGGCGGCCGTCATGCCGGGCAGCTCCCGCAGTGGCTGCACGCCCGCGTTGTTGACCAGCGCCGTCAGCCGTCGTCCATGTCGTCCTTGAGGTCCCTGTCCCCCGCCTCCGCCGCCCCAGTCGGCGGCCTCCGCCACCAGGTCCCGGCAGGCGTCCTCGTCCGTGAGGTCGGCCCGCAGGACCGTGGCCCGGCCGCCGCGCTCCCGGATCCGCGCGGCGACGTCCCGCGCCGCCCCGACCGCCGTACGGCAGTGCACCGCGACCGCCGCGCCCTCCTCGGCGAACCGGAGGGCGATGCCGCGGCCGATGCCGCCGCTCGCGCCGGTGACCAGGGCCACCTGGCCGGCGAGCAGTGGGGTGGGCGGGTTCATGGACGGCACAGTCCCACGATGCGTGCCGCCTCGGCGGGATAGCGCGCCGTGAGGGCGGCCGCGTCGCCGTGCTCGTAGTCCCCGTACGTGAATCCGGGCGCCATCGTGCAGCCGAAGAACGTCCACGCGCCGCCCGCCGCCACCCGGCCGCCCATCCAGGTCCCGGCGGGGACGGTGAACTGCACGTGCTGTCCGCCCAGGACGTCCGGTCCCAGGACCGCCGTACGCGCGCCGCCGTCCGGGCCGAGGAGCAGCAGCTCCAGCGGATCGCCGAGGTAGAAGTGCCAGACCTCGTCGGCGGGCAGGCGGTGCAGGGCGGAGAAGTCGTCGGGCCGGGCGGTCAGCAGGGCCACGATGGCGGAGCCCGCGGGGCGTCCGTCGGGGCGTTCGGGACCGGCCCAGGTGCGCCGGAAGAGGCCGCCCTCCCGGGGGATGGGCTCCAGTCCGTAGTGCGCGATCAGGTCCTCGGCGGTCGGCGGGGGAGTCACCCCGGGAAGGCTACCTCCCGGCGCAGGAAGGCGAGTTGCGCCTTCTTCTCCGGCAGGTACACGTCCGGCAGGTCGACCTCGGGCAGCACGACGGCCGGCCCGGCGGTGAAGCCCTGCTTGACGAAGCGGGCGATCGCCTTGGTGTTGTCCACGTCCGGGTCGACCACGATCCGCTTCCGGTCCAGGACCAGCAGGACGTACGCCACGATGGCGCGCGAGAGCGCGGCGGTCCAGCCGGGCCGGGCGCCCCCGGTCCCGGCGGGGGCCAGCAGCAGGTGGACGCCGATGTCGCCGGGTTCGACGGCGTAGCACTCGCTCACCCGGTCGGCCTCGGGCTCGTAGGTCTGGAGCAGCGCGACCGGCTCGCCGTCCTTCACCACCAGGAAGGCGTGGTGGGTGTCGAGGGTCTCCATGTGGGCGTAGATGCCAGCGATCTGTTCGCGCGTGAGGCCGTTCATGCCCCAGAACGCGGCCCGTTCCTCGCCGGCCCAGCGGTGGATCACCTCGGCGTCCGCGGCGGGGTCGAGGGGGAGGAGGCGGACGGTGCCGAAACCGTCGAGTTCCTGCTCGTGGACCGAGGGGCGGGAGGAGTAGGGGGAGGAGTAGAGGGAGGGAGGGGAGTCAGGGGACGGGTGCGGGTCGGACATCGGTTTCGGTCTCCTTGGTGAGCAGGGCGAAGTCGGTGATCACCGGGGCGAGTTCCCCGTCGAGCCACAGGGGCTGCTGGTCACGGTGGTGGGGTGAGCCGGGGACGCCCGAAGCGCCGAGGGGCACCACCCAGCGGCTGTGCCGCCGGTCGGCGAGGTCCCAGACGTAGCGGGCGGCGGGGCCGCGCGCGGCCCGGTCGGTGAGACCGGGGACGGCCGAGGTGCACAGCACGCAGTCGTGGTCGCCGGCCAGTCCGGGCTCCTCGACCGAGTCGCCCGAGTCGCCGGAGCCGTCCGAGCCGCCCGAGCCGCCCGAGCCGCCCGAGCCGTCCGACGATGCCGGCAGTGCCCGCCAGGGGGCGAGGCGGTGGGTGTCGCCCCAGGGGCCGGCGGGGGGCCGCGCGGCCACCTCCTCCAGGGCCGCGCGGACGGCCTCGGCGCGGTCGATGCCGTAGAGGTCCGGCGCGCGCAGCAGGTGTTCGAGGGCGTATCCGACGCGCGGCACCAGCGCGAGCCACGGCAGGAGCACCTCGGGGTACGCGGGCGGCACGGCCGCCGGGGCGAGGACGGGGTGTGCCGCCAGCCGTCGTACGACCGCCGTGCGCACGGCCGCGTACGCCGCCGCGTCCGTGCTGCCGGCGTCCATGCGCCGGTCCCAGGCGAGGAGCTGTTCGCGGAGGGCGGCGGCCTCGGGGGTCAGGTCCTCCAGGGCGGTGAGGTGGTCCAGGAGGGGGCCGGCCGAGGCGAGGTGGGTGTCCATGTGGATCGCGGGCATGTCGGCGGCCGACCAGCGCTCCTTGCCGCCGAGGAGGGCGGCGATGCGGTCGGCGCGGTGCGGCGGGGCGAACTCGACGCCCAACGGGGTGGCCGGACCGCGCTGGTTGGCCATCACGGCGACGCCGTCGGTGAGGCCGGCGCGGGGCGGGGTGTGCCAGCCGGTCCACTCGTGGCCGGGCTCCCAGGCGGGCACCGGGCGCAGGCGGGCCTCGGCGGAGCGCACCGGCACCCGGCCCGCGACGCGGTGCAGCAGCCCGCCCTCGGTGTCGGCGGCCTGCACGACGTTGACCGGCTCGGCCCACGCGTCCAGGGCGCGGTCCACGTCGGCGACCCGGCGGGCCCGCAGCAGCGGCAGCAGCGCGCCGAAGCCGAGGTCGGCGGTGACGCGGGGCGGGTGGCGCAGGCTCAGGGCGGCCGGGGTGCCGTCGTCGAGGCCCTCGGGGCCGCCGGCGATCACCGGGCCCCGGTCGGTCTCGATGATCTCGACCTCGACCGTCCCCTCGCCCGCGACGTCGATCGTCTCCGTGTGCCGGGCGGCGCGGTGCCAGGCGCCGTCGGGGCCGAGCGCCTCCACGCCGGCGCCGGTGCGGCGCAGTCGCTCGCGGTACAGGTCCTGGTAGTCGGCCATGGCGTTGGTGATGGCCCAGGCGACGGTGCCGGTGTGGCCGAAGTGCGCGATGCCGGGGACGCCGGGGACGGCGAGGCCGACGACGTCGAACTCGGGGCAGGAGAGGTGGATCTGCTGGTAGACGCCGGGGTCCTCGATCCAGCGGTGCGGGTCTCCGGCGATGACCGCGTGCCCGGTGACGGTGCGTTCGCCGGCGACCAGCCAGCCGTTGCTGCCCGCCGTGCCGGGGCCGTCGGTGGCGAACAGGGCGACGGCGTCCGGGCCGAGGTGCGCGGTGATGTGCTCGCGCCAGAGCTTGGCGGGGAAGCCGGCGAAGAGGATGTGCGTGGCGAGCCAGACGCCGAGGGGGGTCCAGGGCTCCCAGCAGCCGGGGACGAGCCCCGCCCTCGCGAACTCGGGGGCGGCGCACCGGGCGAGTCCCTCGTTCACGCCGTCGACGTACGCCCGTACCCAGGCGGCGGTCTCCGGGTCCCGCTCCTCCAGGGCGGTGAAGCAGCGGCGGGCGGTGTCGGCGAGGCGGGCGCGCCGCACGAACCGGTCCCAGGGCAGGGCCTCGGGGCCGAGGAAGGACGCGGAGGTGCCCTGGGCGCGGTGGCGTTCGACCTCCAGCTGCCAGGCCCGGTCGCGGGCGGTCACCCGGCCCTGGGCGCGGGCCAGTTCGCCGGCGGTGTCCGCGCGCAGGTGCGGGATTCCCCAGGCGTCGCGATAGGTCTCGGCGCTCACCCCTGTGCCCCTACTTTCCTTTAGGTTAGGCTCACCTAAGTCTGTGAGTCGTGGCCGAATAGTACGTGAAGGGTGAAGGAAACATGGGGCAGGGGCGGGGTTGGGAGGGCGCGGTCCTCAAGCTGATGCGGGGGAAGGACTTCACCTTCACGGTGACGGACACCGAGGACGTGACGCCGGAGTTCCGGCGGCTGCGCCTGAGTGACGGCGGCATGCTGGCGGCGACCGGCGTCCACCCGACGATGTGGGTGCGGCTGTGGTTCGAGAACGCGGGCAAGCCGCACCAGCGGGCGTACACGCTGGTCGACCCGGATCCGGCGGCGGGCACCTTCGGCATGGAGTTCGCGCTGCACGAGGGGTGCGCGAGCGACTGGGCCAGGGCGGCCAAGCCGGGCGACACGATCGGGGCGACGGTGCAGGGCACCGGCTTCGAGCGGCCCGAGCCGGTGCCGTCCCGGGTCTTCGCGGTCGCGGACCCGGCGTCTCTGCCCGCCCTGAACTCCCTCCTCGACGCGCTGGGGCCGGTCCCGGCGACGATCTGGTTCGAGGGCGGCGGCCCCGAGAGCGGACTGCCCTTCCGCACCGACCCCGCCCGGCACGAGGTCCGCGCGGTTCCGCGCCGGGACGCGGGCGCGCACCTGGTCGCGCGGGTCAAGGAGGAGCTGCCGGAGCTGCTGCGCTCCACGCCCGAGCCGTACGTCTGGATCGCCTGCGACACGGCGACCACGCGGGCGCTGGCCGCCTACGCCCGCAAGGAACTGGGTGTGCCCAAGCAGCGGGTGAACGCGCTGGGGTACTGGCGCGCGACCTGAGCCCGCAGGCGCGATCATCGGGGGCATGGACGTCACACTTCACCTCGCCCAGGACCCCGAGGCCGACGAGCTCCTCGGGCGCAGTCCGCTCGCCGCGCTGGTCGGCATGCTGCTCGACCAGCAAGTCCCCATGGAGTGGGCGTTCAAGGGCCCGTCGACCATCGCGCGGAGGATGGGCGCGGAGGATCTGGACGCGCACGACATCGCCGCCTACGACCCCGAGGCGTTCGCCGCGCTGCTCTCCGACAAGCCGGCCGTGCACCGCTACCCCGGCTCGATGGCGGGGCGCGTCCAGCAGTTGTGCCGGTACCTCGTCGAGACGTACGACGGTGACGCCGAGGCCGTCTGGCGGGGCGTGCCCACCGGCAAGGAGCTGCTGAAGCGGCTCCAGGACCTGCCCGGCTTCGGCAAGCAGAAGGCCCAGATCTTCCTCGCCCTGCTCGGCAAGCAGCTCGGCGTCCGGCCGGACGGCTGGCGCGAGGCGGCCGGCGCCTACGGCGAACCGGGGTCCTTCCGCTCCGTCGCCGACATCACCGGCCCGGAGTCGCTGACCAAGGTCCGCGCGCACAAGCAGGAGGTGAAGGCAGCGGCGAAGGCGGCGAAGGCCGCCGGCAAGTAGGGGCCCGGGGGGCGGGAGCCGGACCACCGGCCCACCGGGGAGGTAGGCGGCCCGCCCCACCCACTGGACGGGCGCGGGCCCGACCAAGACGGGACCGGCACCGCGTCCGCGCCACCGGCGCGGACCGGTCACATCCACCCCACCCAAGCGCGCCCGGCCGCATCGGCCCGCCCACGCCGTACCCGGCCGTCGCTCCGTCTGCGCCAGGGCAGCGCGTGTCAGTCCCGTGGACCGGCCCGGGTGGCGGGGGCCGGGAGGGCGCTCGCAGCATGGGGTATGACCGAGCCACCGAGCGGCTCCCCCCAAGGGCGGCAGCCGTACGACGACCGCGGGGTCCACGCCCGGCACGGGACGCACACCCCGACCGCCGGGCCGCACGAGCCCGAACCGCCCCTCGAAGGGCCCCTGCACCTGCTGTCCCGCGCCGCGTGGCAGACCGTGCTGCTCACCGGGGTCGCCTCGCTGGTCCTCGGCGTGCTGGTGCTGGTGTGGCCCGGCGCGTCGCTGCTCGCCGCCGGGGTGCTCTTCGGCCTCTACCTCGTCGTCAGCGGCGTCCTCCAACTGGCCGCCGCCTTCGGCACCCACCGGACGACCTCGCTGCGGGTCCTCGCCTTCATCAGCGGCGCCGTGTCGATCCTGCTGGGCCTCTTCTGCTTCCGCGGCCCGTTGCAGTCGGTGCTGCTGCTCGCGCTGTGGATCGGCATCGGCTGGCTGTTCCGCGGCGTCACCCAGATCGTGGCCGCCGCGCACGACCCCGCGATGCCCGCGCGCGGCTGGCACGTCTTCCTGGGCGTCGTCACCGTCGTCGCCGGCATCGTGCTGATCGACTCGCCGGTCGACTCGGCCACGGTCCTCATGCTGGTCGGCGGGTGGTGGCTGGTCGTCGTCGGCGTCGTCGAGATCGTCACCTCCCTGCGCCTGCGCGGACGCGCCCGCCAGGTACCGCACACGCTGTGAACGGCTCCCGCACCGTCCGTACGCCGAGCGGGCGGTTCCGGTCGCCGGCGCGATGGGCGGCGTACGCCCGGCGGGGACACGACCTGACGTGAGCCCCGCACCGCACTCCACCGCCACCGGACGCGCCGCGCGCGTCGCGCGCCGGGGTGCCTGGCTGCGGGTCCTCGTCCTGCTGCTCGCCCTGGCGGTGCCCTGCGCGCACGCGACCGCCCAGGCCGCCCCGCCCGCGCCGGTCGCTCCGGCGGCCGCCGGGGGCGGGACCGGCGGCCCCTCCGGTGAGTACGACCATCTCGACACCGCCCTGCGCACCCCCGCGCGCGGCGGCCGACGCTCCGCCCCGGCACCACCGGCCACAGCGGACCACCGCCACCTCCACCTCAACCTCCACCGTCATCGCCCACACCCCTGCCCCGCTCTCGCTCCTCCCTCCGCCCCGGCGGTGCCGCCGCCCTCCCGGCGTTCCGTGGTCCTGCGCTGCTGACGGGCCGGGCCGGCCACCCGCGCCGGCCCTCCGCCGCACACGCGGGACCCACCCCAGGTACACGGAACGAGGAACGAGGAACAGCCATGCTCGACGACCCCTACGCCGTCCTGCGCGCCCTCCTGCGCGCCGAGGCCGCCCGCCGCACCCCCGAACCCGGCTCCGACAGGCCCCAGCCCCCGAGCGAACCCCGGCCGCCCGCGCGGGAAGGGAGGCGTGACTGACGCAGCGGCCCGCGCGGCGGAGGCCGGTCCCGCACCGTCTCCGCCCCCGCCGGGACGCGACCGCCGGGCCCGGCCCCGGCCCGGCGTTCCCCTTTGCCCCGTTTACGGCGTCATTTCCAGCGCCGCACTCCGACGCCATGGCTGCGCCCGCAACGTCTCGGCCGGTAGGCTTTCCGTGTGATCTTCAAGCGCATCGGAAACGGCCGGCCGTACCCCGACCACGGCCGGGAGAGCACCCGGCAGTGGGCGGACGTCGCTCCGCGCCCGGTCCGCCTCGATCAGCTCGTGACGACCAAGGGGCAGCTCGACCTGGAAACGCTGCTCGCCGAGGACTCGACCTTCTACGGCGACCTCTTCGCGCACGTCGTGAAGTGGCAGGGCGACCTGTACCTGGAGGACGGCCTGCACCGCGCGGTGCGCGCGGCGCTCCAGCAGCGCCAGGTGCTGCACGCGCGGGTCCTCGAACTCGACTGACCGCGGATCACGGCCGGCGACACGCCCCGGCGCCAGCGCGGCTTGACCCTTTCGGGTTGCATTGCGCCGAACCGCGGAACACCGACTGATCATCTAATAGGCATCACCGCCCGGGCGCACTACGCTGCGCTCATGAGCATGCTCACTCCCCCTGGCATGGGCGGCCAGTACAAGATCACGGGGGACAAGTACCCGCGGATGCGACCTGCCCGGCGACGCGGCCGGCTCGCGGCGCTCGGCGTCGCCTGCGCCACCGTGCTCGGGGTGCTCGGCTGGGGCACGCTGCAGCTCATCGACCTCTTCACCGGCGGCGACAAGGCCTCCGCGGTCGGTGCCGCGGCGGACTGCCGGCCCACGCCCGCGAAGGCGAACGCCACGCCCGCCGCCGTGGCCGTGCCGAAGCCGGCCCAGGTCACCGTCAACGTCCTCAACGCCACCACCCGCAGCGGCCTCGCCCAGAAGACCGCCGACGAACTGAAGAAACGTGGCTTCCGCGTCGGCGACGTGGGCAACGCGCCCAAGGAGTACGACAAGAAGGTCAAGGGCGCCGGTGTGCTCGTCGGCCCCGCCGCGTCCCTGAAGAGCACGCTGCCCGTGCTCGGCAGCCAGCTCCCGGGCGCCGAACGCCGTACCGACGCCGTCCGCGAGGGCGCCGCCGTCGACCTGATCATCGGCGACGGCTTCAAGGGCCTGGCGAAGCGGGCGGACGCCGACGCGACGCTGGCCTCACTGGCCGCGCCGCGGCCGACGCCCGCCGCGGAGAAGAAGAGCTGCTGAGCAGCCGTACGAGATCCGGGGAGGCCGACCCGGCCGCCCCATCGGCCTACTCGGCCGCCCCGTCGGCTACTCGGCCGCCCCGTACATCCGGTCGCCCGCGTCGCCGAGGCCCGGCACGATGTAGCCGTGCTCGTTGAGACGCTCGTCGACGGAGGCCGTCACGACCGTCACCGGGGTGCCGGCCAGCTCGCGCTCCATCAGCTCGACACCCTCGGGCGCGGCCAGCAGCACCACGGCCGTCACGTCGTCGGCGCCGCGCTTGATCAGCTCCCGGATCGACGCGACCAGGGTGCCGCCGGTGGCCAGCATCGGGTCCAGCACGTACACCTGGCGTCCCGAGAGGTCGTCCGGCATGCGGGTGGCGTAGGTGGAGGCCTGGAGCGTCTCCTCGTTGCGCACCATGCCCAGGAAGCCCACCTCGGCGGTCGGCAGCAGCCGGACCATGCCGTCGAGCATGCCGAGACCGGCCCGCAGGATCGGCACCACCAGGGGGCGCGGGTGGGAGAGCTTGACGCCGGTGGTCGGGCAGACCGGCGTGTGGATGTCGACCTGTTCGGTGCGCACGTCGCGCGTGGCCTCGTAGGCGAGCAGGGTGACCAACTCGTCGGCGAGACGGCGGAAGGTCGCGGAGTCGGTGCGCTGGTCGCGCAGCGTGGTGAGCTTGTGGGCGACCAGAGGGTGGTCGACGACGTGGAGACGCATGTCCACCACAGTAACCGGGCCCCGTGACGGCGGTGTCCCCGCGGCGGGGCAAGCCGGCCGGCCGGTCCGCCACTCGTTCGCCGGAGTCAAACCGGCCGGCCGGGGGAAGGTGGGAAGAACCGACGCTGGGTGGTGAGACTGTGCCTGACCGGGACTTCCACGACACGCCGTCCCCGGGCGAGCAGCCGGGGACGGGACGCGGGACGGAGCGGAGAACGGAGCGGAGGACGGAGCGCGGGACGGACTCGGAGCGCGAGGCCGAGCGCCGCCGGCGCCGCGCCCAGTTCCTGCGCGACCTCGCGGAGGCCCGCGAGCTGCGGGACCGGGTGCAGCCGCGCCGCGCCAAGGTCGCCCGGCTGCGCCACGCGATGCGCATGCGCACCTTCCGCTGGTAACCACGGCGGGTGGCCGCGCCGGCCGACCCGGGTTTCCGTACGTCCCTGGCCCCCGGGCCGCACCCGGCCCCCTGACTCCCCGGCTCCCGGCTCCCGGCTCCCTGGCCCCCCGGCTCCCCGCCCCCCTGAGCCGCCCGGGGAAGATCGCGCGCCGCGCCGACGTCCCGGACTCGGGCCTACGCGGGTGCCGCGAGAATCCGCGTACGATCCGCACGTGGTGGCGACGAGTCCCGAAGCCCGGTCGAAACTGCCGGACACAGGACGTCGAAGACGTCCCCTGACGGCCTTGTTTCTGCCACGATTCCGAGTGGGTGGGGCTCGGAGCACCGCTCCCCCGCCCGCAGCCTCCGCCGGGGGGACCCCCAACCGGCACGCCTATGACCAGTGGGAGAGTCACGGTGTACTTCGCCGCACTGCTCGCGCGCACCGAAGACGGGTGGGAAGCGAGCGACACGGAGCTCGACGATGTGGAGACCCTGTCGGATCTGGCCGACCTGGCTCGGGAAGCCTCTCCCGAGGAGGACACGGTGCTCGTGCTGATCGAGCAGGAGGACGCGTGGTTCGGCGTCGTCCGGGTGGACGGTGAGGAGGACCCCCGTATCTACGTCTCGGACGCCGCCGCCGCCGCCCGCAGCAGCTACGGCGAGATCCTGCTCACCGACGAGCTGCTCGGCCGGGACCCCGGCGACGACGACGTCCTCGACGCCCTCGACCTGGACGGCACCGAGGACGGTGAGTCCGACGACGACGATGACGGTGCCGACGGCGGTGACGCGGCCGCCGGCGCCGCCGAGGCCGTTCCGCACGGCCCGGTCGGTGACGCCGAGGTCCTCGACGACCTGGGCGTGAGCGAGAAGGAGCTGCGCTCGATGACCAGGGACGCGGTCGGCGAGATCGCGGAGGCACTGGGCGCCTCCGAGGTCCTGGAGACCGTTCGCTGACCGTGCCCACCGAACAGGACCGAGACTCCCGAGAAGGAGGGCCGGCGGACGCCTCCGTGCCGCCCGACCCGGTGCGCGACCGGTGGCGGACCGCGATGCGGCTCGCCCTGGCCGAGGCCGGGCGGGCCGCGCGAGGCGGCGACGTCCCCGTCGGCGCCGTCGTGCTGGCACCGGACGGGCGGACCGTGCTCGCGGCCGGGCACAACGAGCGCGAGGTCACCGGCGACCCCACGGCGCACGCCGAGGTCCTCGCCGTGCGGCGGGCCGCCGTGGAGCTGGGTGAGTGGCGGCTGACCGGCTGCACGCTCGTCGTCACCCTGGAGCCGTGCACGATGTGCGCGGGCGCCCTGGTGCAGTCCCGCGTGGACCGCGTCGTCTACGGCGCCCGCGACGACAAGGCGGGCGCGGCCGGCTCCCTGTGGGACGTCGTCCGCGACCGCCGCCTCAACCACCGCCCCGAGGTGATCGAGGGCGTGCTCGCGGACGACTGCGCCCGGCTGCTCACGGACTTCTTCCGCGGCCGCTGACCGGCACGGCCGCCGGTGCGGGCGGTGCCGGCCGAGGGGCCCGGATACCGATTTCAGACCATGCCGCACTGTGTTGTAAGGTCTCTCTCGGTAGCGTGTCCGAGCGGCCGAAGGAGCTCGCCTCGAAAGCGAGTGTGGCGCAAGTCACCGAGGGTTCAAATCCCTCCGCTACCGCTTTTGAAGGGCCCCGTCGAAAGACGGGGCCCTTCGTGCGATCATGTGCGATCGAAAGTCGTACGTCGAAGGACAGTCGAGAGACAGTTGAGAGACTGTCGAAGGACAGGGGAGGCCGCGGTGGCGGTGAACGCGAAGAAGGTCGCCGTCTACGTGCTCGTGGTCTTCGTGCTGTATGTGATCATCACCGATCCGGCCAAGGCCGCCGACTACGTGCAAATAGGCTTCCAGGGCATCTCCGACGCGGCGGGAGCCGTCGGCGACTTCATGACCTGGGCCGCCAACGGAGGAGAATGATGATCCGCCACCTGGTGCTGTTCAAGCTGAATGACGGCGTGGAGCGCGACGACCCGCGCGTCGTGAAGGGCGTCGAGGCCTTCCGGGCGCTCGGCGGCCAGATCGAGGAGCTGCGCTTCTGGGAGTGCGGCTGGAACATCAGCGACCGCCCCATCGCCCACGACTTCGCCATCAACTCCGCCGTGGACGACGCCGACGCCCTGGGCCGCTACCTCGACCACCCGGCACACCAGGCGGGCGTCGCGCTGTGGCGGGAGTTCGCCACCTGGGTGATCGCCGACTACGAGTTCTAGTACCGCCGCACAGTACGGCCGCACGTCCGGCCCCGTGCCCCGGCCCCGCACCCGCCCGGTGCGGGGCCTTCTGCGTTCACTCAACACGACGTTATGCGGTGCTTGCACACAGTGCACATGTCTTGTGATGCTATGACCGCTTTTGACGGATGAGTTACGGAAGAGTTGACGGATCACGAGGTGGAGTTGACCGTGCCGGCCAGTACTGCGCCTCAAGCACCGCCCGCACAGCCCGCACCGCCCGCACAGGCACAGGAGCCGCCCCCGCGGGCCCCGGAGCCGCCCGCACAGGCGCAGGAGACCTCCGCACAGGCACAGGACACTCCCGCACAGACGCAGGAGACGCCCGCACAGACGCCGGAGACGCCCGCACGGGAAGCGGCGCCGCAGCGCAGCCGGGGGGCCGACACCCGGGCCCTGACCCAGGTGCTCTTCGGAGAGCTGAAGGGCCTCACGCCGGGCTCGCCGGAGCACGACCGGGTGCGCGCGGCGCTCATCGAGGCGAACCTCCCGCTGGTGCGCTACGCCGCCGCCCGCTTCCGCTCCCGCAACGAGCCGATGGAGGACGTCGTCCAGGTCGGCACCATCGGCCTCATCAACGCCATCGACCGCTTCGACCCCGAACGGGGCGTGCAGTTCCCGACGTTCGCGATGCCGACCGTGGTCGGCGAGATCAAGCGGTACTTCCGCGACAACGTCCGCACGGTCCACGTACCGCGCCGGCTGCACGAGCTGTGGGTGCAGGTCAACAGCGCCACCGAGGACCTGACGACCGCCTTCGGGCGCTCCCCGACGACCGCCGAGATCGCCGAGCGGCTGCGCATCACCGAGGAGGAGGTGCTGTCCTGCATCGAGGCGGGCCGCTCCTACCACGCCACCTCGCTGGAGGCCGCCCAGGAGGGCGACGGGCTCCCCGGACTGCTCGACCGGCTCGGCTACGAGGACCCCGCCCTCGACGGCGTCGAGCACCGCGACCTGGTCCGGCACCTGCTCGTCCAGCTCCCGGAACGGGAACAGCGCATCCTGCTGCTGCGCTACTACAGCAATCTGACCCAGTCGCAGATCAGCGCGGAACTCGGCGTCTCCCAGATGCACGTCTCGCGGCTACTCGCGCGTAGTTTCCAGCGATTGAGGTCCGCGAACCGGATCGACGCGTAGCCTCGAAAGCGCCTCGACGCACCATCGAAGGCATGAGCGAGGTATCACCGGGGAGAGCGAATCGCTCACCAGGGCCGTTGCGGGCGGAATCGGGCCGATAGCCCGTCAGACCCCCTGTTTCCAGGGGGAATTCGCGTCTCAGATGTCGACATGTCACTACAGCGCGTTGCCGACATGTGACATTCTGCCGGAGACGCGTTTGCCGGGGCTCCGGCTCCGGTATTCAGGTGAAGGCTGCGTTCCCGGCCTGGGAGCGTGTGCCGCGACCGTCCCGCGACCCAAAGGGGGTGGCATGTCCGCAGACCAGGGCAGCTCGAAGGTGCTCGCGCTCGCGGAGAGCGAGACCGCGCCCGACACGCTCGAGGCGCTCGGCCCCGTCGACGGCGTTCAGACCGTCGAAGCCGTGCCGACACTCGACTCCGTGCCGACGCTCGACGCCGTGCCGGCCCAGGCCCTTCCGGCCCCGGGGGCCATCGACACCCGCACCCTGTCCCGCTCCCTGTTCCTGCGGCTCTCCGCCCTCGACCAGGACAGCCCCGAACGCGCCTACGTCCGGGACACCCTGATCGAGCTCAACCTCCCGCTGGTGCGCTACGCCGCCGCCCGCTTCCGCTCCCGCAACGAGCCGATGGAGGACATCGTCCAGGTCGGCACCATCGGCCTGATCAAGGCGATCGACCGCTTCGACTGCGAACGCGGCGTGGAGTTCCCGACCTTCGCGATGCCGACGGTGGTCGGTGAGATCAAGCGGTTCTTCCGCGACACCTCCTGGTCGGTGCGCGTGCCGCGCCGGCTCCAGGAGCTGCGCCTGGCCCTCACCAAGGCCGGCGACGAGCTGTCCCAGAAGCTGGACCGCTCCCCGACCGTGGGTGAGCTGGCCGCCGTCCTCGGCGTGTCCGAGGAGGACGTCGTCGACGGCCTCGCGGTCGGCAACGCCTACACCGCCTCCTCGCTGGACTCCCCGGCCCCGGAGGACGACGGCGGCGAGGGCTCCCTGGCGGACCGCCTGGGCTACGAGGACACGGCACTGGAGGGCGTGGAGTACCGCGAGTCCCTCAAGCCGCTGCTGGCCAAGCTGCCGCCCCGGGAGCGGCGGATCATCATGCTGCGCTTCTTCGCCAACATGACCCAGTCACAGATCGGCGAGGAGGTCGGCATCTCGCAGATGCACGTCTCCCGCCTCCTGACCCGCACCCTGTCCCAGCTGCGCGAGGGCCTCATCTCCGACTGAGCCCCGCCCGCGGCGGCCCGGCGACCGCGACAGCCGACCGTCACGACAGGCACCCGCGACAGCCGACCATCACGACAGCCCGGCGACAGCCGACCATCACGACAGGCACCCGCGACAGCCGACCATCACGACAGGCACCCGCGACAGCCGACCATCACGACAGGCACCCGCGACAGCCGACCATCACGACAGCCCGGCGACCGCCGTGACCCCTCGGGTGCACGGCGGTCGCCGTCGTATGCGTGTGTGTGCCGGGCCCGGCGGGGCGCCGGGCCCGTTCCGGTGCGGGCCGGCGCTACGCCAGCGCCAGCCAGGCCACCGCCGCGACGATCACCACGGCGGCCACGATGCCGACGATCAGGCCGATGCGGGGACCGGAGGAGGCGGCCGGGGCCGCCTGCCGGGACTGGGGGGCGTCGTCGACGAACGCACGGAACATCTGGGTGCTGCCTGCGGGGTCGTAGTTGCCCTGGGGACCCTGGTTGTTAGCCATGGGCCGAGACACTAGCGAATCCCCGGGTGGGGCCCAAGTGCGGGGCTCCCCAGCCCTTTTGACCTCGCCCACCGCCCGTCACCTGCACGTTTACTTTCGCAATACTTGCCTTTGCCAACTTTTTATGACCCCATGACCGTTTTTGTTTGCCTGTAGCAACCAACCGCTTCTATGGTTGCCCTAAGCAACAAATGCGGGAGGTGCGCATGGCCGAGAAGGCGCAGTACGAGGAGCTGATCCGCCAGTTCAGCGCCTTCGGCGCCGTGAAACGGGAGTTGCGCCGCAACCTGCCGGCCCACTGCCCCAGTGGCTCGGCCGCCGTGCTGACCCTGCTCGGCCGCCACGGGGACATGCGCATGAGCAAGCTCGCGGAGCTGCTCGCCGTGGACATGTCGGTGACCAGCCGCCACGTCGCGCACATCGCCGAACGGGGCTGGATCGAGCGCTCCCCCGACCCGGCGGACAAGCGCTCGCGCATCCTGCGCCTGACGCCCGACGGCCGGGCCCAGCTGGACGAGCTGTCCGAACGGACGACCCAGCTGCTGGCCCACCGCCTAAGCGACTGGACCGACGACGAGGTCGGCCAGCTCACCCGGCTCATGACCAGGCTCCGGGCGAGCTTCGACGACTGCCGGCCCGACCGGGCGCGGCCCGCCGCGGCACCCGCGGACGAGGCCCCGGCCGACGAGACCACCCGTACATCCCCGGTCGAAGAGACCACCCGTACACCCGCGATCACCACGTAAGCAAAGGAAGTCCATGGCAACGACCACACCAGCCGGTGTGCGGGCTCATGCCAAGCACGGGGGAGGCTCCCACGGAGACGCTCCGATGACGCACCGGCAGATCATGGAGGCGCTGTCCGGGCTGCTGCTCGGCATGTTCGCCGCCATCCTGTCCTCGACCATCGTCTCGAACGCCCTGCCCGAGATCATCAACGACCTCGGCGGTGGCCAGAGCGCGTACACCTGGGTCGTCACCGCCTCGCTGCTGGCGATGACCGCCTCCACCCCCCTGTGGGGCAAGCTCGCGGACCTGGTCAGCAAGAAGGCCCTGGTCCAGATAGCCCTGATCGTCTACGTCATCGGCTCCGTCGTGGCCGGTCTGGCGCAGAACCCCGCGATGCTGATCGGCGCGCGGGTCATCCAGGGCCTGGGCGCCGGCGGTCTGTCCGCCCTGGCGCAGATCATCATGGCCGCGATGATCTCCCCGCGTGAGCGCGGCCGCTACTCCGGCTACCTCGGCGCGACCTTCGCCGTCGCCACCGTCGGCGGCCCGCTGCTCGGCGGTGTCATCACGGACACCAGCTGGCTCGGCTGGCGCTGGTGCCTGTACGTCGGCGTGCCCTTCGCGCTCATCGCGCTGCTCGTGCTGCAGAAGACGCTCCACCTGCCGGTGGTCAAGCGCAAGGTGAAGGTCGACTGGACCGGCGCCTTCTTCGTCACCGCGGCCGTCTGCCTGCTGCTCGTCTGGGTCACCTTCGCCGACGACAAGTACGACTGGATGTCCTGGCAGACCGGTGTCATGGTCGGCGGCGCGATCCTGCTGACCCTGATCTTCTGCTTCGTCGAGACGAAGGCCAGCGAGCCGATCATCCCGATGCGGCTGTTCAGGAACCGCACCATCACCCTGGCGTCGCTCGCCTCGCTGTTCGTCGGTATCGCGATGTTCGCGGGCACCGTCTACTTCAGCCAGTACTTCCAGCTGGCCCGGGACAAGTCCCCGACCATGTCGGGCGTCATGACCATCCCGATGATCGGCGGCCTGTTCGTGTCGTCGACCGTCTCCGGTCAGATCATCACCAAGACCGGCAAGTGGAAGGGCTGGCTGCTGGCCGGCGGTGTGCTGCTGACGGCGGGCCTGGGCCTGCTCGGCACCATGCGCTACGACACCCCGTACTGGCACATCGGGATCTACATGGCGCTGATGGGCCTCGGCGTCGGCATGATGATGCAGAACCTGGTGCTCTGCACGCAGAACCAGGTGGCCCCGGGCGACCTGGGTGCCGCGTCCTCCGTCGTGACCTTCTTCCGGTCCCTCGGCGGCGCGGTGGGCGTCTCGGTGCTCGGCTCCGTGATGTCCTCCCGGATCAGCCACTACGCCTCGGACACCATCGGCACGCTCAGCCCGCAGGAGCAGGGCGCGGCCGCCAAGGCCGCCGGCAGCGGCTCGATCCCCGACATGGACCTGCTGCCCCCTGGCATCCGCGAGTGGCTGGAGAGCGCCTACGGGCACGGCATCGCCGACATCTTCCTGATCGTCGCCCCGATCGCCCTGCTCGCGTTCCTCGTCACCCTGTTCATCAAGGAGGTCCCGTTGCGCACCACGGGCGCCCTCGCCCAGTCGGCGGAGGCCGCCGCCGGCACCGCATCTCCGGCCGCTGGGGCCCCGGCCGAGGCCACCCGGGTCGCGTCCGAGCCGGTTCCGGCCGGTGTGGCGGCCACCGTCCCGTCCGACGACACCGGCACGCGGCCCGCGGCGACCACGCAGCGGCTCGCCGCCGTCGCCACGGCGACCGGCTCCGGTGAGCCCGCGGCACCCGCAGTGGGCGGCATCGCGGTCCGCGGCTTCGTCCGCGGCGCCGAGTCCGCGCCGGTCCCGCAGGCCGCGGTCACGCTGATCTCGCTGGCCGGCCGGCAGCTGGGCCGCTCGGTCGCCCAGGCCGACGGTTCCTACGCGGTCGACGCGCCGAGCGCGGGGTCGTACGTCCTGATCGCCTCCGCCGACGGTTTCCAGCCGCAGGCGTCGACGATCGTCGTCAACGACGAGCCGGTCGCCTACGACATCCTGCTCAGCGGCACCAGCGGGCTGAACGGCCTGGTCCGGGCCGTGGAGAGCGGGCTGCCGGTCAAGGACGCGATGGTGATCGTGACCGATGTGCGCGGGGACCTGCTGGCCACCGCCGCCACCGGTGAGGCGGGCGAGTTCTCCTTCACCGAGCTGGTGCCCGGCACGGTGACCGTCGCGGTCAACGCCGCCGGCTTCCGGCCGCGCGCCCTGCCCGTCGAGGTGGGCGGCACCGGGGTCACCCGGGTCGAGGTCGACCTCCAGGCGGGTGCCCGGGTCCAGGGCGTCGTGCGGGCGCCGCACGGTCCGCTGGCCGACGCCCGCGTCACGCTGGTCGACGCGGCGGGCAACGTGGTCGCCACGGCCACCACCGGCGCGGACGGGGCGTACGCCTTCACCGACCTGGACGCCGGTGAGTACACCGTCATCGCGACCGGCTACCCGCCGGTGGCGACGGCCCTGACGGTCGCCGGCCCCGGCGCCGACGGCCACGACATCGAGCTCGCCCACCCCGGCGAGTAGCGAGTCCCCGGCCCGTGGTGGCGGGCGCGCTCCGAGCGGAGGCGCGCCCGCCCGCCACGGGCCGGTTTCCTTACGACCACTTTCTGAGCCTTTGCAGGGAGAAAACGGGATGGGACTGACCGCGAGGATCCGAACGCGGGACGGATGGGCCGTGTCGCACGCGGTCGTCACGGTGACCGACATGACCGGCACGCAGGTGCTGCGCGCCGAGGCGGACGCCGAGGGCGCCGTGCGGGACACGACCCCGCTGACGCCGGGGGCGTACACGGTGATCGTCACGGCCGTCGGCTACGCGCCCGCCGCGTCCAGCGCGATCGTCACCGCGAGCGGCCGGGCCGAGGTCGGCACGGTGACGCTGGCCCGCCAGGGCGGCACCGAGCTGCCGCCGCCGGGACCGTGGACCGTCGACCCGGCGCACTCCAGCGTGGCCGCGGTCGCCCAGCACCTGGGCATCTCCAGCGTGCACGGCCGGTTCACGGAGTTCGCCGGCACCGTCGAGATCGCGCCGGACGACGTCACCAAGTCCCGGGTGGAGGCGGTGATCCGGGCGGCCTCCATCGACACCGGCAACGGCATGCGCGACACCCACCTGCGCTCCGCCGACTTCCTGGACGTCGAGCGCTACCCGGAGATCACCTACCGCTCCACGGGCGTGACGCAGGCCGGGCAGGACCGCTGGACGGTCCACGGCGAGCTGGGCCTGCACGGCGTGGTCCGCCCGGTCGACCTGGACCTGGCCTACCTCGGCACCGGCGCCGACCCGTGGGGCGGCACCCGGGCGGCGTTCCGCGCGACCACGGAACTGCGGCGCGAGGACTTCGCCATGAACTACAACCAGGTCCTCCAGGCCGGCATCGCCGCCATCGGCACGACGCTCAGGGTCGAGCTGGACATCCAGGCGGTCCAGGGGGAGTCACTGCCGGCCGCCTGAGACGCCGCCGGACGCCCGGGCCACCAACTCGCCGCACAGGTCCCGGAGCTTGACGTTCCGGTGCTGGGAGACGCGGCGCAGCCGCTCCATGGCCTGGTGGGCGTCTATCCGCTCCCGGGCCATCAGCATGCCGACCGCCTGGTCGATGACGCTGCGGGAGAGCAGGGCGGTGCGCACGTCGGCGGCCGACGCCCGCTGCCGTTCCACGCGCAGGGCCTCGTTCACCGCGTAGGCGGCCCGCTCCGCGAAGGCGCGGGCCGCGTCCCGCGCCTGGTCCAGAGAGCCGGGTTCCAGGCCGTAGTAGTTGAGCGCCGCGCACCGCTCGCCCTCGACGTCCAGCGGCAGGGCCAGCACACAGCGCACGCCGGTGGCCAGCGCGTACTCCGTGTACGCGGGCCAGCGGGTCTCGGTGGCCAGGTCGGGGGCGTACTGGGCGCTGCCCGTCTCGGCGGCGTCCACGCAGGGGCCCGAGCCGTTCTCGTACTGCCGCAGGTCCAGGCCGCTGGGCAGACCGGAGCTGCCGGCGAGGGTCATCAGCCGGTCGGCGCGGCGCACCGTGACCGAGCAGGCGACGGCGCCGGGGACCCGCACGACCGCACGGTCGGTCAGGTCGCGCAGCAGGGTGTCGAGCCCCTGGCTGCGCGCCATCGCCTGGTCGAGCGTGTCGGGTGTCTCCGAGGTCATGTCCGTACGGATATCCCGTCAGCGCTCGCCCACGCCTCGCCCCTGGACCCCGCTGTTCGCGTCGACGATCCGGCGGGCGAGGTCGCGCAGCTTGACGTTCTCCCGCTGCGAGGCCTTCACCAGGGAGTCGAAGGCGCCGGCCGCGTCGATGTTCAGCCGCTCCATGAGGATGCCGGTCGCCTGGCCGATCAGGTCCCGGGTGCGCATGGCCTCGGTGAGCTGCTCGCGCACGGTCGCCGAGTCCAGGGCGAGGGAGACGTGCGCGGTGAACAGCCGGCCGATGCGGGTGGCGTCCTCGTCGAAGGCCTGCGGCTCGCGGGCGTAGGCCGTCAGCACGGTCAGGCGGCGCCGGTCGGCGCGCAGCCGCAGGGACAGGGCCGAGCGCAGGCCGAGGTCGCAGAGGGCGTTGCCGCCGCCGTCGGTCGCGCTGTCGTCTATGCGGACCACGGGCGTGGTCCACAGCCGCTCCCAGTCCGGGTGCGGCTCCCGCCCGCCGCCGTGCCGGGGCTCGGCCGCGAAGCGCACGGCCTCGTCGGTCCAGGCGAGGGCGCGCAGCCGGCTGCCGCGCTGGATCTCCGAGATGCCCGCGTGGTCGGCGCCGGGCAGGAGCCGCACGGCCAGCTCGACCGCGGCGTTCAACGTGTCGTCCGGGGTGCCCGTTCCGTGGAGTCGCCGAGCCGCCGCCGTCAGGGTTTCGGCCAGCTCGAAGCCCACCGGAAAACGCGGCAAATCAGTAAATTCGGACGCAGCCACCACGAACCTCTTCGGCATGCGCGGCCTCACGGCCGTGCGCAGGAGAGCTCCGCAGCACATTCCCGACTGCGAGCACAGGACGAACAGCACTTTAGCTGCTTGGTTGCGTGCCGGTGACGTCCGCCCGAAGGAGCGGCCGGCCGCCTTTCGCGCCCCGTCACCGGCGTGGTGGAATGGCGTCCGGGTCAGGAAGCGGCCTCGACCGGAAGCCGGCGGACGTCTGTCAGGTGAGTGTGACGTGACCTTCCTCCCCCAACCGTGCGAGCCGTGTGATCCCCCCGGCTGCGCCGTACTCGCGATGCCCCCCGAGATCGACTTCTGCAACGCCTCGGGACTGCTGCCCCTGATCACGGCCGCGGTGGACCACCACGCAGACGGCCTGCGGTTCCTCGTCCTGGACCTGACCGCGACCCGGTTCATGGACTCCCAGGGCGTGCGCCTCCTGGACGCCGTACGCCGCCGGCTGCCGCGCCGGGCCCGACTGCACCTGGTGGCCGCCCCCAAGGGCGTGCCCAGCCGCGTCCTGGAACTGTCCGGACTGCGCCGGGACGTGCCGGTGTACGACAACCTCGCGGAAGCGCTGCATGCGGCGACCGTCCCCGGCGGCGGGGCGGGGGGCGAGAGCGCCGCCTAGGCTGGCGGCATGGCACCGAACATCGCGACGAACACCCGTGTCTCCCTGGACGAGTTGCTGGACTTCGTACGCCCCCGGCACCGGGCGATCCTGCTGACCCGGCGGACCGACGGTGGTCCGCAGGGATCGCCGCTGACCTGCGGCGTCGACGACTCCGGACGGATCGTGGTCTCCACCTACCCGGAGCGGGCCAAGACGCGCAACGCCCGGCGCGACCCCCGGGTCGGCCTCATCGTGCTGAGCGACGAGTGGAACGGCCCCTGGGTCCAGATCGACGGCACGGCCGAGGTCATCGACGCGCCCGACTCGGTGGAGCCGCTCGTGGAGTACTACCGCACCATCGCCGGCGAGCACCCCGACTGGGACGAGTACCGGCAGGCCATGGTGGACCAGGGCAAATCGCTCATCCGGGTGACCCCGGATCGGTGGGGCCCGGTGGCGACCGGGGGCTTCCCGGCGCGCCTGGCGGCGGACGACTGAGGGCGGAGGCGCGAAGGCGCGGAGGCGCGAAGGCGCGGAGGCGCGAAGGCGCGGGCCGGTCAGCTCCGTTCGACCATCGCCTCGATGCCGGCCACCAGGAGGTCCAGCGCGAACTCGAAGTCCCGGTCCAGCATCTCCGCGACCGTGTCGCCGCCGCGGGCGGACATGATCTTCCGGGACTCCTCGATCACGTCTGCGGTGTCCGGCGACTCGGCCACCGCGCTCATGGACGCCTGGAAGTAGTCGTCCACGCTCAGGCCGCTGGCCGCCGCCCGGGCCAGGAGGTGGCCCTCGACGGTGCCGTAGCCGTAGACGAACTGGAAGACGGCGGAGATCGCGCCGGTCAGGCGGTGCGCGGGCAGACCGCTGCGGCGCATGACGACCTGCACCGCCCGGGAGAAGGCCAGCGAGTGCGGCCCGATGTTCAGGAAGGTGCCGGTCAGCTGGGACACCCAGGGGTGGCGCACCAGCAGCGAGCGGTGCTCCCGGGCCAGCGTGCGCAGCCCCTCGCGCCAGTCCTCGCCGGTCCGCGGACCGGGCCGGCCCAGCTCGCCGTAGACCGCGTCCAGGGCCAGTTCGAGCAGCTCGTCCTTGGTGTCGACGTACCAGTAGACGGACATCGCGGTGACGTTCAGCTCGGCGGCCAGGCGGCGCATGGAGAACTTGGCCAGGCCCTCGGCGTCCAGCAGCCGGACCGTGACCTCGGTGATCCGGTCCCGGTCCAGTCCGGACGGCTGCCCACCGCGCCGCCCGCTGCGGCGGCCCTCGTCCGCCAGCCAGACACTGGCCCGCGGCCCCTGCCGCCCTGCCTTCGCCATGCGCACCTGCCTCGGTCTCTCGATTGCCGGTCATGCTAAGCGCCGCCGAAGGGGCGTGGACCGCGTCGATGCGCGGCCCGCCGCGCGACCTCTCAGGCGTCCTGCTTCTCGGCCCGGCGCAACAGCACCGCCGCCACCACTCCGCCGGTCAGCACGGCCACCGCGCCCACCAGCTGGCTGCTCTCCAGCCCGGAGGAGAACGCGTCGACGACCCCCTGACGCTCCGCCTCCCCGTCCGCCGAGGCCAGCGCCGCCGGCAACGACGTCGCCGCGACCGGCACCAGCGCGGTGAAGCGCGAGTTCAGGACCGCGCCGAGCACGGCCACCCCCAGCCCGTTGCCGAACTCCGCCAACGTACCGTTGATGCCCGCGCCGACCCCCGCCTTGGCCGGCGGGATCGAGCTCATGATCGCGTGCGCCATGGCCGGGTTGCCGAGCGCGCAGCCCACGCCGATCAGGAGCAGGCCCAGCAGCGTGCCCGCGTAGCCCTCGCCGGTGAGCGTGGCGATGGCCACCAGGCCCGCCGACATCAGCACCATGCTCAGCAGCACCGCCACCGGCGTGCCCAGCTTGGCCAGCCACTTCGCCGCCACTCCGGAGAAGTTCAGCAGGACCACCGTCAGGGCCAGCGGCGCGGTCCGCAGCCCGGCCTCCAACGGGCCGTATCCGAGCACGAACTGCAGGTGCTGGGTGAGCAGGAAGAGCGCACCGCCCATGCCGAAGGTGATCAGCACCAGCCCGGCCACCGCGCCCGTGAACCGCTGGTTGCGGAAGAAGGCCAGGTCGAGCATGGGGAAGGGGATGCGGCTCTCCCAGTACGCGAAGAGCGCGAGGACGCCCACCGCGACGGCCGCCGTGGCCAGCACCCTGCCCGACGCCCAGCCGTGCTCGGGGCCGGAGATGATCGCGTAGACCAGCGCGGCCATGCCGATGGTGGAGAGCACGGCACCGAGCAGGTCGGGACGGTCGCCCTGCCGGTTCTTCGACTCGGGGACCAGGGTCACGACCGCGACGAGGCCGAGGGCCACGACCGGCAGGTTGATCAGGAAGATCGCTCCCCACCAGAAGTGGTCGAGCACGACACCGCCGATCAGCGGCCCGCAGGCGAAGCCGAGGGCGCTCACCGCGCTCCAGACGCCGATCGCCTTGGCGTGCTCCTCGGGCGCGAAGATCTGCATGACCACGGCGAGTGTGGTGGTCAGCAGCAGCGCGCCGCCCACGCCCATGCCGGCCCGTGCCGCGATCAGCTGGCCGGTGGTGTCCGCGAGGCCCGCCGCCAGTGAGCCAAGGCCGAACAGGGCGAGGCCCGCGGCCAGCATCTTCTTGCGCCCGTAGCGGTCGGCCGCGCTGCCCGCGGTGAGCAGCAGGCCGGACTGCACCAGCGAGTAGGCGTTGATCATCCACTGGATGTCGGAGGTGGTGGCGCCCAGTTCGTCGGTGAGCGAGGGGATGGCCACGTTCAGCACGGTGTTGTCCAGCACCACGGTCAGCTGGGCGAGGCTGATGACACCGAGGATCAGCCAGCGCTGCGGGTGGCCCTGGACCGGGGGCGCGGTCCGCGCCGGCTCCCGGCCCCTTTCCTTTTCCTGTTCGTGGGAGGACGTCGTCATGCTGTACAGCGTATAGGGAGTCCCATACGCTGTACAGCGGAGCGTCGGCGGCCGGTCAGGTCGTCGGCCGGGCGAGGTCGTAGAACGTGGCCGAACCGACCGTGACCTCCTCGAAGTTGGCCTCGACCCACGACGCGATGCGCGAGGAGGTGCCCGAGTCGCCGCCCATGCCGCCGGCGCCGGCGCCTCCGATGAAGTAGTGGATCTTCCCGTCGGCCACGTACTTCTTGAACTGCTCCAAGGTCGGCGACGGGTCCGTGCCGTTGAAGCCGCCGATCGCCATCACCGGGTCGCCGGTGCCGAGCTGGTAGCTCGCGGCGTTCTGGGCACCGACCGCGGCGGCGACCCAGGTGTACCGGTCGGCGTCGGTCTCGAGCAGCTTCCTGGCCTCGGAGTCGACCTGGGCGCCGTTGAGCAGGCCGCCCATGCCGCCGCCTCCCGCCGTACCGCCCGCGGGACCGCCTTCGCCGGTCCGGCCGTCGGGAGCGGTCTGGCCGTTCCCGTTCCCGCCGCCGCCCGGGTTCCGGCCGGGTGCGGCACCGGGGAAGCCGCCGTCGCCGGGACCGCCCTGCCCCTGACCGGGCGCGTTCCCGCCGCCCGGGAAGCCGCCGCCCCGGCCACCACCACCGCCACCGCCCGGGCCCCCCATCATGCTCGCCCCGGCCGGACCGGCCGTGACGATGGAGCCGCTGTGCCCTTCCCCCACGGTGCTCAGCGTGTACGCGGCCGGCGCGGCCAGCGACGCCGCGAGGCCCAGCCCCGCCGCCGCGAGGGCGGTCCGCCGGCCCAGTCGCCCGGCGAAGACGAGTCCGAGCGCGGCGAGCAGGCCCCCGGCCAGGACCGGCCACTTCAGCCAGGGCAGGTAGTCGGGCGTGCGGCCGAGGAGCACGTACCCCCAGGCCGCGGTCGCCGTGACGGCGGCGGCGAGGGCGAGGGACGCCCAGATCCGCTCGCGCCGCTCCCACAGCGTGGCCGCGCCCATGCCGATCACGGCGGCCAGGTAGGGGGCGAGGGCCACCGTGTAGTACTGGTGGAAGATGCCCGCCATGTAGCTGAAGACGGCCGTGGTCGTCAGCAGCGAGCCGCCCCAGACCAGGAAGGACGCGCGGGCCGGGTCGGTGCGGCCGCCGTGCCGGGTGGCGACGAGGCCCGCGACGAGCAGGACCAGGGCGGCCGGGAGCAGCCACGAGATCTGACCGCCGATCTCGGCGTTGAACATCCGGTCCCAGCCGGTCTCGCCCCACTGCCCGCCGCCGCCCCCGCCGCCCCCGCCGCCGACGCTGCCGGTCTCCTCGCCGTTGAGCCGGCCGAGACCGTTGTAGCCGAAGGTCAGCTCCAGGAAGCTGTTGTCCTGCGAGCCGCCGATGTACGGGCGCGACGACGCCGGCCACAACTCGACCACCGCCACCCACCAGCCGCCGGAGACGGCGATCGCGGCGGTGGCCAGGGCGAGTTGTCCGAGCCGCTTCCTCAGCCGCACCGGCGCGCAGACCCCGTAGACGGCGGCGAGGGCGGGCAGGACGAGGAAGGCCTGGAGGGTCTTGGTGAGGAACGCGAAGCCGATCGCGACGCCCGCCCACACCAGCCACCTGGTCCGGCCGTCCTCCAGCGCGCGGACGACGAGGTAGCAGGCGACCGACATCAGCAGCGCCAGCAGCGCGTCCGGGTTGTTGAAGCGGAACATGAGCGCCGCGACCGGCGTGAGCGCCAGTACGGCCCCGGCGATCAGCCCGGCCGCGGGGCCGGACCGGCGGCGCACCGCCGCGTACACGACGGCGACCGTCGCGACGCCCATCAGCACCTCGGGCACGAGGATCGACCACGAGCTGAGGCCGAAGACCCGGACGGCCAGGGCCATCGGCCACAGCGCGGCGGGGGGCTTGTCGACGGTGATGGCGTTCGCGGCGTCCAGCGAGCCGAAGAAGAACGCCTTCCAGGACTGGCTGCCCGCCTGCGCGGCGGCCGAGTAGAAGGAGTTGGCGTAGCCCGAGGCGCTCAGGCCGTACAGGTAGAGCAGGGCGGTGGCGAGCAGCAGGCCGAGAAGGGCCGGGCGCGCCCAGCGGGGGTCCCCGGGGCGCCCCCTCCACAGTCCGTCGTACGTCGTCATCGTCCGTCCCCCGGGTCGGTGTCGGCGCAGGGCACCGGCCGCAGCCGCTCGGTGACGCCGCTCCGGGGGTGGTACGGACCCGGACCCTGACGTTCCGTCACCTGGACCGCGCGCGGGGCGGGCAGTGAGGGCCGCGCGTCCGGGAACACCCAGGCGCGCAAGAGCAGGAAGCGCAGCACGGTCGCCGCGAGGTTGGCGGCGATCAGCACCGCCAGCTCGGTGGAGTGGCCCGGGTCGGATGCCGCCGCGTTCAGGGCGGCGAGCGAACCGGCGGTCAGCACCAGGCCGATGCCGAAGACCACCAGCCCCTGCGCCTGGTGCCGCACGGCGCCGCCCCTGCCCCGCACCCCGAAGGTCAGCCGCCGGTTGGCGGCGGTGTTGGCGAGGGCCGAGACCAGCAGGGCGAGCGCGTTGGCGGCCTGGGCCCCGGCGAAGTGCCGGAAGCCGCTGTAGAGCAGCAGGTAGAAGAGGGTGGACAGGACGCCGACGACGCAGAAGCCGACGAGCTGCCGGGCCAGCCCCTGCGGTACGCCCGCCAGCTCCCGGTCGCGCGGGTCGTCACCGAACGGCCGGGCCAGCCGGTCCAGCGGCAGCGAACCCGTGGCCAGCGCCTTGCCGACCCGCCACACGCCCTTGAGGTCCTCGGTCGCCGTCCGCACGATGTGCACGGTGGAGTCGGGGTCGTCGACCCAGTCGACCGGCACCTCGTGGATGCGGCAGCCGGCCCGCTCGGCGAGCACCAGCATCTCGGTGTCGAAGAACCAGCCGGTGTCCTCCACCAGCGGAAGCAGCACCCGGGCCACGTCCCGGCGGATGGCCTTGAAGCCGCACTGCGCGTCGGAGAAGCGGGCCTGGAGGGAGCCGCGCAGGATGAGGTTGTAGGAGCGGGAGATGAACTCCCGCTTGGCGCCGCGCACCACCCGGGAGCTGCGGGCGAGCCGGGAGCCGATCGCCAGGTCGGAGTGGCCGGATATCAGCGGGGCCACCAGCGGCAGCAGCGCGTTCAGGTCGGTGGACAGGTCGACGTCCATGTAGGCGAGGACCGGGGCGTCGGAGGCCGACCAGACGGTGCGCAGGGCCCGGCCCCGGCCCTTCTGCTCCAGCCGGACGGACCGCACCCGCGCCAGCTCCGCCGCCAGCCGCGCGGCCACGTGCCCGGTGGCGTCGGTGGAGGCGTTGTCCGCGACCGTGATGCGGAAGGCGTACGGGAACGTCCGCGTGAGGTGCTCGTGCAGGCGCAGGACGCACGGCCTGAGGTCCTTCTCCTCGTTGTAGACGGGGATCACGACGTCCAGGACGGGCGTACCGGCTCCCGCGGCCGGGAGAGCCGGGAGGTGCTCCCGCGCCGGCAGGGAGCCGGGAGAAGAGTCGGTTCGCATGGGACCGACTCTTCTCAAGTCCCCTGTCGCACCCGTGTGGTGAGGCTGTGGCGTGCCTGTGAGTGCCGGGGCCCGCTCGCGGCGGCGGGCAGGTGCAGGGTGAAGACCGTCCGTCCCGGGACGCTGTCGACGGTCACGGCACCGCCGTGCGCGGTCGCCACGGCCTGCACGATGGCGAGTCCGAGGCCCGTCGAACCGTGGGCGCGCGAGCGGCCCGAGTCGCCGCGCGCGAACCGTTCGAAGACGTGCGGCAGCAACCCGGCCGGGATGCCCGGCCCGTCGTCCTCGACGTCCACGCACAGCCACGCCCCGGCCGGCCGCACCCGAGCGGTGACCGTCGTCCCGGGCGGGGTGTGGCTGCGGGCGTTGCCCAGCAGGTTGACCAGCACCTGCTGGAGCCGGGCGGCGTCCGCCGACACGCACGCCGGTTCCTCGGGCAGGTCGAGCCGCCAGTTGTGGTCGAGCCCGGCCGCGCGGGCGTCGCTGACGGTGTCCACGACGAGCGGTACGAGATCGGTCCGCCCGAACTCCAGCGGGCGCCCCGCGTCCAGGCGGGCGAGCAGCAGCAGGTCCTCGACCAGCAGGGTCATCCGTCCGGCCTCGGACTCGATGCGGCCCAGCGCGTGCCGGGTGTCGGGGCCGACCTGCTCCCGTCCCCGGCGGGTGAGTTCGGCGTAGCCGCGGATGGAGGCGAGGGGCGTGCGCAGCTCGTGGCTGGCGTCCGCGACGAACTGCCGTACCCGCGTCTCGCTCTCCTGGCGGGCGCGCAGCGCCCCGTGCACGTGGTTCAGCATCCGGTTGAGCGCCGAACCGACCCGGCCGACCTCGGTGTGCGGGTCGCACTCGGACTCCGGGACGCGTTCGTCGAGGTTGACCTCGCCCGCGTGCAGGGGCAGTTCGGAGACGCGGGTGGCGGTGGCGGCGACCTTGCGCAGGGGACGGGTGGCGACGCCGACGATCACGAGCCCGGCCAGGGAGGCGGCGACGAGGCCGGCCGCGGTGACGCTGGCCTCGACGAGGATCAGCGTGCTGATGGTGCCGGTGACCTCGGCGGTCGGTACGGCGGCGTAGTAGCCGTCGCGGTACTCCACGCGGTACTCGCCGAGCCCGGGGACGTCGGCGGTGTGTGTCCCGCCGTCCCGCTCCACGCCGGCCAGCGCGGCCCGCTGCGTCTCGTCGAGGGAGACCGCCGTCAGGCCGCTGACGTCGGTGCTCCCCTGGTCCTTCCTGCCGTACGCGGCCTCGACGACGACACCGCCCCGGACCTCGGCGACGATCGTGCCGCGCGGCTGCGGGCCGCGGGTGACGAACGCGTCGAGGTCCATCCGCGGCGGCCCCTCCTCCCCGCCGCCGGCCTCGGGGAGACCGGGCGGCCCGAACCCGGACACCCGCCCGGCGACCTCCCGCACCTGCCCGTCCAGCTGCTCGTACAGATGCGACCGCAGCGCCACCGTCGTCACCGTGCCGATCACCGCGCACACCACCGCGATCAGCGCCACCGACGCGACGACGAGCCGCGTCCGCAGGGTCCGCGGCCGCGGTCGTCGCCGTCCGCTCATGAGGCCGCGGGCTTGATCAGGTATCCGGCACCCCGCCGGGTGTGGATCATCGGCTCGCGTCCGGCGTCGATCTTCCGGCGCAGGTAGGAGATGTACAGCTCGACGACGTTGGCCTGCCCGCCGAAGTCGTACGACCACACCCGGTCCAGGATCTGCGCCTTGCTCAGCACCCGGCGCGGGTTGCGCATCAGGAAGCGCAGCAGTTCGAACTCGGTGGCGGTGAGGTGGATGCCGTCGCCGCCGCGGGTGACCTCGTGGCTGTCCTCGTCGAGGGTGAGGTCGCCGACGACGAGGACCGAGTCGGAGCGCCGGTCGGCGGCGCCGGAGCGGCGGATGAGTCCGCGCAGCCGGGCGACGACCTCCTCCAGGCTGAACGGCTTGGTGACGTAGTCGTCCCCGCCGGCCGTCAGCCCGGCGATACGGTCCTCGACCGCGTCCTTGGCGGTCAGGAACAGCACCGGCACGTCCGGCAGGTCGCGGCGCAGCCGCCCCAGCACGCTCAGGCCGTCCATGTCGGGCAGCATCATGTCCAGGACGACGGCGTCGGGCCGGAACTCACGCGCGGCCTGGACGGCCCCGTGCCCGTCCCCCGCGCTGCGGATCTGCCAGCCCTCGTACCGCAGGGCCATCGACAGCAGTTCGGTGATGGACAGCTCGTCGTCCACCACGAGCACCCGGACGGGGCTCCCGTCCGGCCTCAGCAGTTCGGTGCGCCCCTGGGGCGAGGTCGTGGTCATACCGGACACGATGTCGGGGGGCTCTGAGAGCACCCTTTCCCCAGGCTGTGATTTCCCTGAGAAACCCACAGGAGGCTCTCAGGCCCCGCCCTGGCCGCCCGCCCGCCGGACGCCCGACCGACCGCCCGGCCGACCGTCCGGCGGGTCGCCGTCAGCGCACCGGCAGTCCGAACAGCCGGGCCGCGTTGTCGTGGCACACGCCCCGCAGCCACGCGTCCCCGAGCCCGAGCCGCTCCAGTGCCCGCAGTTGGTGCGGGTACGGGTAGGGGATGTTGGGGAAGTCCGTCCCCAGCAGGACGCGGTCGCCGAGCGCGGCCAGCCGGGGCAGGGCCCGCCGGGGGAAGGGGGCGAGCCGCTCGCTGAAGTCGGTGAACGCCATCGTCGTGTCCAGCCGTACCTCGTCGTACCGCTCGGCGAGGTCCAGGAAGTCCTCGTACTCGGGCATCCCCATGTGCGCGACGACCAGCCGCAGCCGGGGATGGCGGGCCAGCACCCGGGCGACCGGCTCGGGCCCGGTGTGCTTGCCGGGCGCCGGCCCGGACCCGCAGTGGATCACGACCGGCACCCCCGCCTCGGCGAGCAGCCCCCACGCCCCGTCGAGCAGCTCGTCGGCCGGGTCGTACGCCCCGACCTGGACGTGCGCCTTGAAGACCCGCGCCCCGGCTTCCACCGCCTCGCGGACGTACGCCTCGACGCCGGGCTCCGGGAAGAGGGTGGAGGTGTGCAGGCAGTCGGGGGTCCGGCGGGCGAAGTCCACCGCCCAGCCGTTCAGCCACGGGGCCATGCCCGGCTTGTGCGGGTACAGCATGGCGGTGAAGGCCCGCACCCCGAACCGCCGGAGCAGCGCCGTGCGTTCGTCCTCGTCCTGCCGGTAGGTGATCGGCCACTCGACCCCGCCGGTCAGCGGGCCGAGGGCGTCGAAGTAGCCCCAGACCTTGCGCAGCACGCGCTCGGGCATGAAGTGCGTGTGCACGTCGACCAGCCCGGGCAGCCCCAGCCCTTCCCAGAACCGGCGCACCGCTCCGGCCTCGTGATCACTCATGGGGCCACGATCGCGCCCGGCACCTTGCCGAGACAAGGGCTCAGAACAGACCGTCCTGCACCCCGGCGGCCCCCTTGAACGCGCGCACGGGCACGGCGCAGGGCTCACCCTCGGCCGACACCAGCTCCCACCCCGTCATCAGCCGGGTGTCGAGCACGACGACCCCGCGCTCCGTCGCCAGGTGCAGGTCCGGCCCGGCGACCGCCACCAGCTCACCCCCGACCGCGCCGCCCGCCACCAGCTCGGTCACCTCCCCCACGGGCGCCGAACCGCCGTCCTCTCCCCCTTCGAGCCCGAAGACACCCAGGTGATCCACTCCGGCGAACGGCGCCGGCGTCAACGACTCCGGCCGGCCGCCGAGCGCCACCGCCCGGGCGTGCAGCTCCGCGATCTCGGCGGCCCGCTCCTCCGGCGAGCCGGGCAGCCCGGCCCGCACCGCCCGCTTGTGCGCGTAGGGGATGCGGTCGGGCACCCCCAGCGCGGCCCGCAGCAGCTCCTCGGTCCGCCGCGCGGCCATCAGGGGCCCGTGGCCCAGCCAGCTGAAGCAGACGGCCCCCTGCTCCAGCAGCCGGGCGGACCCCCGCTCGTACGCGGTGATCCCCACCTTGACGAGCCCCGGGCCGAACCACGCCAGGTAGACGCGGTACGGCCGCGGATCGTCCGCGATCGTGTCGGCCGCGACCGAGTGCGCCCGGTCCAGCCGCGCGCACTCCTCGCACCGCGCCCCGGTGCTCCGCCCCGGCACACCGGCCCGCACCGGGCACGCGTGCCCCCGCGCTCCCACACACGTCCGCACACCCCCCTCGGCGACCCCGAAGGCCACCCTCTTCCCCCGGACCAGCGCACTGCGCCGGCCCCCGACCCACGTCAGCACGGGACCGTCCGCCGCCCACCGCAGCCCCGAGCACTTCCATGCCTGTGCCATCTCCGCCGAGCGTAGAGGGCGCCACTGACAACGCCGGGGCGGGCACCGGCCGGGAGCCGGTGCCCGCCCCGGACGTACCGTGTGGGCATGAAGCCGAGCGAGCCGCCCGAGACGATGTGCCCCGAGCGGCTGCTCATGGAGCACGTCACCAGCCGCTGGGGCACGCTCGCCCTGATCGCGCTGCTGGACCGCTCCTACCGCTTCAGCGAACTGCGCCGCCAGATCGGCCGGGTCAGCGAGAAGATGCTGGCCCAGACCCTGCAGACCCTGGAGCGGGACGGCCTGGTCCACCGGGACGCCAAGCCCGTGATCCCGCCCCGCGTCGACTACTCCCTCACGGACCTCGGCCGCGAGGCCGCCGAACAGGTCCGGGGCCTCGCCCGGTGGACGGCACGGCGGTCGGCGGCGGTCGAACGGGCCCGCGAGGCGTACGACGCGTCGAAGGCGTGACCCACCGCCGCCCGCCGCCGGGTCACGGCTTGAGCACCGCCTCCATGACACCGCGGGCGATGGGCGCGCCGAGGCGGCCACCGGAGATGTCCGAACGGGAGATGTCCATGTCGGTCGGGTCGATGAAGACGGCCACCGCGACGGAGGACCCGTCGTCCTTCTTGCCGTAGGAGACGAACCAGCCGTACGGCACCTCGTCGTCCACGTTGACACCGCGCTGCGCGGTACCGGTCTTGCCGCCGACCGTGATGCCGTCGATCTGGGCGCGCTGGGCGCTGCCCTCCTTGGCGGTGAACTCCATCATCTGCTGGACCTTCTGCGCGGTCTCGGCGGAGACCGCCTCGCTCATCAGCGCGGGCTCGGTCTTCTCCAGCGTGCCGAGGTCCGGTCCCTTGACCTCGTCGACGACGTAGGGCTGCATGAGCTTGCCGTCGTTGGCGAGGGCGGCGGTGACCATGGCCATCTGCATCGGCGTACTGGTGAGGCTGCCCTGTCCCATACCGGTGAGCGCGGTGCCCGGCTTGTCGAGGTCCTGGGGGTAGAGGCTCTTGGTGGCGAGCAGGTCGCCGAAGTCCTCGGAGTAGACGTCCTCGTTGAAGCCGAACTTCTCCGCCGTCTCGCGCATCTTGTCCTGGCCCAGCTCGGCCGCGGCGTCGAGGAAGACGTTGTTGCAGGAGTACTGCATCGCGACCTTCATCGACGCCTTGTTGCAGACGGCGTCACCGGCCTCACTGCCGATCTTGTTGCTCGCCTGCGGCAGCTTGTACGGCGACTCGGCGTCCGTGCGGGCGTCGATGTCGGTGACGGCCCCGTGCTCCAGGGCGGCGGCCGCGGTGAGGATCTTGAAGGTGGAGCCCGGCGGGTAGGTCTCGCGCAGCGCGCGGTTGGCCAGCGGCTTGCTCTTCTGCTTGTCGAGCGCCACGAAGCGGTCGGACTCCTTGAAGGTGCTGCCCGCGAACGCCGACGGGTCGTAGGACGGCGCCGACACCATCGCCAGCACCTTGCCCGTCGCCGGGTCCAGCGCGACGACTGCGCCCCGCGCGCCCTTCAGGTCGGTCAGGCCCTTCCAGGCCGCCTTCTGCGCCTTCGGGTCGATGGTGGTGACCACCGATCCGGCGCGCCGTCCCTCACCGCTGACGACGTCGGCGAACCGCTGGAAGGCCAGCCGGTCGTCCTTGCCGGTCAGGATGCCGTCGTAGGTCTTCTCCAGCAGCGTCATGCCCTGCGCCTGCGACGCGTACCCGGTCACCGGCGCGTACATCGGCCCGTCGGTGTAGGTGCGCTTGTACTTGAGGTCGGTGCCGTCGACCTCGGTGGACCCGGTGATGGCCCGGCCACCGACGATGATGTCTCCGCGCGGGGTGGCGAACTGCTCGATCTGCACCCGCCGGTTCTTGGTGTCGGAGGCGAGTTCCGGCGCCCGGACGTACTGCAGCCAGTTCGCACGGATCAGCAGGCCGAGCACCAGCAGCCCGCAGAAGATCGCCACGGCCCTCAGCGGCTTGTTCACCGGATGCCTCCGTCGAGGCTCGGCCGGTCGGCGGTCGGCCTGTTGGGTATGGAGACGTGTCGTCGCAACATGAGCACACCCTAGACACAGTCCCCGGCGGCCATCACTGGGCGGTGCGGCCTTGCTACGCGCTTGCGACAGACCTGTGCCGCGCCCGGCCCGGGCGATCGACAACGACGACAGAGGCCCCGGATTTCTCCGGGGCCTCTGTCTCATGTGCACTCGGCAGGATTCGAACCTGCAACCTTCTGATCCGTAGTCAGATGCTCTATCCGTTAAGCTACGAGTGCTTGTCTTTTCAGTTTTACCGCCGCTCCCGGCCCTTCCGGCCCGCTCGCGGCGACAGGAAGAACATTACATGACTGCCGCCGTCATGTGAAATCCATTGGCCTCACCCGTTGTGACCTGCGCAAACGCGCTTCGGGCCGACAAGGGGGGAGTCCGGGGAAGCCCGAGGGAAGTCCGGGGAAACACCGAAGCCCCGGCCGTCGGGCCGGGGCTTCGGTGATCAGTGCGGAGGCGGAGGGATTTGAACCCTCGATGGGCTTTAAGACCCAAACCGCATTAGCAGTGCGGCGCCATAGACCGGACTAGGCGACGCCTCCAGACAACATCACCCTTCGCGTGCGAGCGCGAGTGGCGCGTGCCGATGATGACACAGTTGAGCGCGCTGTCACCAATCGACCCCCACGGTACTAGGCGGGCGGGCCGCAGGGCAAAGCCCTTACGGCGTGGCCGGCAGGCGGGGAGGCGGAGAGGCGGGCGCGCAACGTCCGGCGGGCCGGCGCGTTAGTCAGGTCATGTTCCAGGTCTCCCGCCTTCCCGCCGCCCGCCTCCTCGGCGCGGCCGCCCTGTCCCTCGCGAGCCTCGCCGCGCTGTCCGCCGCCCACCCGGCCACGGCGGCCGGCGTCGGCGCCCCGGCCGTCGACCACCTGACCGTCACCGTCCGGGACGCCGGCGCCGGCGCGGACGGGACGTACGAGCTGTACTGCCACCCCGCCGGTGGCGACCACCCCGACCCGGCGGGCGCCTGTGCCGTCGTCGACGGCAACACGCGGTTCGGTCAGGACACCTTCGCCCCCGTGCCGGCGGACAGCTCCTGCACCATGCAGTACGGCGGACCGGCCACCGCGCACATCACGGGCACGTGGGCCGGACGTCCCGTCGACGTGACGTACGACCGCCGCGACGGCTGCGAGATCTCCCGCTGGGACCGCATGGTGCCGCTGCTGCCCGAGGTGGGGGCGCCGGAAGGGCCCTAGCCGGTCCCCGCGCGGGGGCGGCGCGGGCGGCGCGCGGGGCACCCGGTCACACGTTCTACGTCACTTCCTCGTGCGACCTCCGTCCCATCCCACGCCGCCCGCGGGGCCCCAGCGCTTAGACTCCCTCGCGTGACACGGCTGCGGGCCGGTTGGCAAGATGGCCCAGGCGGTCGGCAAGTGCGGTAACAGGAGGGAAGCGTCTCGTGAGCAGCAGGCCATCCCGAGGCGCTGCTCGCCTCGCAGCAATACTGGACGCTCTGCCCGACGCGTTGGTACTGGTCAACGCCAACGGCACCGTCGTCAACGCCAACACGATCGCCCTGGAGGCGTTCGAGACTCCGGGCACCGCCCTGGTCGGGCGCGGGCTGCTTGATCTGCTGCCGCAGTTCGACTCGCGGCTCATCCCCGGTTCCATGCGGCGGCCGGACCACGTCGATCCGCGGGCGCGCACCAAGCCGACCCGCATGGTCGCCCGGCGCACCGACGGCTCCGAGTTCCCGGTCGAGGTCACCAGCGCCAACCTGGAGACCGGCCAGCAGGCCTACGACACCTACGGCTACACCGGCGACGAGCTGCTGATGCTCGTCGTCCGCGACCTCTCCGGCACCGTCGACACCGAGGCCGAGCTGGCCCGGTCGCAGCGGCAGACCGAGATGATCCTGCGGGCCGCCTCCGAGGGCGTCGTCGGCACCGACACCGACGGACGGATCGTCCTCGTCAACCCGGCCGCCGCCCAGATACTGGGTTACCGGGCCAGCGACCTCGGCGGCCGTGAGCTGCACACCCTCGTCCTGCACTCGCGGGCCGACGGCTCCCCGTTCCCGTACGACGAGTCGCCGCTCGCCGACACCCTGCGCTCCGGACGCAAGCACCGGGTGCGCGGGCAGGTGCTGTTCTCCAAGAGCGGCGACCAGGTGCCGGCCGACCTGACGACCGCGCCCGTACGCGACGGCGACCAGCTCGTCGGCGCCGTGATGACCTTCACCGACCGGCGGCCGTACGACGCGCTGGTCAAGGAGCACGAGGACGCGGAACGGCGGCACGCGGAGGAGCTGGAGCGGCTCGCCGAGGAGCACGCCTCCGAGCTGACCGCGCTGCGCCAGCAGCACGTGACCGAGCTGGAGGAGCTGCGGGAGAAGCACGCGGAGGAGGTCGCCGCCGACGCGGACCGCTACGCCGCGCTCGGTGAGCGGGAGAAGGACCGCTACGAGGCGCTCGCCGCCCGGCACGAACAACTGCTCACCCTGCTCGGCGGTTCCCTGCGCGGCCCCCTGGACGAACTGCGCCAGGAGCTGGCCGCCCTGGCCGCGGACGACGCCGGGCAGTTGTGGCCCGAGGCCAACCAGGTGCTGCACCACCTGTCGGCCGGTTACTCGCGCATCACCACCCTCATCGACAACGTCCTCGGCTACCAGCGCCTCGACGTCGGCAACGAGAACGTCGTCCGTACGAAGGTGATGCTCGACGCCGTCGTCGCCTCCGGAGTCGACGGGGCCGTGGAGCTGATCGGGCCGGGGCGGGTGCAGTTCGCCGTGCACGCGCCGCCCATCGAGGCCGAGGTCGACCCCCGGCTGCTGGCCACCGCGCTCGCGCACCTCGTCGCGGACGTCGCGGGCGTCGACGCGACCGGCAACTCGCCGGTGTCGGCGACGGGCGGCTACCTGGACAACACCGTCGTGGTCGCGGCGGCGCAGCGCGGTGAGGTCGTCCGCATCGAGGTGCGCGGGCCGTACGCCGGGGGAGACCCGGTGCACGAGCCGATCGTGCGCGGGATCGTGCGGGCCCACGGCGGCGTGCTCCAGACGCACGAGGTGCCCGGCATGAGCGGCAGCGCGTACGTGCTGGAGGTGCCGATCGGCGGTGGGGCGGGGGCCGTCCCTGGGCAGCTTCCGGCGCAGGCCGACCCGCAGGCGCAGGCGCAGGTCCAAGCGCAGGCGCAGGTCCAGGCTCCGGCTCCGGCTCCGGCCGGGGAGGGTGAAGGCGGTTCGGGTGCGGGCGGCGTGCCGGCGCTGCCGGAAGCGGTGTCCGGTGGCGGGCGGCGACGCGCCCGGCGGGCGTCCGTCGACTCGTTCCTGGAGAGCGAGGTCGCGGGAGCCGAGGTCGCGGGGACCGGTTCCGAGGGCAGCGGTGGTGCTGCCGGTGCCGGTTCCGGTGCCGACGGTGGGAGTGCCGCACCGACGGGACGGCGCAGGCGGCGGGCGGCCCAGGCTCCCGAGGCGGCCGGCCCGGCCCCGGCCCCGGCCCCGCAGGAGCAGGTCCGGGCATCCGTCCCGCTTCCGGTTCCGGCGCAGGCGGCGCCCGGCGAGGGGTCCGGCGGCACCGGGCGCCGGCGCGGGCGGCCCGCGGAGGACGCGCGCGGCGAGGGCGCGGTCGCCGGGGTGTCCGAGGGCGCCGTCGTCATGGCCGGCGAGCACGGCGGAGGCGCCGCGGCCTCCAACACCGGCCTGGGCGGGACCGTACCGCCGCAGGGCGTGCCCGGGCCCGACGGCCGGCGTGCCCGGCGCGACGGTGGTGAGCAGCAGGCGCTGCCCGCCGCTCTGCCCGCGCAGGCCGGCGAGACGGACCCGGCCGACGCCGGCCGGCCCACCGGGCGCCGGCGCCGCGCGCTGGCCTCGGCCAATGAGCGTGCCGCCGCGCAGGAGGCGGCGCCGCGTCAGGTGTTCGCCCTGCCGCCCGCCGACGCGGACCGTCCGTCCGACGCGGCGACGGACCCGCACGTGACCGCGCCCGGGGCCGTCCACGGGGCGGTGGAGGCGCAGGGTCCGGCAGGAGCGGCCGACGCGTCCGTGGCGGTGCCCGGGGAGCAGGCCCAGGTGCCTGGCCCTGCGGTCGCCGGCGACGCGCCGCTCGACGCCGGCCGCCACGACGCCGTACCGCGCGACCAGGCCGACGACCACACCCCGCCGCAGCCGCACCCGACGGAGGCGCCCACCGGACGCCGGCGCCGGGCCGACGCGGGCCGGCCGGACGGGGAAGCGGCGCCCGTACCCGCGCCGGGTCCGGTCGCGCCGGGTCCGGCCCCCCGTGCCGAGGCACCCCAGCCCGCCGGGGCCGCCGCCGACCCCGCCCCTCCCGCTGCCGCGCCCCAGCCCGCCCCGCAGCCCTGGCCCGCCGCCGCGGATGCCACGGTCGCCGGCGCGCCCGCCGCGGTGCCGACGGCACCGGCCCCGGCGCCGTCGGCACC
Source organism: Streptomyces sp. BK79 (assembly GCF_044142145.1). Classification (NCBI taxonomy): domain Bacteria; kingdom Bacillati; phylum Actinomycetota; class Actinomycetes; order Kitasatosporales; family Streptomycetaceae; genus Streptomyces; species Streptomyces sp. BK79. Next base: position 90,826 of record NZ_JBHVOC010000025.1, read on the forward strand.
TCAAGCAGGTCAGGCACCTCAGGTACCTCAGGTACCTCAGGCGCCTCAAGCAGTTGCGTCCCCTCAGGCACCTCAGGCAGGCCAGCCGCCTCAGGCACCGGCACCTCACGTACCCCAAGCAGCTCAGAACCCCCAAGCACCCCCCACCCCCGCCCCCGCCCCTCCGGCGCCGACACCCCCGCAGGGCGTCCCCGCCACCACGCCGAGCCGGGGCACCCCGCTGCCGCCCGAGAACGCCCCCGCGCCGACCCCCGTACCCGCACCCGCCCCTCGGGCGGCGCAGCCGCTGCCCGCCGAGGCGTCCGCTCCCGTCGACCCGAACTCGACCCAGGGGCGGGCGATCAGCGTGCGGACGCTGGGCCAGGGCGTGCCGTTCAACCGTCAGGCCGTCCAGGTGCAGCAGCCGTCGGCCACCCCCGCCCCGCACCAGCCGGGCGGTTCGGGCCGGCGCCGGAAGCTGGGCACCCCGCCCGACCCGGCCACCGCGCGCCCGGAGCAGTCGGCCCGTCCGCATCCGCCGGCCGAGCAGCCGCCGGCCGCCGCGCCGCCGAAGACCGCACCGCAACCCCAGCCGCAGGGCCAGGGCACGGAGCAGCCGCCCCTGCCCGGCGGGCAGCCCCGGCGGATGCCGACGGCGGAGGGCGCCGGGCGGTCGTACGCCATAGGCGCACCGGACCGGAACGCCGCCGAAGGGCCCGAGCCGCTGGACGGGCCCGGCGGTGCGGTGGAGGTCGCCGACCCGCCGCGTCCGCAGCCGATGGACGACGAGCTGCCGCCGGAGCCGCTGGACAACCCGCGCCGGCTGCTGGTGTGGCCCGCCCCGGACGTCTCCACGCAGCAGGCGCTCAGCGACCGCGGCTACCGGCCAGTGATCGTGCACTCGCGCGAGGAGGTCGACGCGCAGATCGCGGCGTTCCCCGCCGCGCTGTTCGTGGACCCGCTGACCGGGCCGATCACGCGCACGGCGCTCCAGTCGCTGCGGCAGGCGGCGGTGGCGGCCGAAGTGCCGGTGCTGGTCACGGCCGGCCTCGGACAGGCCTCGCGCGACGCCGCCTACGGCGCCGATCCGGCCGTACTTCTGAAGGCGCTCGCGCCCCGGGACAGCGAGCAGCATCCGCCGCGCGTGCTGCTGATCGAGGAGCACGCCGAGATCGCGCTGGCGCTGACCGCGACGCTGGAGCGGCGCGGGATGCAGGTGGCGCGGGCGGCGAGCGACGCCGACGCGGTGACGCTGGCGGGGCAGTTCCGGCCGAACCTCGTCGTGATGGACCTGCTGCAGGTCGAGCGGCGCCAGGAGGGGCACGCCGGGATCATCGACTGGCTGCGCGCGAACGGGCAGCTCAACCGCACCCCGCTCGTCGTCTACACCGCCGCCGTCGACCAGGCCGACCTGCCGAGGCTGGCCTCGGGCGAGACGGTGCTGTTCCTGGCGGAGCGCTCCACCAGCGGCGAGGTGCAGTCCCGGATCGTCGAGCTGCTCGCCCGGATCGGGACCAACTGACCGCCGGGCGGTGAGCGTTCGTGCCGGACGGCCGCTTGGCGACCGCCCGGCACGAAGGTGCCGCAACGCCGGTCAGAGCCGGGTGACGTCCAGCCCGCCGTCGGCGTACTGCCTGCGCAGCACCTTCTTGTCGAACTTGCCGACGCTCGTCTTCGGCACCGACTCGATGACCGTCCAGCGCTCCGGGAGCTGCCACTTGGCGATCTTGCCGTCCTCGGCGAGGAAGGCGCGCAGGTCCTCGAAGCCGACGTTCGCGCCCTCCTTGAGGACGACGGTGGCCAGCGGGCGCTCGCCCCACTTGTCGTCCGGGACGGCCACCACGGCGGCCTCCGCGACGTCCGGGTGGGCCATCAGGGCGTTCTCCAGCTCCACCGAGGAGATCCACTCGCCGCCGGACTTGATGACGTCCTTGGCGCGGTCGGTGAGGGTGAGGAAGCCGTCGGCGGAGATGGTGCCGACGTCGCCCGTCTTCAGCCAGCCGTCCTCACTGAACTTGTCGTCGGGGCGCAGCGGCTCGGCGTCCAGGCCGTTGTAGTACGCGCCGGCGATCCAGTTGCCGCGTACCTCCAGCTCGCCGGCGGACTCGCCGTCCCACGGCAGGCGCTCGCCGCCGGGGCCGGTGAGGCGGGCCTCGACACCGGCCGGGAAGCGGCCCTGGGTGAGGCGGTAGCCGAACTCCTGCTCCGTGCCGACCGCGTGGGCCGGCGGACGGGCGACCGTGCCGAGCGGCGAGGTCTCCGTCATGCCCCACGCGTGGCAGACCCGCATACCGAGCCGGTCGAAGGCCTCCATCAGGGACGGGGGACAGGCGGACCCGCCGATGGTGACCTGGCCGAGGGAGGAGACGTCCCGGGGCTTGGCGGTCAGCTCGGCCAGCAGGCCCTGCCAGATGGTGGGGACGGCGGCGGCGTGCGTCGGCCTCTCGCTCTCGATCATCGCGGCGAGCGGGGCCGGCTGGAGGAAGCGGTCCGGCATCAGCATGTTGACGCCGGTCATGAACGTGGCGTGCGGCAGTCCCCAGGCGTTGACGTGGAACTGCGGGACCACGACCAGCGAGGTGTCCTCGTCGGTCAGGCCCATCGACTGCGCCATGTTGACCTGCATGGAGTGCAGGTAGATGGAGCGGTGGCTGTAGACCACGCCCTTGGGGTCGCCGGTGGTGCCGGAGGTGTAGCACATGGCGGCGGCGGCCCGCTCGTCCAGCTCGGGCCAGTCGTACGTGGCCGGCTTCCCGGCGATCAGGTCCTCGTACTCGTGGACCCGGACCGCGGTGCCGTCCAGCAGGGTGCGGTCGCCCGGCCCGGTGACGACGACGTGCTCGACCGTCTTCAGGTGCGGCAGCAGCGGCGCCAGCAGCGGGAGCAGGGAGCCGTTGGCGATCACGACGCGGTCGGCCGCGTGGTTCACGATCCAGGCCAGCTGCTCGGGCGGGAGGCGGAGATTGAGGGTGTGGAGGATCGCGCCCATCGAGGGGATCGCGAAGTACGCCTCGACGTGCTCCGCGTTGTTCCAGGCGAGGGTCGCGACCCGTTCGTCGCCCTGGACCCCGAGGTCCTCGCGCAGGGCGTGCGCCAGCTGGGCGGCGCGGGCGCCGATCTCGGCGAAGGAGCGGCGGTGCGGCTCGTCCTCACCGGTCCAGGTGGTCACCTGGGAGCTGCCGTGGATCGTCGACCCGTGGGTCAGGATCCTCGATATCAGCAGCGGTACGTCCTGCATCGTGCTCAGCACGGTGTCCTCCCGGGGCGACATTGCCTACGCGGCGGCAAGGGTTGCGCTGATTCTGCGCACATACCGCTTGGTATGTCACTACTCCCGGGTGATCGATCAGTGCGCGGCGCCCGGCCGGAACGGATCCCGACCGCCCACAGAACGTGCCATTACCGGACAAACCCCAGCTCAGGGTCCTCGCGGAGCTTGCCGAGCGCGCGGGACACCGCCGACTTCACCGTGCCCACGGAAACCCCGAGCACCTCGGCCGTCTGGGCCTCGCTGAGATCCTCGTAGTACCTGAGGACGACCATCGCGCGCTGGCGTGCGGGCAGCTTCATGATCGCCCGCCACATCGCGTCGTGCAGCGCCTGCCGCTCCGCCGGGTCGTCGCCGCCGGGCGCGGGCTCCGGCTCGGGCAGCTCGTCGCAGGCGAACTCGTCGACCTTGCGCTTGCGCCACTGCGACGTCCGGGTGTTCAGCAGCGCCCGCCGCACGTAGCCGTCCAGGGCGCGATGGTCCTCGATGCGGTCCCAGGCCACGTACGTCTTGGTGAGGGCGGTCTGCAGCAGGTCCTCCGCGTCGCTCGGGTTCGCGGTGAGCGACCGGGCGGCACGCAGCAGCACCGGCTGGCGGGCCTTCACGTACGACGAGAACGACGCGTACGAGAAGGTCTGCGCCCTGGCCCCCGCCAAGGCTGCGGCCACGGCGGGCGCCTTGGCGGGGGCCTTGGCCGCGGCGGCGTTCGAAGCGGTGGTGCAGACGGGTGTGGTCATGGCTCAACGCTATGAGCGAGGGGGCGCCCGGCGGATCGGCCGCAGGTCCCGAAGCCGAGTCCGCCTCAGGTTGTAGGGGTGGTGCCGGCCCCACCTCCTGTAGGTGGACGAGGCGAGGAGGACACCTGCGGGTTCACCCCTGGGGGCACCCGCGGCGACCGGCCCCGGCCCGGCACCGCGGGGCTCCCCCCATGAACTCCACGGCCCTCTTCCCGGCCGCTCCCCGGCCCTGTGGACCTCGGGAGGCCCCGTGCGGAAACGCCTGGGCGGCGGTACCGGAGTACCGCCGCCCAGGCGCCTTGCGACCCCATGAAGCACACCCGCACGGAGACCGAGGGGCCGGCGCGGGAGCGCGTCCGCGCCGGCCCCTCAGCTCACCACCACAGCGGGGAGAAGCTGACGGCCACGTTCTCGTTGCCCTGATTGATCGCCGTGAAGGCGGAGCCGTCGACCTGCGCGGTGTTGCTCTGGTTCGAGGCCCCCGAGCCGACCGCCTGCTGCTGCGTGGTGGACGAATTGCCGTTGTTGTCCCCGCCGACGCCGCTGCCGAGGATGCCCGCGAAGGCCTCCGAAGCGGTCGCGTTCGATCCGTCGTCCGCGAGGGCACCGTTGTCCGCCGTCGCCGCACCGCTGAAGAGGGCGGCGGCGAGCGGAAGGGCGGCGACAGCGGCGACGACACGGGCGGTACGGATGCTTGCCATGTGTTTCCTCCAGAACAGGTGCGCGCCGGCCGCGGGCCGGCAGCGCGAAAGTTGCGTGAGCTGCCTGAAACTGCGTGAAGTTGCGTGAAGCTGTTCCGAACTAGAGCGTGTGCCAAGGCGGTTGGCCGACCACCTCGACGCTGTGCACGACGTCGCGTGATCAGAATTGCCCACCGAACCCCGGCCAACCACCCCGGAAGACCCGATTCGCCCTCAAGCGTGATGACAAGTCGATAAACCCCTTTGCTTGCCTTCCGTCTCACCTCAGGGCAGTACGGACACCTCCCTCCCAAGCGCCACAAGAGGTGAAGCGTTCCGGCAGTTTTTCCCCGTATCCCTCCCGCCCGGCGCGTCGCGGACGGCCACCCTTCCCTTTTTCGAACGTACGTACGAACATGGAGGCATGGCCACCCCCGACCGGCAGGCCACGACGCTGGCCCTCGCACACGCCCTGTCAGCCGCCGAACGCGGACTGGCCGTCATCCCCCTGTCCCGGACGAAGCTCCCGGCCCTGCGTTCCCCCCACCGCGACGACCCGGCTCCGGCTCCCTGCCACGGCGAGTGCGGCCGCCTCGGCCACGGGATCTACGACGCCTCCACCGACCCGGCCCGCATCCGCGAACTCTTCGCCGCCGCCCCCTGGGCCACGGGCTACGGCATCGCCTGCGGCCTGCCCCCGCACCACCTGATCGGCGTCGACCTGGACACCAAAGCGGAGACGGACTCCTCGACCGCCCTGCGCGAACTCGCCCTGCGCCACCTGTTCACGATCCCGCCCACGGTGGTCGTCCTGACCCCCAGCGGAGGACGCCACCTCTGGCTGAGCGGCCCGCCCCACGTCGTCGTCCCCAACTCGGCCGGCCGCCTCGCCCCCGGCATCGACATCCGGGGCGCCGGCGGCTATCTGGTCGGCCCCGGCTCCCGTACCCGGCACGGCACCTACACCGCCGCCCCCGGCACCGCCCACCTGCCCCCGGCGGCCTGCCCACCGGCGTTGCTGCGGCTGCTGCTCCCGCCGCCCCGCACCCACCGGCCCGCGTCGGCGGGCGGTCCCGACGCCCACGGCCAGGGGCTCGTCCAGTTCGTCCTCGCCGCCCACGAGGGCCAGCGCAACACCCGCCTGTTCTGGGCCGCCTGCCGCGCCTACGAGGACGGCATCGGCCCCGCCCTCGTGGCTCCCCTGGTCGAGGCCGCCCTCGACACCGGACTGACGGAACGCGAGGCCCGCGCGACGATCGCGTCGGCGGCCCGCATGACGGAGCACCACCGCCCCTGACCGACGGCCCCACCCGCCCAGGCCCGCCGCAAAGCGCCGGCTACGGGGTCGCGGGCCCGCCCTGTGTCTCGTTCTTCCGCCACGCGCGGACACCCAGCTCGCCGGTGGTGCCGAGGTCGAGGTGCGGTGCGACGATCACGGGGTCGGCACCGGCCTCGGCACGGACCCTGACGTACGGCACGGTCACCGCCTCACCCGACTGCGTGGTGTTGCGCCACGCCAGGCCGGACACGGCGGCCTCGCCCGGCCGCAGCGTCACCGGCCGGGGCGGCCCGTCCCCGCCCGCCATGGGGATGCCGTCGGTACCGCGCAGTATCTCGATGCCGTCCACCGGCCGCCGTTCCCCGTCGAGCAACTCCAGTACCGGATAGCCCTCCAGGGAGTACGGGCGGGAGCCGCAGTTCTCCAGATGCAGGCCCACGACACGCAGCCCCATGGCCGCGTCCCCCTGGTCGGCGGTCAGACGCAGACCGGACGCCGGACAGGAACCGGCCGGCGCCGGCGCCTCGTCGGAGGGCACCCGCCGCACGTCGAGGATCCGCACCTGCCCGGCGTCGAGCCGGGTGCCGGTCCCGTACCCGAGGTGATCGAGGGTGCGCCGCACGGTCCGCCCCGCCCCCACGGACGCCACCGTCTCCTCCACGTTCGACATCGCCCTGCCCTGCTCGTCCAGCAGGGAGAACGTGATGGTGTACGTGAAGGCCTCGGCGTCCTGATTGCTCACGGAGTACGCGACGACACACGAGCCGTCGAACCCAGCCCCCGAGCCGTCACCGCTCCCGACACCAGCGCCGGCCGACGCCCCCGCGCCCCCCTCGCTCTCACTCTCACTCCTCCCCACCTCCGTCGCCCCCGGCAGCGGATCCGCCGTGACGATCCAATCCGGAGACCCACTCGCCCGACCCCCTGGTGACGCGGACGCGCTCGCCCCACCGCCGGCCCCGGCCTTCTCCACCATCCCGACGATCCGTACCCCGTCCTGCTCCTGCCCGCCACCGGCGGACACCCCCGCCCCACACCGTCCCCCCGACGCCCCGGCCCCCTCGTCTCCTGCCCCTGCCCCTGCCCCTGCCCCTGCCCCTGCCCCTGCCCCTGCGGTCTGGGTGCCACAGGCGCCGAGGAGGAGACTGGCCACGAGAGCACCGGAGACCGCGAGCGGCGGACGGAGCTGGGGGATACGCATCCCCCCACCCCACCAGTACGCCCCCGCACCGGCCATGGCGGAAGCCACACCTCCGGTCACAGCCCTGTCACAGGCCGCCCTCCCCGTTTCGCGGCGGCGATGACGGCCACGACCGCGGTGGTGACGGCGAAGCTCCCCACCATGACCATCCCCACGCCGATCACGAAGAGACCACTGGCGTCGTCCGACCAGTCGTAGAACGCGGCGCCGGTGAGACCGACGGTGACACCGAGCACGGCGCCGACGACATGCCGCCGGGACGCCGCCCAGTACACCGGCACCAGCAGGCTCAGCACGAGCCCGACGACCTGCCAGGCCTCGTACGGCCCGGTCGTGGAACCGTCGGCGTGCACATCACGCCGCTGGTCCCACCCCAGCCACGCGGCCCAGAGCGCAACGGTCACACCGGCGAGCAGGAGGCCCGCCTCGATCTGGGGATTCGGCTTCAGCCGTCGTCGTTCCATGCCCCGAGCCTTCCGGCGCGAGCCCAGGCCGAACAGAGCGCACATACTCAACTCCACGCGAGTACGTGAGTACCCCTGCACGAGATCACCGGGACGACGCGCGGAAAACCGGCGATCCCCCGCACCGCGGCGGCCCCGCCGAAGGCAGGGGGTGGACTCCCGGAATCGCCGGCTCATGTCCCCAAGCTTGTCAGCACCCGAGGCACCCGCAGCGTAGCCCGCCCCGGCCCCCGCCCGGCATCCGTTTCATGCAAGACTGCCGGTCGGCCGCAAGAGCGCGGCTGCCAGGGGGTGAGTCGTGGGGACGGCGTTCGCGACCATAGTGCTGGCCGGAGCAGTCCCCCTGATCGCGCTGTGGCTTGCCTGTTCGGTGCTGGGCATTCACGGCCTGCTGCTGGGACGCATGCCGGGTCGATGGCTCCAACGCCACGTGCGGCAGCCGAGGGTATGGGGTGCCGGAGGGTTGTCGGTAGCGGTCGGCGGCCTTTCCCACCCGACCATCACTGTCATCGGCGTGGGTCTCATCGCCCTGGGACACGTCATGGAGCCGAGCCCGTGACCACATTCGCTCCCGACCTGTTGCCCAGGCCGTTTCTGACGTGCTGGCTCCGTTGGATCGCGGTACCGACCGGGGATCAGCCCGGAGTCATGTCCCTACTGGGGCTGACGGACGCGGTACCCGTCTCTTTCGGCGACGCTGAACAGGCCGTCGACGAGGACAGTCATTCCGGAGCCGAGCGGACGGGCCGGGTGTACGTGAGCCCGGTACTCGACGGGTGGATTCTGGTCATCGGCCGTTGGTGCGATCCCTGCGACCCCGAACGCTCGGACGATGTGCTGCGCCTGTGTGAGGCGCTGAGCGCCCGCTACGGACAGGCCCAGGCTTACTACTACGGCGCACAAGGCACCGGGTCGGCCTGGTTGATCGCGGAGCAGGGGACGGTCGTGCGCCGTTACTGCGAGACCGACGAGGGCGAGGGCCACTATCTGACGCTGGGCGAACCGCTGCCCTATGAGCGCTCCCGCCGAGAGGCCCTGGGGCTCACCACGACTTGGGACGCGGCGACCGAGACAGAAGAGGACGAGGAGGACTGGGCCATGGAGACCATGCACATGGCACCGGAGATCGCCGCCGAGCTCGGTATCAGTCCACTCGCCCTGACGGCGGACACCCCGATGTCCGGCACCGGCATCCTGGCGCGCACTCCGCCCAGCGCGCCTTGAGAACTCCACGCGCGTGCCCCGTCCGTGCACGATCGGCCGGGAAATCGCGGGGTACGGCGGTGTTCGGCAGGTAGCGCACACGACGACGGCCCCCGACCATAACGCCTGGTCAGGGGCCGTCAAACACTGCGGTGGGTGTGGGATTTGAACCCACGGTGACTTGCGCCACGACGGTTTTCAAGACCGTTCCCTTAGGCCGCTCGGGCAACCCACCCCGCGCCGTGGGTGATCGACGGCGCGGGGACCAGGGTAGCGGGTCGGTGCCCGGGGGCGGGGGTCAGTCGTCGCCGACCTTGGAGCCGAGGGTGAGTTCGGCCGTGTGCTCCTTGCCGCCGCGTTCGTAGGTGACCGTGACCTTGTCGCCGGGCTTGTGGGTCCAGATCTCGCCGATCAGGGTCGGGCCGCTGTCGATCACGCGGTCGTCGAGCTTGGTGATGACGTCGCCGGGCTTGAGGCCGGCGTCGGCCGCGGGACCGCCCGGCTCCACGGGCTCGGAGCCGCCCACGCCCTGCTCGGTGACCTTGGCGCCGTTGGTCGTCTCCTCCAGGGAGACGGAGGCGCCGATCTTCGCGTACACCGGCTTGCCGGACTTGATCAGCTGCTTGGCGACGAACTCGGCCTGGTTGATGGGGATGGCGAAGCCCAGGCCGATCGAACCGGCCTGGCCGGTGCCGAAGCCGCCGTTGCTCGTGGACTGGATCGCGGAGTTGATCCCGATGACGTTGCCCTGGGCGTCCAGCAGCGGCCCGCCGGAGTTGCCCGGGTTGATCGACGCGTCGGTCTGCAGCGCGCTCATGTAGGACGCCTTGCTGCTGCCGCTGCCGTCGCTGGAGGCCACGGGGCGGTTCTTGGCGCTGATGATGCCCGTGGTGACCGTGTCGGACAGGCCGAAGGGGGCGCCGATGGCGATCGTGGAGTCGCCCACCGCCACCTTGTCGGAGTTGCCGAGGGGCAGCGGGTTCAGGTCCGAGGGGGTGTCCTTGAGCTTGATGACCGCCACGTCGTAGCCCTGGGCGTTGCCGACCACCTCGGCGTCGTACTTCTTGCCGTCGGGGAAGGTGGCGCTGAGCTTGCCGCCGTCGACCGCCTCCGCCACCACGTGGTTGTTGGTGACGATGTGGCCCTGCTTGTCGAAGACGAATCCGGTGCCGGTGCCGCCCTCGCCGTTGCTGCCCTCGGCCTGGATGGTGACCGTGCTGGGCAGCGCCTTGGCGGCCACACCGGCGACCGTGCCCGCGTCGCGCTTGACCGAGCCGCCGGTGTCCGACGCGGAGACCGTGGTGGAGCCGCTCTCGTCGTTGTTCTTGGCCAGGGTGTAGCCGAGGCCGCCGCCCAGGCCGCCCGCGACCAGCGCGGCGATCAGGACGCCGGCGAGGACACCGCCCCGGCCGCGGCCCTGCTTCGGGGCGGGCGGCTGGTACGAGGCGCCCCAGCCGCCGCCGTAGCCGTCACCCCCGCCGTAGCCGCCGCCACTGCTGCTGCCACTGCTGCTGCCGTCGCCGTACGACGCCCCGTACGACGGGGTGCCCGGCGGCGGGGGCGGCGGCCAGGAGGCGTCGGGAGCCGTGTGGCCCTGCGGCGCGGCTCCCTGGCCCTGGGGAGGGGGCTGGTGCGACGCGTGGGCGGCGGGAGCGGACGCGGCGGGACCGAATCCTGTGTTCGGGTGCGGCTCCGCACCCGGGTGGGGGGAGGCCGACTGGTCCGGCGGGGACGGCTGCTGGTCCGGGTGGGGCGCGGCCGACGGGGCGGAGGCTGCGGGAGTGTCCACCGGCACGGGAGGTGCGGACGGGGCCGGGGGTACCGCGGTGCCCTCGTTCTCGGTGCTCACAGCTTCTCTCCTCGTTCCATGGCTGCTTCTCGGTCACATCGCTCGCGTTCAGCCACGCTCACGCGCTGCTCCACGGTCCGGCGCGACGCGGATGTGCAGTGTTTTCGTATGCCATCAGCTTTTCCCACGGGCCGTCAGAGCACCATAAGCGGTTGCTGTGGGTTCGCGATCGGCCTTTACATGGGTCATCCAAGACTAAACGGACGCACTCGCGATGACTCCGAGGGCACGTCTACCCGTAGGCGGTGGCACCATGACGCGGTGACCCACGCACGACAGCACCGGATCCAGGTCGTCGCCCACCGGGGAGCCTCCGAGGAGGCGCCCGAGCACACCCTGGCCGCGTACCGGAAGGCGATCGAGGACGGGGCGGACGCCCTCGAGTGCGATGTGCGCCTGACCGCCGACGGCCATCTCGTCTGCGTCCACGACTGGCGCGTCAACCGTACGTCCAACGGCCGCGGCGCGGTGTCGGCGCTGGAGCTCGCCGACCTGGCCGCGCTGGACTTCGGCGCCCGCCGGACCCGCGAGTTCTGGCGGACGCGCGACGAGCAGCCCGACTGGGAGCACCGGCCCGAGGACCGCGAGGAGACCTCCGTACTGACCCTGGAGCGGCTGCTCCAGCTGGTCTCCGACGCGGGGCGGCGGGTGGAGCTGGCCATCGAGACCAAGCACCCCACGCGGTGGGCGGGGCAGGTGGAGGAGCGGTTGCTGGTGCTCCTGAAGCGGTTCGGACTCGACGCCCCGGCCTCGGCCGCCGAGTCCCCGGTGCGGGTGATGAGCTTCTCGGCCCGCTCGCTGCACCGGGTACGGGCCGCGTCGCCGACCCTGCCGACGGTCTACCTCATGCAGTTCGTCTCGCCCCGGCTGCGTGACGGGCGGCTGCCCGCGGGTGTCCGGATCGCGGGCCCCTCGATCCGGATCGTGCGCAACCACCCCGCCTACATCGAGCGCCTGAAGCGGGCCGGTCACCAGGTGCACGTGTGGACCGTGAACGAGACCGAGGACGTCGATCTCTGCGTCGGCCTGGGGGTCGACGCCATCATCACCAACCGGCCGCGCGGAGTGCTGGAGCACCTGGGCCGCTGATTCGGCCGGAGGTCTTGACCCGTCGGCCCGGCTGCCCCATCCTCCGTTCTCGGCCACACCGGCGAGATCCAGCCATGTGATTACGGGGAGTGCTCCGGCGCGTTCGGTGCGTGTTCGGCCGTGTCGAATGCGTCACTGGGCGGCGACCGGCCGGTTTCCGGTTCAGGCCAGAAGGGCATCCACACCGTGGCGTGGGGCGAAGGAGGTCTCGGGGGTGGCGTTGGTGGTGGCACAGAAGGTGCCCACGTCGTCGTGCATGGCCGTTCCCCATGGCCCTGCGGGCGTGGGGAAAGCGAGACACCGCATGCGGGAGCAGTTGCGCAGCGGCGGTGTGGCGGAATCGGTCATCGACGACGCCGTATTGATCCTGTCCGAACTCTTGAGCAACGCGTGCAAGCACGGTCGGCCGCTGGGCGACGCCCTCGCCGGTGACGGCGACGTACGCGCCGGGTGGCAGGTGGACGCGGGCGGCCGGCTGGTCGTGGAGGTCACGGACGGCGGCGGTCCGACCCGCCCGACCCCGGCGACCCCGTCGGTCACCGCGCACGGCGGCCGCGGCCTGAACATCATCACCGCGCTCGCCGACGACTGGGGCGTACGGGACGACGTCCGCGGAGAGGTCACGGTCTGGGTCGTCGTCCACGACGACGTGCACGCCCCGGACGCCGGGCACCGCCGCGACGACTTCGCATCCCGGATCACGGCACCGGCGGTGTCGGAGATCCCCGGCCTGGACTTCGCGGACGCGTTCGACGACGTGGGCTGAGTCGACGGCCCCCACCGGTGGCTCCGGGGCGGGTCGTCCACAGGTGGCCCCTTGTCCACAGGGTCCCGTCGGCCGGGGTGTGAGCGGCTAGGCTCGCGCCGTACCGAATGAGCCGCAACCGGGAGACACCCACGATGGCCAAGAAGCGACCCCAGACGAAGGCCAAGCGCCCCCAGCCCGGCGAGGGCGCCCGCGCCGCAGGCGCCGATGGGCACGTTCCGGTCGTCGGCGCCCGCGAGCCCTGCCCCTGCGGCAGCGGCCGCCGCTACAAGGCCTGCCACGGCCGGGCCGCCGCGCATGCCACGACCGAGCTGGTGCAGCGGCCCTTCGAGGGCCTGCCCGGCGAGTGCGACTGGGTCGCCCTGCGCGAGCTGGTGCCGGCGGCCACGGTCGAGCTGACCCTGAAGGACGGCCTGCCGGAGGACGTCCCCTCCGTCACCCTGGCCACGGTGCTGCCGATGGCCTGGCCGGCCCTGCGCCGCGACGACGGCTCGGTCCTGCTCGGCCTCCAGAACGACACGGCGTCGGGCGACATCAGCCGCGACCTCGCCGACACCCTCCAGCGGGCGCTGACGGCCCAGCCGGGCACCCCGGTGCAGGGCCGCCGCGCGCCGGCCGACGGTCCACGGCTCCAGGACCTGCTCGCTCCCGAGGGGGCGTTCGAGCCGGCGGTGCACGAAGGCTTCGAGTTCTGGGTTCCGGACCCGGAGAACGCCACGCCGGAGGTGGCCGCCTCCCTGGAGCGGGCCAACGCCGCGGCGATCCCGACCGTCCGGCTGGAGGGCCTGGACGCGGCGTACTGGTGCGAGACCCCGGAGAAGAACCACCTGCGCTGGGTCATGCCGCACGAGGAGGAGCGGTTGCTGGACGCCCTCGCCCGGCTGCACGCGGCGGGCCGGTCGTCCCTCGGCGAGGGCACCCGCCTGGTCGGCTCCTTCCGGGCGCACGGGCTCACCGTCCCGGTGTGGGACCTGCCGAGCGAGGTCACCGCGCAGGACATCGAGAAGCCGGCGGCCGAGTTCGCCGAGCGCCTCGCCGAGGCCCTGGCCGCGGACACCCCCCTCACCCCGGACGAGCGCCGGGCACGGGGCGGTCTGACCAACCGCCAGGTCACCCTCAGCTGACGCCTCGCCCGGGCCTTCCCGCCCGGACCGTCCCGCCGCCCGGTCCGGACCGGCTCACCGTCCGGTCGGGGACGGCTCACCGTCCGGTCCGGGCCGGCTGACCGACTGGTCAGCCGGAGTCCTGACCCTGGGGACACGTGACTCCCGTCACAACTCCCCGCGTAGACAGGCCAATCGGTGACCGGAAAACAAGAGATCGAATTTGCTAACCGCCGATCTCTTGTTACCGTTCGAGTAGCCCGGTTGCTGGTGCATCCCCCGTCGCCAGCAACCGGGTCTTTCCATGCGCCCGATCGCGCACGCACCGCAGTCGCCCGTCAACTCCCCGTTTCCGAAGGCGAGTTGACCCCGACGCCGTCGGCCGCTCCGGTCCCAGCCCCAGCCCCGGCCCCGGCCTCGGCACCTCCGCCGCCGCCGTCGACACCGCCGGCGTCGCCGTGACCCCCGTCGCTCCCGTCGCTCCCCTCGCTCCCGTCGCCCGCCTCGCCGCCTCCGTTGCTGCCGGTGCGCAGCAGCAGCCGCCCGTACCCGGCGCGGGCCGCGAACTCCGCGACCGCCGTGTACTGGGCCGGCCCGCCCCGCAGACGCTCCCGGGGCGTCTCGCAGGTACCCGGCGCGTCCTCGGCGCCCACCACGCAGCGCATCCGCACACTGCGCCCTTCGGGCCCCATGAGGCTCAGGACGGACTCCAGCGGGCCACCGGTCGCGTTGCGGTAGTAGGTGCGCGCCCAGGTCTCCGGCCCCTGGGTCAGGACGCAGGTCTGCGCCTCGACGCCCTCCGGCGAGGTGAGTTCGGGACCGCAGCGCACGGCGGTGGCCGGTCCGGGCGGCAGCGGGGAGCGGACGGCCGGGCCGCGTTCGGCCCCGGCGGACGCCTTGCCGTCACCGCCCCGCGGGAGGAGCGGGACGGCCGCCGGGGCCGCGTCCTCACGATCGTCCGAGGGCCCCGCGGACGCCACGGCGAACGGCAGCACGACCGCGCACACCACGACACCGGTGAGCCCGTACAGCCGGATCCGCCGGCGGTCCGGCCGGCCGCGGCGCGGTCCCGCGCGGTGCGGCCTGGACACGCGGTGCTCCCCTGCATGAAGCGGCATGGGGCGGACGATAACGACCCCGGGCGGGCGCGGACTCCGCGCGCGCCGCAGAATCCTAGAACTCGGGCGCGCTCACACCCGTACGAGTGAGGGCGTCGACCACCGCGTCCACGACGGCCTCCACGTCCGGCACCCAGGGCGAGGCGGAGCCGGGCAGCGGAGCCCGCTCCCAGCGGACGCCGCCCTGGCCGGTCTCGGACGGCGGCAGCGCGAGATAACCGCCCTCGCCGTGGAACCGCAGGGAGCCGGGGACGAAGTCCTTGGCGTACAGCAGCTCGCCAAGCTGCTCCATGGAGTACGGCCTGACCAGCAGCGACCAGCGGGTGGGCGAGGCGACGACCGGGCCGGTCCGCAGACCGGCGCGGTCGAGCGCGGCCAGGGCCTGGGCGGCCGGCAAGGCGGGCAGGGAGACCGCGCACGGGGCGCTGCCCCCGGTGGCCAGCACGATCGGCGCGGTGGGCCGGTTGGTCCACCACCAGCGCACCATGCGGGCGTCGGTGGTGGCCGCGAGGAGGCCGGGGTCGAAGGGGTGCGCGCCCGGCACCGTGCACTCGGGGTCGGGACAGCCGCAGCGCGACCGCGCCCCCGGGTCCGTCGCCGCGCCCGGGAGTACGGGCCACTGCCATCGCGTCGCGTAGGTCAGGGCCGCGCCGATGAGCTCAGGCCGCCCGTCGTCGTGCTGGGACAAGAGCCTGCGTCGCCTTCCGAGGATCTCGCGCATGAGCGCTCGTTCCTTTCCGTTGCACGCCTGGGCAACACCGTGGTCACATCACACCATGTGTCGATCTCTTCGCTGTGCGTAGCTGGTGGCGCATCACACCCCTGCCAAGGGCAACAAGGGCAAGGGGAACCCCTGTGGGCCGAGCACTGACTGCGTCCGTGGCGGTTCCGTCCACACTGCGTCTGTCAAAAGCATGGGCGTGGCGCGGGGGTGGCGAAGTCTGGCGTTTTGCCGTGCGGCGTATTTCTCTCCGCCTCCGCCACGGGAGGATGGGGCACGGTCGTCGGTGGATAGGACGCCCGGGTCCTCCGCCAGGTTCCGGGTGGCCCCCAACCACCCCTGGCCTTCTCCGAGTACGTACCCATCACGACCGCTGTGACGCTCCGTGAAGCACCCCCAGTCGACCGCAACAAGCCGTCCTCTGGGGCAGTTTCAAGCCAAATTCGCATTTCCGCAAGAGGTCGAGAGAGAAGCCTCCGACACCCCACGGACACCAGGAATCCCAGCAGGACAATGCTGGACATCTCCTCACGAGTGCGTGTACATGTGGAGGCACTGCTAGCGGCGCAGAATGACATGGGGGTTTGCGATGCTTTTGAGCAGTAAGCGCCGGTCGGGAGGCCGGACGCCATGAACGCCCCGCACCCTGCGAAAGTGGCCGGAATCGATTCAACGGTTCCGTCCCCCGCACACACTGTCGCGCCCGCCGGCCCGGGCGCTTCCCCGGCCGCCCCGCCGGACGGCGCGGACGCCGTGGACTCCGCCGCGGCCACGGACACGCCGGGCGCGGGCTGCGCCCCGGGCGCCCTGCTCCAGGACCGTCTGGCCGGCTGGGTGTCGGACCTCACGACCCTGCACGAGCTGACCGAACGCCTGGTCCGCACGGACTCCCTCCCCGAAGCCCTCCAGGAGGTGCTGCGCGCCGGGGCCGCCCTGGTGGGCGCGCGGCGCGGCCTCGTCGTCATCGAACCGGCCGACGGACTCGGACCGAAGAGCACCGTGGGCCTCGGACTGACCCGCGCCGATCTCGGCCACCTAGAGACCGTGCCCCGCGGCTGCCTGTCGTACGGGCCCATCCTGGACGGACTGCCCGTGGGCGAGGGCGGGATCGCCGAGCCCGACCTGTTCGCCGAGACGGGCCTCGACCCCCGCCACCGCGAGGTCGCCACCCGCCTCGGCTACGCGGCCAGCTACGCGCTCCCCCTGACCACCGAAGGCACCGGGCGGCTGGGAGCCGCCGTATGGCTCTACGACGAGCCGGCCGAACCGGGCGAGCGGCCCCGCCACCTCGCCGGCCTCTACGTCCGGTACGCCGCCCAGCACCTGGCCCGCCTCCTGGAGGTCGAGCGCACACGCGCGCGCATGGCGACCATGGCCGAGGAACTGCTGCCCTCCCGCCTGCCGCGGGTGCCCGGCGTCCAGCTCGCCGCCCGGCACCGCACCGGTCCACGCGGCGGCGGCGACTGGTACGACGCGCTGCCCCTGCCGGACGCCGCGCTCGGCCTCGCGGTCGGGTCCGTCACCGGTTCCGGACCCAGCGCGGTCGCCGCGATGGGACGACTGCGCGCCTCCCTGCGGGCGTACGCCGTCATGGAGGGCGAGGACCCGGTCGCCGTCCTGTCCGACCTGGAGCTGTTGCTGCGGCTCACCGAGCCCGCCCGCTCGGCCACCGCCCTCTTCGGCTACTGCGAGCCCGCGCTGCGCCGGATCACGCTGGCCGGCGCCGGACACAGCCCGCCGCTGCTGATCGGGGAGCGGCGCACCGAGTACGTCGAGACCTCCGTCTCCGCGCCGCTCGGCATGCTCGCCTGCTGGGAGGCGCCGAGCGTGGAGTTCCAGGCCGAACCGGGCGAGACCGTCCTGCTGTACACCGACGGGCTGCTGCACCGCACCGGCGACCCGGCCGACCGCGCCTTCGCCCGGCTGCACGCGGCGGCGGCGAGCGTCCCCCGGGCCAAGCGCCAGGATCCGGACGCCGTCGCCGAGCACGTCCTGCGCACGGCCCTGCCCGACGGGGCGGCCGAGGCCGACTCCGAGGAGGACGTGGTGCTGCTCGCGGTCCGCTTCGAGTGACGGCCCGGCCCTCGGAGCGGGGTCCGCATAGCGGTCACTGACTCCCCGGATGTCCCGCATAACGGACGGTAGTACCTCCGTGTAACAGGCCCTTGGACCCTGGGCCCCCTTCCGTACGACCGTACGATGGGGGGCGGTCCAGTGCCGTATCAAGGAGGATGACCGTGGCGGAGGAGCTCACCCCGGAGAACCCGGAGAACCCGGAGAACTCGGAGAACGAGACCGAGGAGCCGATCAAGCAGCGCAAGAACGGCCTGTACCCGGGCGTGTCCGACGAACTGGCCGAGAACATGCAGTCCGGCTGGGCCGACACGGAGCTGCGCGACCTGGAGCCGATCGCCCAGGCCGCCGAGACCGCCGCCCGCCGCGCCGCGCTGTCCGCCCGCTTCCCGGGCGAGCGCCTGGTGATCCCCGCGGGCAACCTGAAGACCCGCTCGAACGACACGGAGTACGCCTTCCGCGCCTCCGTCGAGTACGCCTACCTCACCGGCAACCAGACCGAGGACGGCGTCCTGGTCATGGAACCCGAGGGCGGCGGCCACACCGCGACCCTCTACCTCCTGCCGCGCTCCGACCGCGAGAACGGCGAGTTCTGGCTCGACGGCCAGGGTGAGCTGTGGGTCGGCCGCCGCCACTCCCTCACCGAGGCCGAGAAGCTGTACGGCATCCCCGCCTCCGACGTCCGCGAACTGGCCGGCAGCCTGCGCGAGGCCACCGGCCCGGTACGCGTCGTGCGCGGCCACGACGCCGGCGTCGAGGCGGCCCTGACCGACAAGGTCACCGCCGAGCGCGACGAGGAACTGCGCGTCTTCCTCTCCGAGGCCCGCCTGGTCAAGGACGAGTTCGAGATCGGCGAGCTGCAGAAGGCCGTCGACTCCACCGTCCGCGGCTTCGAGGACGTCGTGAAGGTCCTCGACAAGGCCGAGGTGACCAGCGAGCGCTACATCGAGGGCACCTTCTTCCTCCGCGCGCGGGTGGAGGGCAACGACGTCGGTTACGGCACCATCGCCGCCGCCGGCCCGCACGCCTGCACCCTGCACTGGGTCCGCAACGACGGCCCGGTCCGCTCCGGCGACCTGCTGCTGCTCGACGCGGGCGTGGAGACGCACACGTACTACACCGCGGACGTCACGCGCACGCTGCCGATCAACGGCCGCTACAGCGAGCTGCAGAAGAAGATCTACGACGCCGTGTACGACGCCCAGGAGGCCGGCATCGCGGCGGTGAAGCCCGGTGCCAAGTACCGCGACTTCCACGACGCGTCCCAGCGCGTGCTGGCCGAGCGGCTCGTCGAGTGGGGCCTGGTCGACGGCCCCGTCGAGCGGGTGCTGGAGCTGGGCCTGCAGCGCCGCTGGACCCTGCACGGCACCGGCCACATGCTCGGCATGGACGTCCACGACTGCGCCGCCGCGCGCGTGGAGTCCTACGTCGACGGCACGCTGGAGCCCGGCATGGTGCTCACCGTCGAGCCGGGTCTCTACTTCCAGACCGACGACCTGACCGTGCCCGAGGAGTACCGGGGCATCGGCGTGCGCATCGAGGACGACATCCTCGTCACCGCGGACGGCAACCGGAACCTGTCCGCCGCGCTGCCGCGCCGGTCGGACGAGGTCGAGGAGTGGATGGCCGCCCTGAAGGGCTGACCTCCGCCCCGACGGCCGGGCCCTCACGGTGCCCGGCCGTCGGCGTATGGGGGCGCCCCCTGGTTTGACCGGCGTTGTATGACCGGCGTGTCCGGAAGGTGACGTCAGACCGCCACCAGCGGAGCGTCCTCGCGCCACTTGAGGATCTTGTCGAAGCTCACGACGGCCCCCGCCCGGCCCGGCGCGCTGCCGAAGTGCACGTGGTCGGCGAGCTCCCGGATGAGGCACAGACCGCGTCCGTCCTCGGCGTCCGCGGCCACCTGCCGTGCCGCGCCCTGCGGCCGCCCCACCGCCGCCGCGGGGAAGCCGGGACCCGTGTCCGCGACCTCGATGCGGCACAGCTCGCCGTCGAGGTAGGCCGTGACGCGGTACGCCTGGGAGGAACCGCCGCTCTCGTCGCCCCCGCCGTGCTCGACGGCGTTCGCGCAGGCCTCGCTCAGGGCCACGGAGAGATCGAAGGAGATGTCCGGGTCGACGCCCGCGGTCTCCATGGTGCCGATCAGCAGGCGGCGGGCCAGGGGCACGCTCGCAGCCTCGCGCCGCAAATGGAGTGACCACCAGATGCTCATGCTCCAGCCTCCCGGCCGCGGCTCGACATACCGTTACGTATTGCCCCTCGTGGCCGGACATAAGCGCGGTGTTCGCGTCAGACCCCCCATATGGCGGATGTCTCCGTCCCGCCGAACGGTGTATGCGGGACGGCTCACACCAGAAGGTGATCTTCCGGTCCTCTTCGGTCGTACGGCATCTTGTGGACCTGCCGTACGGCGCGGGGGGCGCCAGTGCGATGATGAGGCCGCCATGACTGCCCCCCACCCGCCAACGGCGCGCTCCGGAAACGATCTCCGGATCCTGCGGGCCGCGGTGTTCGCCGCGGTCTGCGTCGTGCTGGCCGCGGCGGGGCACACCCTCGCCTCCTGCGCCGCCGTTCCGCTGTGGTCGCTGGGGGCGGGATTCCTCGGGGCGGTCCTGGTCGCCGCACCCCTCGCCGGACGCCGGCGCTCGCTGCCCGGCATCGCGGTGCTGCTCACCGCCGGACAGACCGCGCTGCACGCCCTGTTCGGACTGGGCCAGCACGGCACCACCGCGGTCACGGCGTCCGGTACGGCGGCCGCGTCCGCCGCCGGCGGTCCGGGCGCGCTGTCCGACGCCTCGCTGGTCCAGCAGGCGGCCCGGCTGGTCTGCGGGACGACCGCGGCGGCGATCAGCCCGGCCCAGGCCGAGCGCATCCTCGCCGACGCGCGGATCGCCCCGGACGCCCACACCGCCGCGGCGCACCACCCCGCCGACGCGCTGGCCGCGGCGGGCACCCCGGCCTCGCTGCTGCCGTCCCTGCCGATGCTGCTCGGCCACCTCCTCGCCGCCCTGGCCACCGGCTGGCTGCTGCGGCGCGGCGACCTGGCCCTGGCCCGGCTCGTCGAACTCTCGGCGCAGTCGGCCCACTCGGTGGCCGAGGCGGCCCTCGTCCGTGCCCTGCGCGCGGCGCTCTCCCTGGTGCGCACCCTGCACGCCGGGCTCGCCGGCGCGCCCGGCACCGGCCCGCGCCCGCCGCACACCGCCCGGCTGGTGACGCCCGGGCCGCACACCACCACGCTCCAGCACACGGTGATCAGGCGCGGCCCGCCGAGCGACGTGTTCGCCCTCACCGCCTGACACGACGCGACCACCACCCCGCTCACGCCCATCGGATCCCGCCCGACGGTTCTGCCCGTCGGCGCGCCCCCGGCGGCCGGAGTCCGGAGGGGCCGCCGTCGTGCGGCACGCGCGCGTGCGCGCATCCCTCCCGACCACCGCGTCACCGGGCAGCCCCGGTGACCCACCCGAGCGGAGTGCTCCGTCCATGAAGGCTTCCCGTATCGCCGCCGTCGGCGCCGTTTCCGGCATCGCCGTCCTCGCCCTGTCCGCCCCCGCCTTCGCGCACGTCAGCGTGCAGCCGGAGGGCGCGGCCGCCAAGGGCGGCTACGCGACCGTCAACTTCAAGGTCCCCAACGAACGCGACAACGCCTCCACCACCAAGCTGGAGGTCAACTTCCCCACCGACCACCCGCTGGCGTCCGTGATGCCGCAGCCGGTGCCGGGCTGGAAGGCCGAGGTCACCAAGTCCAAGCTGGACAAGCCCCTGGAGTCGCACGGCGAGAAGCTCACCGAGGCCGTCACCAAGGTGACCTGGACCGCCGACGGCAAGGGCATCGAACCCGGCTACTTCCAGAAGTTCCCCGTCTCCCTCGGCGCGCTGCCCGAGGACACCGACGAGCTGGTGTTCAAGGCGATCCAGACGTACTCCAACAAGGAGGTCGTCCGCTGGATCGAGGTGCCGCAGGAGGGCCAGGAGGAGCCCGAGGCACCGGCGCCCGTACTGAAGCTGTCCGCCGCCGAGGACGACCACCACGGCGCGTCGGGCGCCAAGTCCGACGACGCCGAGGCCAGTGACGACACCGAGGCCGCGGCGCAGAACACCGCCGCCGACGCCTCCTCCTCGGACTCCGGTTCCGGCGATGGCACCGACACCACCGCCCGCGTCCTCGGCACCGTCGGCATCGTCGTCGGCGTCGCGGGCGTCGCGTACGGCGTGCTGGCCGGCCGGCGTCGCGACGCCGGCACCTCGGCCTGACGACGCCCGCGCCAGCACCCCGGCACCGCGACGCCCACGCCGGTGCGTCGCGGTGCCACCGCCGGCGCGACCTCTCGTCCGGTGTGCACCGGGGCTCCTCCGCCCTCCGGCGGGACGGCCCCGGTGCACACCGGAGCACCTCACATCTGGGACATTTCTCTATGCGCAAGAAGACGTTCGCCGCGGCCGCCCTGCTGGCCGCCGCCTCCCTGACCCTCTCCGCCTGCGGCAGCGGCGCCGACAGCGACAAGCCCGTCGCCGTGGTCTCCGAGGACACCGGCCGACAGGCCGCCACCCTCCTCGACAAGCCCTTCGAGAAGCCCGACCTGGTCCTCACCGACACCCAGGGCAAGAAATACGACCTCCGCGAGCAGACCGCCGGCAAGCCCACGCTGATCTACTTCGGCTACACCCACTGCCCCGACGTCTGCCCCCTGACCATGAACAACATCGCCGTGGCCAAGAAGGAGCTGTCCCAGGCCGAGCAGGACCAGCTCCGCGTCGTGTTCGTCACCACCGACCCGGAACGGGACACCCCGGCCGCCCTCGGCAAGTGGCTCAAGGGCATCGACCCGCAGATCGTCGGCCTCACCGGCGACTTCGACACCGTCCAGGCCGGCGCCCGCACCCTCGGCATCTCCATCGACCCGCCGACCAAGGACAAGGACGGCAAGATCGTCTCGACGCACGGCACCCAGGTCGTCGCCTTCTCCCCGAAGTCCGACGCGGGCTACGTCCTCTACGGCGAGGACGCCGGCGTCGAGGACTACACGCAGGACCTCCCCAAGCTCATCAAGGGGGAGAACCCGTGAAGGCCCGTTCCGCTCTCGCCGCCGTGACGGCGACGGGCGCCCTCGCCCTGGTGCTCGCGGGCTGCGGCGACTCGGACTCCGGGTCCGGCTCCGGCTCCGCCTCCGGGTCGGGAGCCGGTGCCGAACTCTCCGTCGGCGCCGCCTACATACCGCAGCCGGTCTCCGACTCGATGGCGGCGGGCTTCCTCACCATCACCAACGAGGGCGACGCGAAGGACGAACTCACCTCCGTCACGAGCGAAGCCGGCGACGTCACCGTGCACGAGACCGTCGACGGGACCATGAAGGAGGTCGACCGCCTCCCGATCCCCGCCCACGGCAAGCTCGTGCTCGAGAGCGGCGGCAACCACCTGATGTTCGAGCGGCTGAAGCAGCGGTTCAAGGAGGGACAGACGGTCTCCGTCGAACTGCGCTTCGCCCACGCCGACCCCGTCACCGTCGAACTGCCCGTGAAGGCGGCCACCTACCGGCCCACCACCGGGCAGCCCGAGCACTCCGAGCACTCCGGACACTGAGGGAGGGACCACCGTGACGCAGACCACCGCCCCGCGCCTGCGGACCCTGGTGCTGCTGCTCCTGGCCGCGGCCTGCGCGCTGCTCGCCGGCGCCGGGCCCGCCTCCGCGCACGCCGCACTGACCAGCAGCGACCCCCGGCAGGGGGCGGTGGTCGACAAGGCTCCGGCCCAGGTGTCGCTCACCTTCTCCGAGTCGGTCTCCATGGACGACGACTCGCTGCGCGTCCTCGACCCCAAGGGCAAGCGCGTCGACGACGGACGGCCGGCCGGCACCGGCGGCACGACCTACACCGTGAAACTGCACGCCGGGCTGCCCGACGGCACGTACACGGTGACCTACCAGGTCGTCTCCGCCGACAGCCACCCCGTGGCCGGCGCGTACACCTTCTCCGTCGGCGCCCCGTCCGAGACCTCGGTCTCCGTGTACACCACGGAGGCCGGCGAGGGACCCGTCGGCTGGCTGTACGGCCTCGGACGGTACGTGTCGTACGCCGGGTTCACCGTGCTGGTCGGCGGTGCCGCCTTCGTCCTGGCCTGCTGGCCGCGCGGCTCGGGGGTGCGGGTGGTGCAACGCCTGGTGGTCGCCGGTTGGCTCGCGCTGACCGCCGCCACCCTGCTGCTGCTCCTGCTGCGCGGTTCCTACACCGGCTCCGGGACGTTCGGCGACGTCTTCGACCTGAACCTGCTCGGCGAGGTGCTGCAGACCAAGACCGGCGCCGCCCTCGTCTCCCGGCTGCTGCTGCTCGCCGCGGCCGCGCTGTTCGTCGCCGTGCTCTTCGGGGCGTACGACAAGCGTGAGGACGAGGAGAAACGGGACCTCACCTTCGGGCTGGCCATCGGCGGGGCGGTCGTGGCGGCGGGGCTCGCGGCCACCTGGGCGATGTCCGAGCACGCCTCCGTCGGCCTCCAGGCCGGCCTCGCCATGCCGGTCGACGTCGTCCACCTGCTCGCCGTCGCCGCCTGGCTCGGCGGCCTCACCACCCTCCTCGTCGCCCTGTACCGGGCGCCCGCGGACACGCCCGTCCCCGCAGCGGCCGTACGCCGGTTCTCGCGCATCGCCTTCGGCAGCGTGATCGCGCTGGTCCTGACCGGCACCTACCAGTCCTGGCGCCAGCTGGGCTCCTGGACGGCCTTCACCGACACCCGGTACGGACAGCTGCTGCTCGTCAAGATCGGGCTCGTGGCGGTGCTGGTCGGCGTCGCCTACCTCTCACGTCGGTGGACGGCACAACTGGCGGAGGCCGCGCCCGCGGTGCTCCGTCGGCGGGAGAAGGAACGCGAGAAGGAGGAAGTCGGAGCGCCCAAGAGCGCCGAGAAGGGGTCCGGCACGGCGAAAGGCGCGGACACCGCAACCGGCGCGGCGAAGGGCGCGGGCAAGGCCGTCGGCACGGCGAAAGGCGCGGGCACCGCATCCGGCACGGCGAAGAATCCCGGTGACTCCCGGCGGGCCGCCCAGCTCGCCCGGCAGCGCGCTGCCGTGGACGCCGCCCGGCAGAAACGGCAACGGGACTCCGACCCCCACCGCTTCGGGCTGCGCCGCTCCGTGCTCGCGGAGGCGGGCGTCGCCGTCGTCCTGCTCGCCGTCACCACCGTCCTGACCCAGACCGAGCCGGGCCGGACCGAGGAGGAGGCCAAGGCCGCGGGTCAGTCCTCCGTCTCCACGTCCACCCCCGCCACCGGGGCCGTCAGCCTGGACATGCCCTTCGACACCGGCGGCCCGAACGGCAAGGGTGTCGTACGGGTCGAGCTCGACCCCGCCCGCGTGGGCGCCAACGACCTGCACCTCTACGTCGAGAACCCGGACGGGAACGCCTTCGACGTCCCCGAGGTGAAGGTCGCCTTCACCCTCAAGGCCAAGGACATCGGGCCGCTGCCCGTGGTCCCCGACCACATCACCACCGGACACTGGTCGGCGAGCGGAGTCCAGGTCCCGATGGCCGGCGACTGGGAGGTCGCCGTCACCGTACGGACCTCCGACATCGACCAGATGACCGTCTCCAAGAACACGCAGATCGGCTGAACCGCACCATGGCTGACCAGTCCCTCCCGCAGGCCCGGACCCCGGACGCCCCCCACGGGGCGTCCGGCGGACCGGGGCCGCACGACTCCGGGAACACCACCGCCCGCGAGGGCATCACCCGGCGGCGACTGCTCGGCACCGCCGGTGCCACCGGGCTCGTGCTCGGCGCGGCGGGCGGTGCCGCGGGCTACGCCGCCGCCCCCTCCTCCGCGGCCACACCGCTCACCTCGCTGGGCAGCGAACGGGTGATGTTTCACGGGAAACATCAGCCCGGCATCACCACCCCCATGCAGGCCTGCGGCCACCTCGTCGCCTTCGACCTCGCGGCGGGCGCCGGACGCAAGGAGGCCGCCGCGCTGCTGCGACGCTGGTCGGACACCGCCCGGCGGCTCATGGTCGGCGAACCGACCGCCTCCCGCGACACGGACGTGGCCCGGGACGCGGGGCCGTCCTCGCTCACCGTCACCTTCGGTTTCGGGCACAGCTTCTTCGGCCGGACCGGCCTGGCCGAGCGGCGTCCGGTCGCCCTCGACCCGCTGCCCGACTTCTCCTCCGACCACCTCGACAAGAACCGCAGCAACGGCGACCTGTGGGTGCAGATCGGCGCCGACGACGCCCTGGTCGCCTTCCACGCCCTGCGCGCCATCCAGCGGGACGCCGGGACGGCCGCCCGCGTCCGCTGGCAGATGAACGGCTTCAACCGCTCGCCGGGCGCCACCGCGCACCCCATGACGACCCGCAACCTCATGGGCCAGGTGGACGGCACCCGGAACCCGAAGCCGGCCGAGTCCGACTTCGACCGGCGGATCTTCGTCCCCGAGCAGCCGGGGAAGAACGAGCCGGCGTGGATGGCGAACGGCTCCTACGCCGTCGTACGCCGGATCCGCATGCTCCTCGACGACTGGGAAGCCCTCTCCCGCACGGCGCAGGAGGAGGTCATCGGGCGCCGGAAGTCCGACGGGGCACCGCTGTCCGGGGGCACCGAGACCACCGACATGGACCTGGAGAAGACGGACGCGGCCGGGGACCTGGTCATCCCGATCAACGCCCACGCCCGCATCAGCCGCCCCGACCAGAACGGCGGCGCGGCCATGCTCCGCCGCCCCTTCTCGTACCACGACGGCTTCGGCACGGACGGCGTCCCGGACGCGGGCCTGCTCTTCATCTGCTGGCAGGCCGATCCGCTGCGCGGCTTCGTGCCGGTGCAGCGCAAGCTGGACCGAGGAGACGCGCTGTCGCAGTTCATCCGGCACGAGGCCAGCGGCCTGTTCGCGGTGCCGGGCGGCGCGGCGGAGGGCGAGTACGTGGGGCAGCGGCTGCTGGAGGGGTGACAAGGCGTGAGCCCCGTCTCCCCGGGCCCATTAGGGTGAGGACATGCCAGCCAGTTACGCGTATCTCGGCCCTGAAGGCACCTTCACCGAAGTCGCCCTGCGCACCCTTCCGGAGACGGCGACCCGGGAGCTGGTCCCGTACGTATCCGTCCAGTCCGCGCTCGACGCGGTACGCACCGGCGAGGCCGAGGCCGCGTTCGTGCCGATCGAGAACTCCGTAGAGGGCGGCATCACCACCACCCTCGACGAGCTGGTCGCCGGCCAGCCGCTGATGATCTACCGCGAGGTGCTGCTGTCCATCACCTTCGCGCTGCTGGTCCGTCCCGGCACCAAGCTGTCCGACATCAAGACGGTCACCGCCCACCCGGCGGCCCAGCCCCAGGTACGCAACTGGCTCAAGGCCCACCTCCCCGAGGTCGCCTGGGAGTCCGCCGCGTCCAACGCGGACGGCGCCCGCCTGGTCCAGGAAGGCCGGTACGACGCCGCGTTCGCCGGCGAGTTCGCCGCGGAGCGCTACGGACTGGAGGTGCTGGAGGCCGACATCCACGACGCGAAGAACGCCCAGACACGCTTCGTGCTCGTCGGCCGCCCCGCCCGGCCCGCCGCGCCCACCGGCGCCGACAAGACGTCCGTCGTGCTCTGGCAGCGCGACGACCACCCCGGCGGCCTGCGCGACCTGCTGGGCGAGTTCGCCACCCGGGGCATCAACCTGATGCTGCTGCAGTCCCGGCCCACCGGGGCCGGCATCGGCAACTACTGCTTCTGCATCGACGCCGAGGGGCACATCTCCGACCGTCGGGTGGCCGATGCCCTGATGGGCCTGAAGCGGTCCTGCCTCCAGGTGCGCTACCTCGGGTCGTACCCGCGTGCGGAGGTCGTGTCGACGGACGTGGCCTCGCTGCGGCCGGGGACGTCGGACGCGGACTTCGTCGCGGCGGCGGACTGGGTGGCGCGCTGCCAGGACGGCCGGTTCTGACCGCTGGAGTCCGGCCGGTCGTACCTGCTGATTGTCGTTGTCCACAGAAGTTATCCACAGGTCTGCTTCTCGACCTGGGGACAAGTCGACAACGAAACGGCATTCAGTCGACATATCCCCCCACAGGCACCCACTCCGTCCACAGGCGCCCAGGTCACCCCTCGTCCACCTGTTTCTCGCCCGCCATCCTCCGGAGTGACACCGAGCGCCCCGTTTCCACTCGAAAGTGGGGGCGTGGAGGGTTTGAAGAACCCCTCTCCGCAATGAGGAATGATCACTTCCGGGGATTCCACAGATGTTGCGCACAGCCTGTGGATAACTTTTCCCGGCTGTGGATTCCTGTGGACAACGACGGCCCAAGTCCCGTCCTCCACAAGGGAATCCAGTCAACCAGCCCTCCGCCCACTGCCCCGTTCAAGGGACCGGATCTTCTTTCCTTGACAAGCGGAAACACAAGGAACACAGCGGGCAATACCCGCATAACGGAACCTGCGCACCGGGTTCGGCAATAGTGAGTCGAGACCCGTCACCGCACACCGGTAGCCTTGACCGCGTGATTGACCTTCGCCTGCTCCGTGAGGACCCTGACCGTGTGCGCGCGTCGCAGCGCGCCCGTGGAGAGGATGTCGCGCTCGTCGACTCCCTCCTGTCTGCCGACGAGCGGCGCAGGTCGTCCGGCGTCCGCTTCGACGAGCTGCGAGGCGAGCAGAAGGGCCTCGGCAAGCTCATCGGCAAGGCCACCGGCGACGAGAAGGCCGAGCTGCTGAAGCGGGCGAGCCAGCTCGCCGCCGACGTCAAGGCCGCCGACGCCGAGCGCGACGCGGCCGACGCCCAGACCCAGGAGCTGCTCCAGCGGCTCGGGAACCTCGTCCACCCCGACGTCCCCGTCGGCGGCGAGGAGGACTTCGTCACGCTGGAGACGCACGGCACGCACCGCGACTTCGCGGCCGAGGGCTTCGAACCCCGGGACCACCTGGAGCTGGGCCAGCTGCTCGGCGCAATCGACGTCGAGCGCGGCGCCAAGGTCTCCGGCTCGCGCTTCTACTTCCTGACCGGCGTCGGCGCGCTCCTGGAGCTCGCCCTGGTCAACGCGGCGATCGCCCAGGCCACGGCGGCCGGCTTCACGCCGATGCTGACCCCGGCGCTGGTGCGCCCGCAGTCGATGGCCGGCACCGGCTTTCTCGGCCAGGCCGCCCAGGACGTCTACCACCTCGACAAGGACGACCTGTACCTGGTCGGCACGTCCGAGGTGCCGCTCGCCGCGTACCACATGGACGAGATCCTCGACGCGGACCGGCTCCCGCTGCGCTACGCCGGTTTCTCGCCCTGCTTCCGCCGCGAGGCGGGCTCGCACGGCAAGGACACCAAGGGCATCTTCCGGGTGCACCAGTTCGACAAGGTCGAGATGTTCTCCTACGTCCTCCCCGAGGACTCGCAGGCCGAGCACCAGCGCCTGCTGGAGTGGGAGAAGCAGTGGCTCACGTCGCTGGAGCTGCCGTTCCGGGTGATCGACGTGGCCTCGGCCGACCTGGGCGCCTCGGCCTCGCGCAAGTACGACTGCGAGGCCTGGATCCCGACCCAGGGCAAGTACCGCGAGCTGACCTCGACCTCGGACTGCACCGAGTTCCAGTCGCGCCGGCTGTCGATCCGCGTCCGCGAGGACAAGAAGGTGCGCCCGCTGGCCACGCTCAACGGCACGCTGTGCGCCGTACCGCGCACGATCGTGGCGATCCTGGAGAACCACCAGCAGGCCGACGGTTCGGTGCGTGTGCCCGAGGTGCTGCGCCCGTACCTGGGCGGCCGGGAGGTCCTGGAACCGGTGGCCAAGTGACCGACACCGAAACCGCGGGGAGTTCCACGAGGGACTTCCCGTACCGGCTGATCGCGACCGATCTCGACGGCACGCTGCTGCGCGGCGACGACACGATCTCGCAGCGCACCCGTGACGCGCTCGCCGCTGCCACCGCGGCGGGCGCGGCCCACATCGTGGTCACCGGCCGCGCGGTCCCGTGGACCCGGCACATCCTCGACGACCTCGGTTACGACGGTCTGGCCGTCTGCGGTCAGGGCGCGCAGGTCTACCACGCGGGCGAGCACCGGCTGCTGACCTCGGTCACGCTGGACCGCCAGCTCGCCGGGGTGGCGCTGGCCAAGATCGAGGCGGAGACCGGCCCGCTGTACCTGGCGGCGAGTCGCGACGGCCTGGACGGTGACGTCCTGGTCGGTCCGGGCTACGCGGTCGGCGGCGATCTGCCGGCGGTGCCGTTCACCGACGCCTCGGATCTGTGGTCGGCGCCGCTGAACAAGATCTACATCCAGCATCCGACGCTGTCCGACGACGAACTGGCGGAGGCGGCCCGGCGCACCGCGGGCGGTTTCGTCACGGTCGTCATGGCCGGCGCGGGCATCGTCGAGCTGCTCCCCCTCGGGCTGTCCAAGGCCACGGGCCTGTCGCTGGCGGCGCGCCGGCTCGGGCTGAAGGCCGCGGACACGATCGCCTTCGGCGACATGCCCAACGACGTCCCGATGTTCGGCTGGGCCGCCCGGGGAGTGGCGATGGCCAACGCCCACGCGGAGTTGAAGGCCGTGGCCGACGAGGTGACGTCGTCGAACGACGAGGACGGCATCGCGGTGGTCCTGGAGCGGTTGTCGGGCTGACGTCGCCCTGGTGCTGACCGCACGGCCCGGACGGCGCCGGCGTCCCCGTCGGTCGGCCCACGCGAGGCGTCCCGCGTGCTCGAAGCGGCCGCCCTTCGCACCGGCGCCGTCCGGCCTCGTGCAGTGACCACAGTGCCGGTACGGAAAGCCGGGCGCCACCGATTAAAAGCGGACGTACGCCGCCTTACCGCCTGCGCCACCCGCGGCGTCGGCCCTTGCTGAAGAACCAGCCGGCGGGCGGCTCGTCCGAGCGCCACGGCTGCGGTTCCGGCTTCTCGCAGCGCCAGCGGGCGGCGAGCATCCGGGCGCGGGCCGAGGGCTCGGCGGTCCCGGCGTCGCGGACGAAGTCCTCGTCCAGGACGATGCCCTCCCAGGCGCCGTCGCCGGTGTCGCCGGTGTCGCCGCCGGCGGTCTCCCGCCCGGAGCCGTCCGCGGTGGAGCCTTCCTCCGGCTGTCCGCGGCCGTCGTGCTGAGGTTTCTGGTCCGTCATCCCGGTCCTCCCGGCCTGCGTCCCGTGCGTCCTCGCACCTCCCGTACGGGGACGCCGTTCCCGTACGCCCCCGGCCCAGTGTGCCCGGGCCGGGGTGAAGGCCCCGTCAGGTCCGGGGGCCGCTCACTCCTCCCCGGCGAGCGTCAGCGACCGCAGCTTCTGGCCGGCGTACCAGGTCGCGAGGACGGTGACCCCGGCGAGCAGCACGATCGCGGTGGGCAGGCCGACGTCGGAGGTCACCAGGTCCCCGTCGGCGACCTTCTGGGCGACCGCCAGCGACCACTGCTGGACGCTCAGGGTGCGGGCGCCGGGCACCAGGGAGCCGAACAGGGCCTCCCAGACCAGGGCGTAGACGAGTCCGAAGACCACCGCGTGCCGGGACACCGTGCCCAGCAGCAGGAACAGCGCGGCGTACGCGATGGAGGCGACCAGCGCGGCGATGGTGTAGGCGACGGCGACCTGCTGGCCGTTGCCGTTGAGGATCAGGCCGGCGAGGAGCGTGGGCACGGCGGAGAAGACCATCGTCACGGCGACGGCGACGATCAGCTTGGTGAAGATGATCGTCGGCCGCTTGATCGGCTTGGACAGCAGGTACACCACCGAGCCGTCGTCGATCTCGGGGCCGATGGCTCCGGTACCGGCGATGACACCGATGATCGGCACCATGGTGGCCAGCGCGAACCCGCCCAGCACGTCGGCCGCGGTCTGGTCGTCGGCTCCGGCGAGCGCGCGCACCGCCACGGCGATGACGAGCAGCAGCAGGGGGAGCGCGCCGAGGATGAGGGCCCGGCGGCGGCCGAGCAGGGCTCGGTAGGTGAGCCGGGCGACTGTGGGGTCGTACATTCTTCGGCCTCCTACGCCGCGACGAGATACGAGAAGACGGACTCGAGGGACTCGTCCGACGGCGAGACCGTGAGCAGCCGGATGCCGTGGTCGCGGGCGACCTTGGGCAGCAGGGCCGTGAACCGGCCGAAGTCGACGGCCTGGACGCGCAGGGCGCCCTCGGCGAGGTCGACCTCGATGCCGGAGGTCGAGGGGTCGGCGATGAGCGCCGCCGCAAGGGCCCGGTCGTCGCTGGAGCGCACCAGGTAGCGGTGCGGCCGGTCGGTCATCAGGCGGCGGATCTTGCGGAAGTCGCCGCCGGCCGCGTGCCGTCCGGCGACGATGACCTCGATGTGCCAGGCGAGCTGCTCGACCTCTTCGAGGATGTGCGAGGAGAACAGCACCGTGCGGCCCTCGTCGCCCATGCGCCGCAGCAGATCCATGAGCTGCATGCGCTGGCGTGGGTCCATGCCGTTGAAGGGCTCGTCCAGGAGCAGCAGCGAGGGGTTGTGGACGAGGGCGCTCGCCATCTTCACGCGCTGCCGCATGCCCTTGGAGTACGTGGCGATCTTGCGGTCCTGCGCGTGGGCCATCTCGACCGTGGCGAGCGCCTCGTCGGCCGCCTTGGCGCCGAGGCCGTGCAGTTCGGCGTTGGCGAGGACGAACTCGCGGCCGGTGAGGAAGTCATACATCGCCTCGCGCTCGGGGACGATGCCGATGTGCTGGTAGATGGCCTCGTTGCGCCACACCGGCTGCCCGTCGAGGGTGACCGTGCCGGTGGAGGGGGCGAGGAAGCCGCCCATCATGTTGATGAGGGTGGACTTCCCCGCGCCGTTGGGGCCGAGGAGGCCGGTGACGCCGGGGCCGATCGTCATGGTGATGTCGTTGACGGCGACCACGTTGCCGAACCAGCGGGAGACGTGGTCGATGTTCAGCGTGGTCACAGTCCCACCTTCTTGTAGCGGCGCATCAGCAGGCCGTAGGCGCCGGCGATCAGGCCGAGGGTGACGAGGACGTAGACCGCGCCCTCGGCGTTGCTCGGGCCGATCCCGCCGGGGAAGGCCGAGGTGGCGCCGAGGAAGGCCGACGACACTCCGTCGATGAGGGTGATCGGCGAGAACAGGCCGATCCAGGCGACGGCGTCGCTGCTGCCCTGGACGTCCGCGATGGCCTGGAGGGTGGAGACCGCTCCGTAGGTGATGGTCAGCACGGCGATGACGGCCGCGATGCCGAAGCCGCGGCGCGGGGTGACCGACGCGACGACGAGGCCGAGGCCGGCGAAGAGGAGCGAGAGCAGTGCCACGGAGACGAGTCCCTGTGCGAATCCCTTGGTCTGGTCCGCGAAGTCGAGTTCGGCGAGCAGCGCGCCCACGTAGAGCACGAGCAGCGGTGCGGCGGTGAGGAGGAACAGGGCCGAGGCCAGTGCCGCGTACTTGGCGCGGACGTAGTCGGCGGTCTCGATGGGCCGCGAGAAGTACAGCGGCACGGTCTTGAAGCGCAGGTCGCGCGAGACGGACTGGGGGGCCTGGGAGGCGACGTACAGGCTGATGACGGCCTGGAGGACGATCGCGTAGCGCGTGTAGTCCAGGGGCAGGTCGCCGGCCTTGGTGGCGACGGCGACGGCGACCATGATGGCCGCGGGCAGGCACATCACCACGAACAGCAGCATCGGCAGCACCTTGGACTTGGCCGAACGGCCGAGGCCGTAGGCGCCGCGCAGGGACTGCGAGTACAGCGAGCGGCGGGCGTAGGCGCGGCCGAGGCGGGGGCCGTCGTAGCTGCGGTAGCCGATGTTGTGGATGCGGGTCTGGTCGCCCGGAACCGTGGCTGTGGGCTGTTCAGCTGCCATGGCCGACCGCCTCCTTCCGTTCTGCGTCGCTGTCCTGGAAGACCTCCGCGATGTGGTGCCGGCGCTGCTCCATGCGCACCAGGCCGAGACCGAGATCGGCGATGACGTCCCTGACCAGGTCGTACGTCTCTTCGCCCGACGCGGTGAGCAGCAGGACGTGACCGGCGCCGGGAAGGCCGCTGCCGTCCTGGACGGTCACCCCGCGCGCGTGGAGCGCGTCGCGCACCGCGCGGGTGCCGTCGGGGTGGTCGTCGGTGTCGGTGACCTCGATCGCGAGGGTCGTGGTGCTCTGGGTGAAGTCGGTGGTGGAGCTGGAGCGCAGCAGCTTGCCGCCGTCCACGACGACGACGTGGTCGCAGGTGCGTTCCAGTTCGCCCAGCAGGTGCGAGGTGACCAGGACGGAGATGCCGAAGTCGGTGTGGATGCGGCGGATGAGGCCGAGCATCTCGTCACGGCCGACCGGGTCGAGGCCGTTGGTCGGCTCGTCGAGGAAGACCAGCTGGGGGTCGTGCACCAGGGCCTGGGCGAGCTTCACGCGCTGCTTCATGCCGGTGGAGTAGCCGCCGATGGGCCGGTAGCGCTCCTCGTACAGGCCGACGTGGCGCAGGGTGTCGGCCGTGCGTTCGCGGGCGGCGGTGGGCGGGAGGCCGGACATGCGTGCCATGTGGACGACGAACTCGGTGGCCGAGACGTCGGGCGGCAGGCAGTCGTGTTCCGGCATGTAGCCGACTCGCTCGCGGATGTCGGCGCCCTTGGTGGCGACATCGAGTCCGAGCACTTCGGCCCGGCCCTCGGTGGCGGGAGACAGACCCAGCAGGATCTTGATCAGGGTGGATTTGCCGGCGCCGTTGGCACCGACGAGTCCGGTCACACCGGGTCCGACGTCCACGGAGAGCCGGTCGAGCGCGGTCACCCGGGGGAACCGCTTGCTCAGGCTTTCGGTCGCGATCACAGTCACATCCACGACAGTAGTGACGGGCGCCACTGCGGTCGTCAGACCGGAGAGCCGTCTTCGCGTCAGACTCGAGTAGTACGGGCCCGTAGGGGTTGCCGTGCCTGAGAGCTACGGAACGGCCCTCCACAACCCTCCGGCCCCGCGCGACCGTCCTATTGACGCCGGGTCTAACGACTGGGAGATTCGGCGACGCCACCTGCTGGCTGGACGACGAGTGCCGCACGGGCGGCGCCGGGCGGAGGAGAGATGACGGTGCTGGACGGTGCGCGGGAGCGCTGGGTACGCACGGGCGGGGTCGAGCTGTGCGTGGCCGAGCTGGGCGACCCGCGGCAGCCCACGGTCGTTCTGGTGCACGGCTACCCGGACAGCAAGGAGGTCTGGTCCGAGGTGGCCGGCCGCCTCGCCGACCGCTTCCACGTGGTCCTCTACGACGTGCGGGGCCACGGGCGGTCCACCGCGCCGAGCCCGCTGCGCGGGGGGTTCACGCTGGAGAAGCTGACGGACGACTTCCTGGCCGTGGCGGACGCCGTCAGCCCCGACCGCCCGGTGCATTTGGTGGGCCACGACTGGGGCTCGGTGCAGTCCTGGGAGTTCGTCACGGTCGAGCGGACCGAGGGCCGCATCGCCTCCTTCACGTCGATGTCGGGGCCGTCCCTCGACCACTTCGGGCACTGGATCAACAAGCGGCTCAGGCGTCCCACCCCACGCCGGGTGGGCCAACTCCTGGGCCAGGGCGCGAAGTCCTGGTACGTCTACCTGCTGCACACCCCCGTGCTGCCCGAACTGGCCTGGCGCGGCCCTCTCGGCAAGCGCTGGCCGGGCATCCTGCGGCGCCTGGAGAAGGTTCCCGGCGGTGACTACCCGACCCCGTCCCTGCCGACGGACGCGGCCCACGGGGCGTGGCTGTACCGGGACAACGTCCGGCCCCGGCTGCGCCGCCCGCGCGCGGACGCCTACGCGCACGCGCCCGTGCAGCTCATCACGCCCCTCGGGGACGCGTTCCTGTCGGAGCGGCTCTACGACGGACTGGAGGTGTGGGCGCCGCGGCTGACGCGTCGCACGCTGCCCGCGAAGCACTGGGTGCCGCGCACGAGGCCGGACCGGCTGGCGGACTGGATCACGGAGTTCGTCACCGCGGTCGAGGGCGGACGGCCCGAGGGGGTGGCGAAGGGCAGGCACGCCGACCGCTTCGGCGGGCAGCTGGTGCTGGTCACCGGGGCGGGAAACGGCATCGGGCGGGCGACGGCGTTCGCCTTCGCCGAGGCCGGCGCGCGGGTGGTGGCCGTCGACCGGGACGCCGAGGCGGCCGCCCGCACCGCGGAGCTGTCCCGGCTGATGGGTGCGCGGCAGGCCTGGGCGGAGACCGTCGACGTCTCCGACGAGCAGGCCATGGAGAAACTCGCGGACAAGGTCGCCGCCGAGTACGGCGTGGTCGACATCCTGGTGAACAACGCCGGGATCGGCATGTCGGGCTCCTTCTTCGACACCACACCGGAGGACTGGAAGAAGGTCCTCGACGTCAACCTGTGGGGTGTGATCCACGGCTGCCGCCTCTTCGGGCGGCGGATGGCCGAGCGCGGGCAGGGCGGCCACATCGTCACCATCGCTTCGGCCGCGGCGTTCCAGCCGTCCCGGGCGCTGCCCGCCTACAGCACCTCCAAGGCGGCCGTGCTGATGCTGAGCGAGTGCCTGCGCGCCGAACTGGCCGGTCAGGGGATCGGTGTCACGGCGATCTGCCCCGGCCTGGTCAACACCAACATCACCTCGACCGCGCACTTCGCAGGCGTCGACGCACAGGAGGAACGGCGTCGGCAGCAGCGATCGGCGCGGCTGTACAGGCTGCGCAACTACCCGCCGGAGAAGGTGGCCGTCGCCGTCCTGGAGGCGGTCGTGCACGACCGGGCCGTGGTTCCGGTGACCCCGGAGGCGCGGGGCGCCCACCTCTTGTCGCGTGTCCTTCCCGGCGCGCTGAGGAGGCTCGCACGCGTGAAACCACCGCTGTAGTTTCCACAGGAAGCCCCAACCAGCCTGTGGATAACTTGACTTGACTGTGGATCAAACCTCCCCGGCGAAATCGATCGCGTGACGCCCGTCTCGCTCGGCAGTCTGGTCGCATGCATCAGAGTCACCATGACGACGGGCGGACCGTGCGCGTGTCCAAGTACCTGTCGAAGCATCTGCGTCACCAGCCGGACAGGATCGGGCTCACGCTCGACGAGGCCGGCTGGGTCGAGATCGACACGCTGATCGCCGCCGCGGCGGCGCACGGCTTCCGTTTCACGCGCGAAGAGCTGGACCACGTGGTCGCCACCAACGACAAACGGCGCTTCGCGATCGAGGGCAACCGGATCCGGGCCAGCCAGGGCCACAGCGTCGACGTGGACCTCGGGCTGGCCCCGGCGACGCCGCCCGCGTACCTCTACCACGGGACGGTGGCCCGGCATCTGGACGCGATCCGCGCCGAAGGGCTGAGGCCGATGAACCGGCACGATGTGCATCTCTCCAAGGACCGTGAGACCGCGACCCGGGTGGGTGCCCGTCGCGGCCGGCCGGTCGTCCTGCCCGTGGATGCCGGCGCCATGCACCGGGACGGGCACGTCTTCCACGTCAGCGCGAACGGGGTCTGGCTGACGAGGCACGTACCGCCGCGGTACGTGCGCTTTCCCCTCACTCCTTCACCCTCGGCCGGTGGCTGATCCGTCGCGTACGGTGACGCGGGTGACCGTTTCACGTGAAACGGGGACCGGCCGCATAGGCTCGGAGGCATGAGCTTGCGTCTGAGCACCGTGATCCTTCCGTACCGCCGTTGGCACGAAGGCGGCCGTTCGACCTGGACACGGGCCGAGCAGCTCGGCTTCCACACGGCGTACACCTACGACCACCTGTCCTGGCGGAGTTTCCGCGACGGCCCGTGGTTCGGTGCCGTCCCGACTCTCACGGCCGCCGCCACCGTCACCGAGCGGCTGCGCCTGGGCACCCTGGTGACCTCGCCGAACTTCCGGCACCCGGTGACGCTCGCCAAGGAACTGATCTCCCTCGACGACATCTCCGGCGGCCGGGTCACGCTGGGCATAGGAGCGGGCGGCACCGGTTCCGACGCCACCGCCCTCGGCCAGGAGCCGTGGACGCCGCGTGAACGGGCGGACCGGTTGGCCGAGTTCCTTCCGCTGCTCGACCGCCTGCTGACCGAGGACGCCGTGTCGTACGAGGGCGACTACTACTCGGCACACGAGGCGCGCAACATCCCCGGCTGCGTCCAGCGGCCCCGGCTCCCCTTCGCGGTGGCCGCGACCGGGCCACGAGGGCTGCGGCTCGCCGCCCAGTACGGGCAGGCGTGGGTGACCACCGGTGACCCGAAGCTGTACGAGACCGGAACCACCGAACAGTCGGATCGGGCGCTGCGGGCACAGGCCGACAAGCTGGCCGACGCCTGTGCCGCGATCGGCCGCGAGGTGAGCGAGCT
Organism: Streptomyces sp. BK79; assembly: GCF_044142145.1. Taxonomy (NCBI): domain Bacteria; kingdom Bacillati; phylum Actinomycetota; class Actinomycetes; order Kitasatosporales; family Streptomycetaceae; genus Streptomyces; species Streptomyces sp. BK79. Next base: position 128,501 of record NZ_JBHVOC010000025.1, read on the forward strand.
GGACAGGGTCCTGCTCACCGGCTTCACACCGGATCGAAGCCGTCCGCTGGAGTCCGTGGACGCCTTCGTCGACTTCGCCGGCCGCCACCGTGACCTGGGCTTCACCGAGCTCGTCGTCCACTGGCCCATCCCGGACTCGGACTTCACGGCGGACGAGAAGGTCTTCGAGCGCATCGCCATGGAGGCTCTGGCGCAGCTGCGAGGATGAGAGCCGTACCTCACAGATGTGCGGACTCGCGCACGGGCGTGCAGGCATATGCGTGACAATGACCCGGTGACCTCAGCGACCCGACAGCCCGAGCCCTCGGCCGCCACGCTTCGCCCGCGGCTCATCGCCACCGACCTCGACGGCACGCTGCTGCGCGACGACAAGTCGGTCTCCCCACGCACGGTCGCCGCACTGGCCGCCGCCGAGAAGGCGGGCATCGAGGTCTTCTTCGTCACCGGTCGGCCCGCCCGCTGGATGGACGTCGTCAGTGCCCACGTCCACGGCCACGGCCTCGCCATCTGCGGCAACGGCGCCGCCGTGGTCGACCTGCACGGCGGACCCGGCGCGCACCGGTTCGTGAAGGTCCGGGAGCTGGCCCGGGAGAACGCGCTGGACGCCGTACGACTGCTGCGCGAGGCCGCGCCCGGCACGGTGTACGCGGTCGAGCAGACGTACGGCTTCCATCAGGAGCCGGCGTATCCGAAGCTCCACATGGAGGTCCCCGACGATCTCCTGCCCGCCGAGGAGATCCTGGCACCGGGCGGTCGCGCCGCCACCGAACCGGTCCTCAAGATCCTGGCCTTCCATCCCGAGCTGGACCCCGACGGCTTCCTCACCCTGGCCCGCCTCGCCATCGGCGACCGGGCCAACGTCACCCGGTCCAGCCCCAGCGCCCTGCTGGAGATCAGCGGGCCGGAGGTCTCCAAGGCCAGCACGCTCGCCCTGTGCTGTGCGGAGCGCGGCATCTCGCACGAAGAGGTCGTCGCCTTCGGGGACATGCCGAACGACGTCGAGATGCTCACCTGGGCGGGCCGGTCGTACGCGATGGGCAACGCCCACCCGGACGTGATCGCCGCCGCTTCGGGCCGGACGGTCGCCAACAACGACGACGGCGTGGCGGTCGTGATCGAGCGGATGCTGGCGGATCTGCCCTAGGGCCTGTCAGAGCGGCACCCCGCGCTGCGTCAGCCACGGCACCGGGTCCAGCGCCGAGCCCGTCTCCGGTGTCACCCGGACCTCGAAGTGCAGGTGCGGCCCGGTGGAGTTGCCAGTGCTGCCCGACTGCCCGATCCACTGCCCGGCGCCGACCCGGTCGCCCTGGTCGACGGCGACGGCGGCGAGATGGGCGTACTGCGTGTAGTAGCCGCCCGCGTGCTGGACCACGACCTGCATACCGAAGGCACCGCCGCAGGACACCCGCACCACGCGGCCCGTGCCGACCGAGCGCACCGGGGTGCCGACCGGCACCGCGAAGTCCTGGCCGGTGTGCCGGTCGGCCCACCGCGACCCCCCGCTGCCGAAGGACGCCGACAGGTCGTACGTCTCCACCGGTGCGACCCAGGAGCGGCCGGCCCCCACGTCCGGCTGGTCCAGACGGACCGCGCCGGGGCACGAGCCCGCGGCGACCGAGGCGTCGGCCTCTCCCTCCAGCTGGGAACGCGCCGCCTCCAGCTTGACCTCGATCTTCTTCTTCAGTGCCGCCAGATCGGCGTTACGCTGCTCCAGCGCCTGCCAGGCCGCCTGTGCCCTGGCCTCGTCGGCGGCGAGCCGGGCCTCGGCCCGCAGGCTCTTTCCGATGGCCGTGTTGACGGACAGATCCGCACGCGAGACCGCACGCTGACCGCGCATCAGCTCGTCGGGGTCGTCGGCGAGGATCATCTGCGCGGTCAGCGGCAGCCCGCCGCTGCTGCGGTACTGGGCGCGGGCGATACGGCCCAGGTCCTCATGCATGGCGTCGATCCGCTGCCGCTGCCGGTCCAGCCGCTTCTCGTACTCCAGGGCCTTCGACCGCTGCGTCTCCGCCTCGCGCCGTCCCTCCTCGTACTGCCGGGTGGCCTTCGCCGCGTCCTCGTACAGCCGGGCCACCCGCGCGCCGAGCGCCGTGCCGGATCCTCCGTCCTCGTCCCCGGCGCCGGTGGGGCGGGCCGCGAGCACGGCGAGCGCGCACAGCAGCACCGGAACGAGCAGCGGGTGTCGGCGAGGTGAGCACATGTCAGCGATCGTGGCCCGAGTGGGTGCGCACGGTCTCGTTCTGGGCGTGCAAGTGGGGGACGCTTGCTGCACTCGGCCCAGCGCGGCTGCTGCACATGGGGCATCGCGGCCCGCGCGTTCAGTACGGCGCCTCCCACAGCACCGTCGTGCCCCCGCCGTCCGCCCCGATACCCGGCCCGAGCCGACTGCTGCCGCCGACGGTGTCGGCACGGCGTTCCAGGTTGTGCAGCCCGCTGCGCCGTCCGCCCTCGGGAACGCCGACGCCGTCGTCCGCCACGGTCAGCCGCACGCCCGGCCTGCCATCGGGCAGGGTCACCGTCGCGTCGACGACGACCTCGATGCGCGTGGCGTGGGCGTGCCGGAAGGCGTTGGACAGGGTCTCGCGCAGCGCGGCGATGAGATGCTTGCCGGTGAGGTCACCGACGGCGCTGTCGACCGGTCCGACGAAGCGGTGCGCGGGCGTGAATCCGAGCGGCACCGCGGCCATGGTGATCTCGTTCAGCACCCGTGTGCGCAGTCCCGCCGGGGCCTCGGCGGGCTGCCTCAGCGCGAAGATCGCCGACCGGATCTCCTGAATGGTGACGTCGAGTTCGTCCACGGCCCCGCCCACCCCGTCGCGCACCTCGGGCGCGGCCGTCCCGCGCTGGGCGCTCTCCAGCATCATCCCCGTGGCGAACAGGCGTTGGATGACGAGGTCGTGCAGGTCCCGGGCGATGCGGTCGCGGTCCTCGTAGACCGCGAGCCGCTCCCGGTCGCGCTGGGCGTCGGCCATCATCAGCGCCAGCGCGGCCTGGGAGGCGAACCGGTCGCCAAGCGCGCGCTCCGTCCGGGTGAACGGACGCTCCCCCCGGGCACGCGGCATCACGAGACCGCCGAGGACCCGCCCGTCCCTGCCCAGCGGCAACAGCATGATCGGGCCGTAGGCGCGTACCGGCCCGGCCTCCAGGCGCGGATCGGTGGCGGCGTCGTCCACAAACACCGGGCGCCCGGCGAGCAGTTCCGCGACGACGGCGTTCTCCGGCGGGATGACCTCGCCCAGGGCCTTCGCGGGGTGCCGCGCGGCGACGGCCGCGATCTCCAGGCCGCCCCCCTCGGCCGGCAGCAGCACGATTCCGGCCGCCGCTCCGGAGAGCCGGCGGGACTGTTCGGCGACGACCTGGAGGGCCTCGTCGATGTCGCCGCCGGACAGCAGCGCGGTGGTCACGGCGACCGACCCGTCGATCCAGCGCTCCCGCTGCTGGGCGGCCTCGTGGAGCCGTGCGTTGCCGATGGCGATGCCGGCCTCCGTGGCCAGCACCCGGACCATGGCGAGGTCGGAGTCGTCGAACGGCTCCCCGGCGCGCTTGTCCGCCAGATAGAGATTGCCGAAGATCTCGCCCTGCACGCGGATGGGGACCCCGAGGAAGCCGCGCATCGGTGGGTGGTGCTCGGGGAAGCCGCACGAGCGCGGATCCTCGGTCAGGTCCCTCAGCAGGACCGGCCCGGGATCGCGGACGAGGGCACCCAGCAGGCCCTTGCGTCCGTCGGGCAGGTGACCGATCCGGCGGACGGCCGCCTCGTCGACACCGTGGTAGACGAAGTCGGCGAGGCCGTCGCCGCCCTCGTCGATGACACCGAGGGCCGCGTAGCGGGCGTCGGCCAGGTCGGCGGCCGTCTCGCAGATGCGGTTCAGCGTGGAGTGCAGCCCAAGGCCGCTGCCGACGGCCAGCATCGCGTCCAGCAGTCTCGGCACCCGTGCCAGGAGCTCGGCCGAGGACCCTTGGCCGGGCGGCTGGTGGCCCGGGGGCGGTGCTGGGGGCATGCCCTGAGCCTAATGAGCGGCTTTTGTTCAGGAAAGTCGGATTCCCCAGGAATTTCGGAGCGACGCGGAGTGACCCTCGGGACCGGGCCTCCCGTACGGGAGGCCCGGTCCCGAGGGTCACTCCGCTCCCACCAGCAGTTCCGAGGTCGCCTCGCGCTCGGCCATCGCCCGCAGCGGCCCCGGCACGGCGGCCAGCTCGGCGTACGTCCCCCGCTGCGCGACCCGGCCCGCGTCCAGCACGATCACCTCGTCCACGGCCTCCAGACCGGCCAGGCGGTGCGTGATCAGCAGGCTCGTACGGCCCTCGGTGGCGGTCAGCAGATCGGCGGTGAGCGCGTCGGCCGTCGGCAGGTCGAGGTGCTCGGCGGGCTCGTCGAGCACCAGAACGGGAAAGTCGGCGAGCAGCGCACGGGCGAGTGCCAGCCGCTGGCGCTGACCACCGGAGAGCCGGGCACCGTGCTCCCCGACCAGCGTGTCCAGGCCGTCGGGAAGGCCGTCGGCCCACTCCAGCAGCCGGGCCCGCGCCAGGACGCCGCGCAGCTCGCCCTCCGTGGCGTCCTTCCTCGCCAGGAGCAGGTTCTCGCGCACCGAACTGTCGAAGAGGTGCGCGTCCTGAGCGCACAGCCCCACGAGCCGCCGTACGTCGTCACCGGCCACGGCGTACGCGTCCACACCGGCCAGCGTGTAGGAGCCCGCGTCGGCGTCGAGGAACCGCAGCAGCACCTGGGCCAGCGTCGTCTTGCCGGAGCCGGACGGGCCGACCACGGCGACGCGGTGGCCCTGCGCCAGCGTCAGGTCGAAGCCCGCCAGGGCGTCCCGGTCCTGCCCCGGGTGGCGTGCGGCCAGGCCCTTCAGGACCACCGGGAACGCCGACGCGGGCGCCTGCCGGGGCGCCTCGGGCTCCCGTACGGGGTCGGGCGCGTCGAGGACCTCGTACACGCGCTCGGCGCTGCGGTGCACGCGCTGCCGGTACTGCACGGCCGACGGCAGACCGAGCACGGCTTCGAAGGCGGCCAGCGGGGTGAGCACCACGACGGCCACGGCCACGCCGGCGAGCCGCCCGTCGGCGAACGCCTGGACCCCGACGAGGGCGGCGGCCGCGACGGTCAGACCGGAGATCAACGCGGTGAGCCCGTCGCCCAGCGCGGTGGCGGTGGCGGCACGCGAGGCGATCCGGGTGAGCGCACCGTCGGCCCGGCGCGCCTCGGCGGCCCGCGCGGGCAGGGCACCGGCGACGGTCAGCTCGGCGGTGCCCGTGAGCAGGTCGGTCACGCGGGTGGCGAGCACGCCACGGGCGGGGGCCAGCCTGCCCTCGGCCCGTCGTGCCACGGCACCGGTGATCAGCGGCACTCCCGCTCCGGCGGCCAGCAGACCGGCCGCGAGCACGGCACCGGCCTCGGGCAGCAGCCAGGCCGTGAAGCCGACCGCCGCGGCGGAGACGACCACCGCGGACCCGGCGGGCAGCAACCAGCGCAGCCAGTAGTCCTGCAAGGCGTCGACGTCGGTGACGAGCCGGGACAGCAGGTCGCCCCGACGGCTGCGGCGCAGACCCGCGGGTGCCAGCCGCTCCAGCCGGCGGTACACGGCGACCCGGGTGTCGGCCAGCATCCGCAGCACGGCATCGTGCGACACGAGCCGCTCGGCGTAGCGGAACACGGCCCGGCCGATACCGAAGGCGCGCGTCGCCGTCACGGCGACCATCAGGTACAGCACCGGCGGCTGCTCGGAGGCCCGGGAGATCAGGTACCCGGAGGTGGCCATCAGGCCGACGGCGCTGCCCAGCGCCAGGCTGCTGAGGAACAGTGCGAGACCGAGCCGCCCCCGCCGGGCGCCGGACATGGCCCGCACCCTGGCGAGCACACCGCCCCGGGCCGCCGTCGAGGGCGCGGGGGCGCCGACGGCGGCCGGAAGGGGTGTGCCGGCCGGCTCCGCAGGCGCACGGACGGCCGAAGCCCGGCGGGTGCCGTCACCGGCGGTGGCGACGGCCGGCTCCTCCAGCCGCACCACCCGGTTGGCCACCTCCAGCAGCGCCGGGCGGTGCACCACCAGCAGCACCGTCCGCCCCCGCGCCAGCCTGCCCACGGCGGCCACGACCTCGGCCTCGGTGGCTCCGTCCAGGGCGGCCGTCGGCTCGTCGAGCAACAGGACCGGCCGGTCCGCGAGGAACGCCCGGGCCAGCGCCAGACGCTGCCGCTGCCCGGCGGACAGCCCGGAGCCGTCCTCCCCGAGGACGGTCGCGGTCCCCTCGGGCAGCGCGTCCACGAAGTCGAGCGCGCCCGCGTCCCGCAGCGCCCGCCGTACGGCGGTGTCGTCGGCGTCGGGCCGGGCCAGCCGTACGTTCTCGGCGATGGTTCCGGCGTACAGGTGCGGGTGCTGCGGAACCCAGGCGACACGGGCGTGCCATTGCTCCGGGTCGAGGTCCGCGAGGTCGGCATCCCCGATCCGGACCCGTCCCGCGGCCGGGCGCACGAACCCGAGGAGGGCGTTGAGGAGCGTCGACTTGCCCGCCCCGCTCGGGCCGACGAGCGCGACGGTCTCCCCGGGGGCGACGGTGAGACTGACGTCCGTCACGGCGTCCGCGGTCCGTCCGGGGTAGCGGACCGTCACGCCCTCGAAGGCCAGGGTGCCGTCCGTCGGCACCGGGCCGGTCCCCTGGGTCGGTACGGGCCTCTCCAGGACCTCGAAGATCTCCTCGGCTGCGGCGAGCCCTTCGGCCGCCGCGTGGTACTGCGCCCCCACCTGCCGCAGCGGCAGATACGCCTCGGGGGCGAGCACCAGCACGACCAGGCCGTCGTACAGGGCCATGTCGCCGTGCACGAGCCGCATGCCGATGGTCACGGCGACGAGCGCCACCGAGAGCGTGGCGAGCAGTTCCAGCGCGAAGGACGACAGGAAGGCGATGCGCAGCGTCCGCATGGTCGCCTGCCGGTACTCACCGGTGATGCGCCTGATCGACTCGGCCTGGGCCTTGGCCCGCCCGAAGACCTTGAGCGTCGGCAGCCCTGCCACCACGTCCAGGAAGTGCCCGGACAGCCGGGACAGCAGTTTCCACTGACGGTCCATCCGGGACTGCGTGGCCCAGCCGATCAGCACCATGAAGACCGGGATGAGCGGCAGAGTGACGACGATGATGGCCGCCGAGACCCAGTCCTCGGTGACGATGCGGACGAGCACCGCCACGGGGGCGACCACCGCGAGTCCCAGCTGCGGCAGATAGCGCGAGAAGTAGTCGTCGAGGGCGTCGACCCCGCGGGTCGCCAGCGCTACCAGCGAGCCCGTCCGCTGACCGCTCAGCCAACCCGGACCGAGTGCGGTGGCCCGCTCCAGCAGCCGGCCCCGCAGCTCGGACTTCACCGCGGCGCTCGCCCGGTGGGCGGCCAGCTCGGTGAGCCAGCCGACCAAGGCCCGCCCGCAGGCGACGGCCACCAGCAACAGCAGGGGAGTGCGCAGTTCGGCGACCGTCATGCCGTGCTGGAAGGCGCCCACCACGACCTCGGCTATGAGCATCGCCTGCGCGACGAGCATGCCGGCGCCGATGGCACCCAGGAGGACGACCGCCGCCAGAAAGAACCGGGTGGCGCGGGCATACCGCAGAAGACGTGGGTCGATGGGTTTCACGTGAAACAGGCCCTCCCGTCCGGAGAGTATGTCCACGTGAAACGTGTCACCGTGTCACGTTTCACGTGAAACATCTCGTGCCGGACTCAGTGCGCGGGTTCGGCGATGTGCTGGGTACCGATCCGCTTGCGGAACACCCAGTACGTCCAGCCCTGGTAGAGCAGGACGAGGGGTGTGGCGACCGCGGCCAGCCAGGTCATGATCTTCAGGGTGTACGGGCTGGACGAGGCATTGGTGACGGTGAGGCTCCAGTCCGCGTCGAGCGTGGACGGCATGACGTTTGGGAAGAGCGTCAGGAAGAGCATGGCCACGGAGGCCACGATGGTGACGCCGGACAGAGCGAACGACCACCCCTCACGCCCGGCCTGGTTGGCCATCAGGGCGATGACCAGGGCCGCGACGGCCACCACGAGGGCGACCAGACTCTTGCCGTCGCCGTTGTCGACCTGCGTCCAGACCAGGAAGACCAGGGCCAGGGCGGCCGTCACCAGGCCGACGCGAAGCGCCAGGTTCCGCGCCCTCTCCCTGATCTCACCGACGGTCTTGAGGGCGGTGAACACCGTCCCGTGGAAGGTGAACAGCGTCAGCGTGACCAGCCCACCGAGCAGGGCGTACGGGTTCAGCAGGTCCCACAGGGATCCGACGTACTCCATGTCCCGGTCGATCTTCACGCCGCCGACGATGTTGCCGAAAGCCACGCCCCACAGGAACGCCGGGATCAGCGACGTCCAGAAGATCGCGGTCTCCCAGTTGCGCTGCCAGCGCTCCTCGGGCCGCTTCACCCGGTACTCGAAGGCGACCCCCCGGACGATCAGGCACACCAGGATGACGAGCAGGGGGAGGTAGAAGCCCGAGAAGAGCGTGGCGTACCACTCGGGGAAGGCGGCGAAGGTCGCACCGCCGGCCGTGAGCAGCCATACCTCGTTGCCGTCCCACACGGGGCCGATGGTGTTGATCAGCACCCGCTTCTCGGCCCGGTCGCGGGCGAGCAGCCTGGTGAGCACCCCGACCCCGAAGTCGAAGCCCTCCAGGAAGAAGTAGCCGGTCCACAGGAAGGCGATCAGAACGAACCAGACGTCGTGCAGTTCCATGACGGTGCAGCTCCCTCGGCCTAGTAGGAGAAGGCCATCGGCTTGTCGGCGTCACGGAGGTCGCCGCCGATCTTCGTGGGCGGGTTGAGGTCGGCCTCGGTGAGCTCGGGCGGTCCCGCCTTGACGTACTTGGCGAGCAGCTTGACCTCGATGACGGCCAGGACGGCGTACAGCAGGGTGAAGACGGACATCGAGATGATGACCTCGGCCGTGGAGACGCCGGGGGAGACGGCGTCCCGGGTCTGCATCACGCCGTAGACCACCCAGGGCTGGCGGCCCATCTCGGTGAAGATCCAGCCCCAGGAGTTGGCGATCAGCGGGAACGCCATCGTCCACACGGCCAGCAGCCAGTACATCCGGGAGAGCCTCGAACCGAGCGGCTTCTTCAGCAGCACCAGATGCGGGACCTCGTCCTCCCCGGTGCGCAGGGCGGCGGGCAGCAGGAACTTCTTCCGGGTCAGCCACAGGCCCAGCAGGCCGAGGGAGAAGGAGGCCATGCCGAAGCCGATCATCCAGCGGAAGCCCCAGTAGGCGACGGGAACGATGGGCTTGTAGTCACCGGGTCCGAACTTCTCCTGCAGCTCCTTGTTGGTGTCGTTGATGCCGGGCACGTAGGACTCGAAGTCGCTGTGGGCGAGGAAGGACAGCAGCCCGGGAATCTCCAGGGCGACCTTGTTGTGGCCCTTGTCGACGTCCCCGTAGGCGAAGACGGAGAACGGTGCCGGCTCCTCGCCGTCCCACAGGGCCTCGGCGGCGGCCATCTTCATCGGCTGCTGCTCGTACATGACCTTGCCGAGGGTGTCGCCGCTGACCGCGGTGAGCATGCCGCCGACCGCCAGCGTGACCAGTCCCAGCCGGAGCGAGGTCCGCATCACCGTGATGTGCTTCTTGCGCATCAGGTGGAAGGCCGCGATGCCCACCATGAAGGCGCCACCCGTCAGGAAGGCCGCCGAGAAGCTGTGGAAGACCTGGTTGAGCGTGGTGTTCTGGGTCAGGACCGCCCAGAAGTCGGTGAGCTCGGCCCGCCCCTTCTCCTCGTTGATCCGGTAGCCGACGGGGTGCTGCATCCAGGAGTTGGCCGCGAGGATGAAGTACGCCGACAGCAGCGTGCCGATCGAGACCATCCATATGCAGGCCAGGTGGATCTTCTTGGGCAGCTTGTCCCAGCCGAAGATCCACAGACCGATGAAGGTGGACTCGAAGAAGAAGGCGATCAGCGCCTCGAAGGCGAGCGGAGCGCCGAAGACGTCACCGACGAAGCGCGAGTAGTCCGACCAGTTCATGCCGAACTGGAACTCCTGCACGATGCCGGTGACGACACCCATGGCGATGTTGATCAGGAAGAGCTTGCCCCAGAACTTGGTCGCCCTGAGGTACTTCTCCTTCTCCGTGCGGACCCAGGCGGTCTGCAGTCCGGCCGTGAGGGCGGCCAGCGAGATCGTCAGCGGGACGAACAGGAAGTGGTAGACGGTCGTGATGCCGAACTGCCATCGCGCCAGCGTCTCCGGCGCCAGAGCCATGTCCACGTCGTCAGTCTCCTTACCTCGCCACATCCGCCGTGGTCAGCGGCGGTTTGTGCGTGTATGTCACACCTAACCCGGGCGCAACCGGGACACGCTTGTGAACGCGTTCACATTCACAAGCAATTATGACGTACAGCTTTTCGACACCGGAAGGGGGGTCCCCTGTGACGTCAACCCCTTGGCAGAGACTTCAACATCTTGTTGAATCCGCCGCATGCAGATACGGATCTCATGGCCCGCGGGTCACCTCACCGCGGCGCTCGACGACACCCCGACCACGCAGGCGCTCCTCAAGGCCCTGCCACTCACCGCATCCGCCCACACATGGGGTGAGGAGGTCTACTTCGACACGGGTGTGTCGGTTTCACGTGAAACGGACGCCCGGCAGATCGTGGAACCGGGCACCGTCGCCTTCTGGACCGACGGCGACGCGCTGGCCCTGCCGTACGGCCCCACGCCGATCTCGCAAGGCGAAGAGTGCCGCCTCGCGAGTCCCTGCAACGTCCTCGGCCGTCTCGACGGCGACCCCCGCCTGCTCGCGACGGTGCGCGACGGCGACCCGGTACGCGTCGAGCGCGTAGAGGCATAAGCGCGTAGAGCCGTAAGGCCGAACGGCGCCTAGAGCTCCCTGCGGAACTCCTCCGACACCTTCAGGAAGATGTCGTTCGCCTCGCTCTCCCCGACCGTCACCCGGACACCCTCGCCGGGGAACGGCCGAATGACCACGCCGGCCCGCTCGCACGCCTCCGCGAAGGCGACCGTGCGCTCCCCCAGCCGCAGCCACACGAAGTTGGCCTGGGTCTCCGGCACCGTCCAGCCCTGCGCGCGCAGCGCGTCGACCACGCGCGTGCGCTCGCAGACCAGCGAACCGACCCTGCCGATCAGCTCGTCCTCGGCCCGCAGCGAGGCGATCGCCGCCTCCTGCGCGATCTGACTCACCCCGAAAGGCACCGCGGTCTTGCGCAGCGCGGCCGCCACCGGCTCATGGGCGATCGCGAACCCGACCCGCAGGCCGGCGAGTCCGTACGCCTTGGAGAACGTGCGAAGCACGCAGACATTGGGCCGTTCACGGTAGATCTCGACGCCGTCCGGTACCTCGGGGTCGCGGATGAACTCGCGGTAGGCCTCGTCGAGGACCACCAGCACATCGCTCGGCACCCGGTCGAGGAACCGCTCCAGCTCGGCCCTGCGCACGACCGTGCCCGTCGGATTGTTCGGGTTGCAGACGAAGATCAGCCGGGTCCGGTCGGTGATCGCCGCGGCCATCGCGTCCAGGTCGTGCACGTCACCCGGCGTGAGCGGCACCTTCACGGACGTCGCCCCGCTGATCTGCGTGATGATCGGGTACGCCTCGAAGGAACGCCAGGCGTAGATCACCTCGTCACCCGGACCCGAGGTCGCCTGGATCAGCTGCTGGGCCACGCCGACCGACCCGGTGCCGGTCGCCAGGTGGGTCAGCGGCACGCCGAACCGGTCCGCCAGCTCGCTCATCAGCGACGTACACGCCATGTCCGGGTACCGGTTGAAGGACGATGCCGCGGCCGTCACCGTCTCCATCACACCCGGCAGCGGCGGATAGGGATTCTCGTTGGAGGACAGCTTGTAGGCCAGCGGCCCGTCGGCCGCCGCGGGCTTGCCCGGCTTGTAGGTGGGGATCCCCTCCAGCTCGGCGCGCAGCTTGGGGCTCGTCTCGCTCACCGCAGTCCTCCTCATGACCACCACCGGCATCGAATACTTCTCACCTTATGAGGATTCCGCGCGGCTGCGTATAGCTGAGGCAGACCTCCTCAGTCACACAGGCATCAGGGGCATCAGCACCCGAAGGCGCACGATTCGGGGGGCGCGCCGCACATATATCTACGCGCCGGTGGCTCGCGCCGTGGCGCGCATCCCCCGTGCAGGTGAGTTGAGACCTCTTCGCAACATCTGCCCCTTGGCAGGCCCTCACTCGCCAACACGTCAGGTATCGGGGTCGCCGGGCCCAACTGGCTTGCTTTCCATAGCCGTTACCCTTTAATGATCATGCAGAAACGTGACTGTCAACGCGTGCATATGCGCCCGCCCTACCCCACCCCATGAGCCCTACTATCGGCTCGCCATGACAGCAGCAGGGAAGCACCAGGTGAGCCGCGCGGAAACCTCACGTCGAGGCAGTCGGCCGGGCCGGGCGGGTATCAGGGACGTGGCCGCCGCCGCCGGAGTATCCATCACTACCGTCTCCGATGCCCTCAACGGCAAGGGCCGACTCCCGGATGCCACGCGCCGCCACGTGCGCGAGGTCGCCGACCGACTGGGCTACCGGCCCTCGGCCGCCGCCCGCACGCTGCGCACCGGCAAGTCGGGACTCATCGGCCTGACCGTGACGACGTACGGGGATGAACCTTTCACCTTCACCGAGTTCGCGTACTTCGCCGAGATGGCGCGCGCCGCCACGTCCGCCGCGCTCGCCCGCGGGTACGCCCTCGTCATCCTCCCGGCGACCTCCCGGCACGACGTGTGGTCCAACGTCGCGCTCGACGGCACGGTCGTCATCGACCCCTCGGACCACGACCCGGTCGTCAGCGAGCTGGTGCGCCAGGGATTACCGGTCGTCTCCGACGGCCGCCCGGCCGGCTCGCTGCCCGTCACCGCCTGGGTCGACAACGACCACGAGGCCGCCGTACTCGGCATCCTCGACCACCTGGCCGACGCCGGTGCCCGCAGGATCGGCCTGCTCACCGGGACCACGACCGACACGTACACCCATCTGTCGACCACCGCCTACCTGCGCTGGTGCGAGCGCGTCGGCCAGGACCCGGTCTACGAGGCCTACCCGGCGCACGACCCGTGCGCGGGGGCCGTCGCAGCCGACCGCCTGCTCGCCCGCCCCGACCGGCCCGACGCCGTTTACGGGCTGTTCGACCCGAACGGCACCGACCTGCTCGCGGCGGCGCGTCGCTACGGGCTGCGCGTCCCGGAGGACCTGCTGCTGGTCTGCTGCAGCGAGTCCACCGTCTACGCCAGCACCGAGCCGCCCATCACCACACTCTCGCTCAAACCCCGCCGCATCGGCACCGCGGTGATCCAGGTCCTCATCGACGCCATCGAGGGCCTCGACGCGGACCAGCCGGTCGAGCAGGTGATACCGACCGAGCTGATCGTGCGTACGTCCTCGCAGCGCCGCCCGCCCCGCACGACGGTCAGCCCGCCGCGGTCACCGGAGCGCGAGTAGGGCCGGCCGCCGACGCCCCGCGAGCGCGGTCGCGTCACCGTCGCGGACGGGCGAAGCCGGGCCCAATCGGGGCGAAAGCCGCGGTGAACCGGAGTCCTGTTCTGATTCACCACCCCTGGGTCATCACACAGCGCGATCCGCATTCCTATGATGGGCCCACACACCGCGGGCCGCTGCGACCAGGCAGTCCGAAGCGGTGCAGATGCGGCGCGATGGTGGAGGGGTCGATGACTCAGGGGGCCGGTCAGGGACCCGAGGTGGAGCGGACCGCGACGGTGCGCGACTTCCGGGTGCCCGCGTATGTCCACGAGACCGCTCCGTACGCCGCCTCCGGCACGCACCCGGGCGATGCCGTGCCCCCCTCCGAGGAGGGGTACGACGAGGGCTACCCGGACGGGTACACACCCACCCAGCGGGATCTGCCGGTCATCCGTCGGGGTGACACGGTCCAGGTGCCCGTCGACCCCGAGCCCCTCACGGTGCGGCAGCCCGTCACGGGCCAGGGCCCGCTGTTCGTCGTCGGTGACGTGCACGGATACCTGGACCAGCTGGTGGCGGCCCTCCAGGAGAAGGGCCTCGTCGACGCGTCCGGCCAGTGGTGCGCGGGCACCTCGCGCCTGTGGTTCCTCGGCGACTTCACGGACCGCGGCCCGGACGGCATCGGCGTCATCGACCTGGTGATGCGGCTGTCCGCCGAGGCCGCCGCGGCCGGCGGCTACTGCAAGGCGCTGATGGGCAACCACGAACTGCTGCTGCTCGGCGCCAAGCGGTTCGGCGACACGCCCGTCAACTCCGGCGCGGGCACCGCCACCTTCCAGGCGGCCTGGCTGCTGAACGGCGGGCAGAAGACCGACATGGACCGGCTGCAGGACCACCACCTGCAGTGGATGGCCCGCCTGGACGCCATGGAAGAGGTCGACGGCCACCTCCTGGTCCACTCGGACGCCACCACCTACCTCGACTACGGCCGCTCCATCGAGGAGGTGAACGACACCGTCCGCGAGACGCTCACTCGCAATGACGCGGAAGAGGTCTGGGACCTGTTCCGCAAGCTCACCAAGCGCTTCTCCTTCCGCGACGAGGGTGGCGCCGACGCCGTGCGCTCACTGCTGGACACGTACGGCGGCGTCCGGATCGTTCACGGCCACAGCCCCATCCCCTACCTGCTGGGCGAGGTCGGCTCCGAGGACGGCGAGGACGACACCCGTACCGCGGTCGAGGGACCGCACGTCTACGCGGACGGACTGGCCATCGCGATGGACGGTGGGGTGACCATGGCCGGAAAGCTGCTGGTCCAGCAACTGCCGCTGGACGCCTGAGCGTTCACCGGACCGCTTCCGCGGCGGTGTCGTCCGTACAGGTCGGCACCCAATTTCTGGAAACCCCCTGTCACCCTCCACCGTCACCGCTCTACCATCGGCTTATCCGTAGCAGGCTCCCCTCCGTTTCTGCCCGACGGCTCGTTGGCATGCGAGCCCCAAGCCCTACGGAGCATCGGGGGATGCACATGAACAGCGTTCCGCAGCACTTGTCGAACGAGGACCGCCAGGAGTACGCGCGGATCCTCGATGAAGCGCTGCGCTCCGCACCACACCGCCCGGAACTGGCCGCTGTCGGACAGCGGCTCAACTCCGAACAACTGCGCACCATGGCGCTCAACGCCACCGCCCTCATCACCGCGGCGGCAACGACGGAGTACCAGCACTACGTGAAGGTCCGCGAGGAACTGCGCCACCCGGCGCCGGCCGCCCGGACCCCGTCCACGCGCGAATCCGGCTCCGACGAGCCGGGCACGGGCGCGGTGCGGCTCGCCGCCACCGTGGGCGAGGTCGCCGAGGCGACCGGCGCGGGTGCCGTCGCCGTGGTCGCCGTCCTGGCACCCGTCCTGGCCGGTACCGCCGCGGCGATCTTCCTCCTCGTCGGCTACATCCTGAAGATGCTCGAACCGCAGCCGGCCTTCGCGCAGACCATGCTCACCACCGGATGGGTCTTCGGCGCCGTCGCCGCGGTGGCGATCCTCGTCGCCGGGGTGGGACTGCTGCTCACGGCCCTGCGCAACCGCCCCTCGGCCGAGGCCGGGCGTTACGGCGAACTCGACGAGGAAGTGGTCCGGGCCAGGGACGCCTGGCACGACGCGCTGCTGGAACGCGGCATCATGCCCTTCCTGCGGGACGCGCTCGCGGATCCGGGTACGACGGCACTGGGCCGCACGGGGCCCGCGGCGCCGACGAGTCGCATGCCGCACCTCGGCTACGACCGGCCGGGGTTCACCAGCCCCGGTGAGGGTTCCACCACCGGTCCGCGGCCGAGCTACTCCAGCCCGGACTACAGCAGCCCGGACTTCGGCGGTCCGGAACACCGGCCCGACTGACCACCGGCCCGGGCGGGCAACGGATCAGAGGATGCCCGCCCGGCCGGCGGCAGTGATCCAGGACGGGAACTCGGACAGCAGCCGGTCGTACAGCTGGGCGTCCGGGAGGGTGCTGATGTCGTCCACGGCGAAGAAGCCGACGTTGTCGACGCGCCGGCCCGGCAGGGTGTCGAAGCGTTCCAGCACGCCGTAGTCGGACCGCCCGAGCCCCACGAACTGCCAGAAGACGGGTTCCTCCACCGCCTCCCGCAGCTCCCGCTCGATCTCGGCGTTGCGGTAGACACCGCCGTCGGAGAAGAACAGCACCAGGGTCGGCGCCGCCGCCGGGTTCTCCCGGACGAAGGCACGCACCTCGGCGATCACCTTCTGCTCCTCGTTCCCGATGCCGACCGCCCGCATGTCGGCCTGGTCGGGGTGCAGGCCCTTCTTCCTGCCACGGCGGAACAGGCTCATCTCCCCCACGCGTACGTGCAGCCGCAGCCAGTCGGGCAGCTCGCCGATGCGGAGGTCGGGCAGGCGCGCCGGGTTCGAGGCGAAGGTCCAGGCCTGCATCTCTCCGTCGTCGTCCAACTGGGCCGCGACGGCCGCCATCCGTTCCACGACGTCCGTGACCACGCCCTTGGAGTAGAGGAAGGACATGGACCCGGAGGCGTCGAGCACCAGGACGACGCGCGCGGTGACACCGGCCGCCCCGTGCTTCTTCAGACTGACCGCGACCTGTTCCTTGCGCAGGGACAGCCGTTTGCGCATGTCGACGGGCAGGTGCTCCTCCCCCTTGGTGAGGCGAGGGCCCGCAGTGGTGGGCGGCGTCGCCGGTGCGGGGGAGGGTGCCGGGGGCGAGGACGGTGCCGGTACCGGTGGCGGTGCCGGTGCCGAGGGCGCGGGTGTCGGAGGAGCCTGAGGTGCCGCCACCGTCGACGGGGCCGTTGGCGCGGCCGGAGCCTCGTCCACGGTGATCCCGAAGTCGGTGGCCAGCCCGGCGAGACCGGAGGCGTACCCCTGTCCGACCGCCCGGAACTTCCACTTCCCCTGCCGCCGGTACAGCTCGCCGCCGAGCAGCGCGGTCTCCGGCCCGGCCGTCATGTCGAACCGGGCCAGCTCGGTCCGGGTCCCGGCCTCCAGCAACCGCAGCGACAGCCCGGGAACCTGGCCGAAGGTCCCACCGTCCGCCGAGGCACCCAGGACGATGCGGTCGACGACCGGTTCCACCGAGCGCAGGTCCACCTCGACGGCGTCGGTCATGACGCCCGCCCCCGCACCGGACCCGCCCTGCTTGCCCACGTGCCGCACCGCGTCGGACGCGTGCCGGGGCTGGTTGTAGAAGACGAAGTCACCGTCGTCCCGCACCCGGCCCTCCGCGGTGAGCAGCAGCGCGGAGACGTCGACCTCGGGCACGGCCGGTCCGGCGGACCAGACGAGTTCGACGCGCACCGCGGGGGAGTCGACGGCGAGGTTGGCGCCCTTGCTCAGGGAAGTGGCTGTCATGCGCCCAGTCTGCCCAGACCCGGCCTTCGATGGGGAGAGGGCGGGCTGTGCGGCCTGTCCCCTCCCCACCGCCGCCCGGGCCTCGTTCAGTCCGCGATCGGCAGGTACACGCGATTGCCCGCGGCGGCGAACTCCTGCGACTTCTGGGCCATTCCCTCCTCGATCTCGGCCTTGCTCCCTCCGTGCTCCCGCCGGATGTCCTGCGAGATCTTCATCGAGCAGAACTTCGGCCCGCACATCGAGCAGAAGTGGGCCGTCTTGGCGGGCTCGGCCGGCAGGGTCTCGTCGTGGAACTCCCGTGCCGTGTCCGGGTCGAGGGCCAGGTTGAACTGGTCCTCCCACCGGAACTCGAACCGGGCGTCGGACAGCGCGTCGTCCCACTCCTGCGCACCTGGGTGCCCCTTGGCGAGGTCGGCGGCATGGGCGGCGATCTTGTAGGTGATGACGCCGGTCTTGACGTCGTCACGGTTGGGCAGGCCCAGGTGCTCCTTGGGCGTGACGTAGCAGAGCATGGCCGTGCCCCACCAGGCGATCATCGCGGCACCGATGCCGGAGGTGATGTGGTCGTACGCCGGCGCGACGTCCGTCGTCAGCGGGCCGAGCGTATAGAACGGAGCTTCCTCGCAGATCTCCTGCTGAAGATCGATGTTCTCCTTGATCTTGTGCATCGGGACGTGGCCCGGGCCCTCGATCATGGTCTGCACGTGGAAGCGCTTGGCGATCGAGTTGAGCTCCCCGAGGGTGCGCAGCTCCGCGAACTGCGCCTCGTCGTTGGCGTCCGCGATCGAGCCCGGCCGCAGGCCGTCGCCGAGGGAGTACGTGACGTCGTAGGCCGCGAGGATCTCGCAGAGTTCCTCGAAGTTCTCGTACAGGAACGACTCCCGGTGGTGCGCCAGGCACCATGCCGCCATGATCGAGCCGCCCCGCGAGACGATGCCGGTCTTGCGGTTCGCGGTCAGCGGCACGTACGCCAGCCGCACACCCGCGTGGACCGTCATGTAGTCCACGCCCTGCTCGGCCTGCTCGATGACCGTGTCCTTGTAGATCTCCCAGGTCAGCTCCTCGGCCCGGCCGTCGACCTTCTCCAGTGCCTGGTAGAGCGGCACCGTCCCGATGGGCACGGGGGAGTTGCGCAGCACCCACTCGCGCGTGGTGTGGATGTTGCGGCCGGTGGAAAGGTCCATGACCGTGTCGGCGCCCCACCGGGTCGCCCAGGTCATCTTCTCGACCTCCTCCTCGATGGAGGACGTCACCGCCGAGTTGCCGATGTTGGCGTTGACCTTCACCAGGAACCGCTTGCCGATGATCATCGGCTCGATCTCCGGGTGGTTGACGTTGGCGGGCAGTACGGCGCGGCCCGCCGCGATCTCCTCGCGGACCACTTCCGGCGAGACGTTCTCCCGGAGGGCCACGTACTCCATCTCCGGCGTGACCTCGCCCCGACGGGCGTAGGCGAGCTGGGTGACGGGCGTGCCGTCCCGCCCCCGGCGCGGCTGACGCGGGCGGCCGGGGAAGACCGCGTCCAGGTTGCGCAGACCTCCGCGGGGGGAGGTGTGCTTGATGCCGTCGTCCTCGGGGCGGACGGGGCGGCCCGCGTACTCCTCGGTGTCGCCCCTGGCGATGATCCAGTTCTCACGCAGCGGCGGCAGCCCCCTGCGGACGTCGGTGTCGACCAGCGGATCGGTGTACGGGCCCGACGTGTCGTACAGCGTGACCGACTGCCCGTTGGTGAGATGCACCTGACGGACCGGCACCCGCAGGTCGGGGCGCGAGCCCTCGACGTACGCCTTGTGCCAGCCGATGGACTTCCCGTCCTCCGTGCGCTCCTTGTGAGCGGAGTTCTGCGCGGAGGCAGGCGTGCGTGCGTCCTCGATGGTCATGAGACCTACTCCCTACGCCGGCATTACCCGGTAACAGGTTCGGCGGTCGACGCAGCGGCTTCCGTCTGCCGACGCTTCGTGGGATAGGTCACTCGACTTCGGTGACGTTTCCCGTGAAACATCGCTGGGACGGAGGTCAGCGCCCTCTCAGCCCGGTGCTCCGAGCTCCCGCGTGTACAAAGGTGCCTCCACGCTAGCGCCAATTCGGGCGCGGTGAACAGAGGGCCCCCCTGGTTCTTGCGATGATCGGGCGGTGACCACACCGCAGCATCCCCCCTTCCCACCGCACGAGCCCGGCCGCGGGCAGGGCTCCGACGGCGGCGCCGGCCGCGAGGCCGGGCCCGCCTCCCCCACCGCCCATGGGCACGCGCACGTCCACAGTCACGGGCCGGCCACGCCGGTCTCCCGGCATCTGCGGAAGGTCATCGCGGCGGTCCTCATCCCGTTCGCGGCGGCCGTCCTGGTCGGGCTCGGGGTGCTGTGGCCCGGTGGTGCTCCGGCGCACGAACGCACCGGGGTCGGCTTCGACCGGCAGACGCAGGACGGCACCGTCACGAAGGTGGTCGAGCTGAGCTGTCAGTCCGTCAACGCCTCGGGCGTCCCGCCGACCGGTGACACCTCCACCGCGGAGGGCTCCTCCGCGGTGCAGCAGGCGAACGGCGACTGCAAGCGGGCGACGATCCGCGTCGACAGCGGCAAGGACAAGGGCCGTACGTTCACCGAGGTCGTGCAGCCGGACCAGTCACGGCAGTTGCACGAGGGCCAGAAGGTGGTGGTCGCCTACGAGCCCTCCGCGCCGAAGGACCTGCAGTACTCGGTGACCGACATCAACCGCGGGCTGCCGCTGGCCCTGCTCGCCGGCATCTTCGCGATCGCCGTCGTGGTCGTCGGACGACTGCGGGGCCTGATGGCCCTGGTCTCGCTGGCCCTCAGCTTCCTGCTGCTGAACTTCTTCATCCTGCCCGCGATCCTGCAGGGATCGAATCCCCTGGCCGTCGCCGTGGTCGGGTCGAGCGCCATCATGCTGATCGCGCTGTATCTGTGTCACGGCCTGTCGGCCCGGACCTCCGTCGCGGTGCTCGGCACCCTGATCTCCCTGCTGCTGATCGGCGTCCTCGGATCGCTGTTCATCGGCTGGGCCGCGCTGACCGGCAACACGGACGACAACACCGGCCTCATCCACGGCCTGTATCCGACGATCGACATGAGCGGTCTGCTGCTCGCCGGTGTCATCATCGGTTCGCTGGGTGTCCTGGACGACGTGACGGTCACGCAGACCTCCGCGGTCTGGGAACTCCACGAGGCCAATCCGACCATGGGCTGGCGCGGCCTGTACCGCGCGGGCATCCGCATCGGCCGCGACCACATCGCGTCGGTCGTCAACACGCTCGTCCTCGCCTACGCGGGCGCCGCGCTGCCCCTGCTGCTGCTGTTCTCGATCGCGCAGAGCGGGGTGGGGACGGTCGCCAACAGCGAGCTGGTCGCGGAGGAGATCGTGCGCACGCTGGTCGGATCGATCGGCCTGGTGGCGTCCGTGCCGGTCACCACGGCCCTCGCTGCCCTGGTGGTGTCCGCCGACCGGTCCGCCGACCGGACGGCGGCCCAGACCTCCGGAGGGGCGCCGGGCCCCGGCACGGCCCCCGGGCGCGGCGGAGGCGGCCGGCGCCGTAAGCGCTGACGCGCTTTCGGGCGAAGCGTTACGCCAGCGCCGAAGGGCTGCCGTAACGGTTCATCCGGCGCTCTGTTCCTCCGCCAGGATGCGGTCCAGGGCCTCGTCGAGGTGGGCGTCGAAGTCGGCGAGCGCCCCCTCCTGCCCCAGCGGCACCAGCTTGTCGGTCCGGTCGAGGAACGCGACCAGGGGAGCGGCCGACGAGCGGAACAGTGCCTGGTCGATGCCGACCTGGAGACGGATCAGCACCTCGGCCAGCGGTTCGGGGTCGACGGGGGCGATGCGCACGTCACCGTCACCGCACGGCCGTCCCACGCCGTCGACCAGCAGTTCCCGGCCGAAGGCCCAGGTGACCGGTGCGTCCCCGGGCAGATGGAAGGTCAGGCGCACGGCATAGGGATCACAGGTCTCGTAGCGCAGTTCCACCGGAATGCGGAACGAGAGCTCCTCGGACACGAGAAAGCTCATCATGACCTCTGCCTGTACGGACTCGCCCATCGCCTACCCCGTCATTCGCCGTCGACTGTCCGGGAATCAAACCTCTAACACTGGTGGCATCTTGCTCAACGTACACACCAGATCACAAGGAGTGAGTTTTCAGATACTGATAGAGATCGAGAGTGACCCCAGAAGCCGGCCCACCTCGTGCTGCAACCGCTCCGCCGCGGGCAGCAGCCGGTCGGCCTGGTGGAGGGGCAGGGAGATGGCCATGGTCGCGGCCGTGGTGCCGACGGTGATCGGGATCGCCGCGCAGACCGTCCCCAGGGCGTACTCCTGGCGTTCGATCACCGGCGTCATCCGGCGCATGCGTTCCAGCCGTTTCAGCAGCGTGTGCTCGTCACGCACCGTGTACGGCGTGACCGGCTGCACCGGGTAACGGTCCAGGTGGTCGCGGCGGGCGTCCTCGTCCAGTTGCGACAGGAGGCACTGCCCGATCGCGTGCGCGTGTCCGGTCTCGCGGAAGTCCGCCCACTCCTCGACCGCCGGAATGCCCGGGGTGTCGGACACGCACATGACCTCGATCTCACCGTCCCGGTACACGGCGTAGTACACGGGAACGCCGATCGCGTCCCGCCAGCGGGCCAGGGTGTCGACCACCGTGCTGCGACGTTTCTGCTCGGCTCCGCTGCCGCTCAGCCGCTCGGCGGCCTCCCCCAGGAAGAACAGACCCTTCTCCCGGCGCAGATAGCCCTCGTGCACCAGGGTGCGCAGGAGGTGGTACGCCGTGGGCAGTGCCAGCCGCGTCTCGCGGGCCAGTTGCTTGGCCGGGGCGCCGTACTGGTGTCCGGCGACGCACTCCAGCAGGCGCATCGCCCGCTGCACTGAGCCGATGAGGGTCGCGGTGGGGGCATCCGCGGAGTCGGTGGTGGGGGGTGTCCCCGGCGTCGAGTGGGGCTGCACGGGCAGCGCGTGCAGTGGAACGAATGCGGTGTCGGCCGTGGCCAAGGGACACTCCCGGGGCGCGAGGGGGGAGCCCGTGCGGGGAACACGGGTGGGGTGTACGCCACTCGCGGGGTTACCCCCGCGTGGAGTTCCGGACTCTAACGGCCGGTCACCGCTCGCCGGCCGCCCGTCGTGCAAACTTCCCCCGCGCGAGGGAACCGGTGATTCCTGTTACCGCCACCGGTGTCCCACGGCTCTCACCAGTCGCTGCGCGCCGACGAACTCGACGTGAACTTCCGTACGACGTAGATCAGTCCGCCGACGAGCGCGACGAAGACCAGCAGCTTGAAGAGCAGCCCGATGACGAAGCCCACCACGCTGGCGATCAGCCCGCCGAACACGACCAGGGCGATGACCGGCACCGCGATCCACTTCACCCACCACGGCAGCCCCGTGAAGATCTCTCGCATCGCCCTCGTCCTTACCTCTCCACCCGTCCGAGTGCCGGGTCCTTCGGTCGCCCGGGATTGCTCCGGGAGTCTGACGTCCTGCACTCGATGCTAGGGCGGCGAGGCCCCCCGCAGGGCCCTCACACCCCTTGTCTCCCCCTGACCCGTCCCTTAGGGAACCCCGAGGTCGCGGCTCAGCTCTCGGGCGGAGAGAACACCACCAGGACCCTCAGGTCCTCGCTGATGTGGTGGAACTTGTGGGCGACCCCGGCCGGCACGTAGACCACGCTGCCGCGGGCCACCTGTGTGGTCTCCATGCCCACGGTGATCGCGGCCCTGCCGCTCACCACGAAGTACACCTCGTCCTGCGCGTGCGGCTTCTGCGGGTCGGACGTGCCCGCGTCGAGGGCGTACAGGCCCACCGACATGTTCCGCTCGCGCAGGAACTGCAGGTAGGCACCGTCGTTGGCGGCGCGTTCCGCCTCCAGTTCGTCCAGCCGGAATGCCTTCATCGCCTTGTCCGCCCCTGCCTCACCGTTCGTGTCCGATCGCGTCTGCCACGATCAGACACATGATGAATTTCCTAGTCAAGACGATCGCCAACGCGGGCGCCCTCGCGGTCGCCGTGTGGCTGCTCGACAAGATCACACTCACCGGGGGCAGCACCGGTGAGAAGGCCCTCACGCTGATCGTGGTCGCCCTGGTGTTCGGCCTGGTCAACATGCTGGTGAAGCCGATCGTGCAGGTGCTGACCTTCCCGCTGTTCATCCTCACCCTGGGCCTGTTCACCCTGGTGGTCAACGCGCTGATGCTGCTGCTCACGTCGTGGGTGGCCGACAAGCTCGACCTGAGCTTCCACGTCGACGGGTTCTGGACCGCCGTACTGGGCGGCCTGATCATCTCGATCGTCTCCTGGGCCCTCAACGCGTTCCTGCCCGACAAGGACTGATCCCGATGGCCTACCGCGTCTGCTTCGTGTGCACGGGCAACATCTGCCGCTCCCCGATGGCCGAGGCCGTCTTCCACGCGCGCGTGGCGGACGCCGGGCTGGACGGACTGGTCGAGGCCGACAGCGCCGGCACCGACGGCTGGCACGAGGGGGAGGGCGCCGACCCTCGCACCGTGACCGTCCTGGCGGAGAACGGCTACGACCTCGACCACACGGCCCGCCGGTTCCATTCGTCCTGGTTCTCCCGCCTCGACCTCGTCATCGCCCTCGACGCCGGCCACCTGCGGGCGCTGCGCCGCCTGGCGCCCACGGAGCGGGACGCGGCCAAGGTACGGCTGCTGCGGTCCTACGACCCCGCCGCGGACCCCAGCGACCTCGACGTGCCCGACCCCTACTACGGGGGCGTGGACGGTTTCGAGCGATGCCTTGAGATGGTGGAGGCGGCGAGCAGCGGACTGCTCGCCGCGGTACGCGAGCAAGTGGAAGGACGGGCGGCATGAGTGAATCCGCTGTCAACGCCGGGGCCGGTACGCACGCGCGGGGGGCGTCCTCCGGCCCCGGTGACGGCACGCGCGCGGTCCGGGCCGGGCTGCCCGAGCCCGTCAAGCACGAGCCGACCCTGCCCGGGCCCGTGTTCGCCGCCCACTTCCACCTCCCCGGCGAGCCGACCGGCCCGTACACCTACGGCCGTGACGAGAACCCGACCTGGACCCACCTCGAGCGCGCCATCGGCGAGCTGGAGGCACCTGGACGCGACGACGTCGAGACGCTCGTGTTCGCCTCCGGCATGGCCGCGATCTCCTCGGTGATCTTCTCCCAGCTGCGCGCCGGCGACGTGGCCGTCCTGCCCGACGACGGCTACCAGGTGCTGCCGCTGGTCCGGGCGCAGCTGGAGGCGTACGGCATCGAGGTGCGCACCGCGCCGACCGGCGGTGACGCCCAGCTCGACGTCCTGGACGGGGCCAGGCTCCTGTGGATCGAGACGCCGTCCAACCCGGGGCTCGACGTGTGCGACGTCCGACGGCTCGTCGAGGCGGCTCACGCGCGCGGCGCCCTGGTCGCCGTCGACAACACCCTCGCCACGCCGCTGGGACAGCGCCCGCTGGAGCTGGGCGCCGACTTCTCGGTGGCGAGCGGCACCAAGCAGCTCACCGGCCACGGCGACGTCCTCCTGGGCTACGTGGCAGGCCGCGACGCCGAGGCGATGACCGCCGTACGGCGATGGCGCAAGATCGTCGGCGCGATCCCCGGCCCCATGGAGGCCTGGCTCGCGCACCGCTCGATCGCCACCCTCCAGCTGCGCGTGGACCGGCAGAACGCCACCGCGCTCAAGGTGGCCGAGGCACTCCGCGCGCGGCCCGAGATCACCGGCCTGCGCTACCCGGGGCTGCCCGACGACCCCTCTCACAAGATCGCCTCGCAGCAGATGCTGCGCTACGGGTGCGTCGTCTCCTTCACGCTGCCCACGCGCGCGCGTGCCGACCGTTTCCTCGACGCGCTGCACCTGGTGGAGGGCGCGACGAGTTTCGGCGGGGTGCGCTCCACGGCCGAGCGGCGCGGACGCTGGGGCGGGGACGCGGTGCCGGAGGGCTTCGTCCGGCTCTCGGTCGGCGCGGAGGATCCCGAGGACCTGGTGGCCGATCTGCTGCGTGCGCTGGAGGAAACGGCGGACTGAGGTGCGTGGCGGGGCCGCCGTGCCCTGCCCTCCGATGTGACGGACGGTCCGAGCCTCCCCCCTCGTGGCTCGGACCGTCCTTCGGTTCTCGCGCGCGAAGAACCGCGCGACTTAGGCTAGTTGACTCAGTGTCAGTGTCCAATCACAGTAGCGGCAGAGACCTATCGACATATTTATAGTTGGGCGCGGCCGGAGGGTCGCGGGAGAACAGAAGAGGGGGAGGGCATCCGTGGATCTGGCCTTGCTGCGCACGTTCGTCACCGTGCACCGGGCCGGCTCCTTCACGCGTGCCGCCGCCCTGCTCGGCCTCTCCCAGCCGGCCGTCACCTCACAGATCCGCACCCTGGAACGGCAGCTCGGGCGCCCCCTCTTCCTGCGGCAGGCCCGCGGGGTGACCCCCACCTCCATCGGCGACGAACTCGCCCACAAGGCGGCACCGCACCTCGACGCCCTGGTGGAGATCACGGAGACCGGGCTGGACGACGACTCCTCCGTGCGCACCCTGCATCTGGCCGGACCGCCCGAGTTCACCGCCGAGCGGGCGCTGCCGGCGCTCACCGAGCTGATCGGCGAGGACGGACAGGGCCTCGCCCTGCGCGCGTCGTTCGGCACCGCCGAGGAAGCCCTCGAGGGACTGGCCGCCGGTCATCACGACCTGGCCATCGGAACGGCCCGGCCGCGCGGCGCGCTGCTCACGGCGACCCCGCTCTGCGACGAGGAACACGTCCTGGTGGCCGCGCCCCGCTGGGCGGAGCGGTCGGACGCCCAGAAGCCGGCCGGCACCGCCGCGCCCGCTCCGCAACACGTCCCCGTGGTCGAGGTGCACGAGTCACTGCCCTTTGTGACCCGTTACTGGGCGTCCGTCTTCGACGCCCGCCCGGCCCACCCGGGCATCGTGGTCGTGCCCGACCTGCGTGCGGTGCTCGCCTGCACGGTCGCGGGCGCCGGGCTGGCGGTGCTGCCCCGCTATCTGTGCGCCGGGGCACTGGAGCGAGGTGATGTGGTCGCCCTGCACGAACCCGCGGTGCCGCCGCTGCGGACGTACTTCCTGGTCGTCCGTACCGGCACCCTGGCGATGCCGCACATCGCCCGCGCCCACGAGTGGCTGCTGCACGCGGCCGCCGACTGGAACTGAACCTTCGGGCCCACGCGAGGGGCACCCGTGATGTTTCACGTGGAACCAGCCGGGCCACATTTCTCCCATGACCGTCCGACCCGTGGTCAAGCGCACCGCCCGCGCCGTCCTCCTGGACGGCGAGCACTTGATCCTGATCAAGCGCACCAAGCCCGGTGTCGATCCCTACTGGGTCACTCCGGGAGGCGGGGTCGAACCGGACGACACCACCGTCGTGGACGCTCTGCACCGTGAGGTGTACGAGGAACTCGGAGCCAAGATCACCGACGTGGTCCCGTGCTTCGTGGACACGGTGGAGCACATCGGCGAGGACGGTGGCGCGACCGGCGTGAAGGTGCAGCACTTCTTCGTCTGCCGCCTGGCGTCCATGGACCCGGCCCTGCGGCACGGTCCCGAGGTCGACGAGCCCGCCGGTGAATACGAGATCGTCCGAATCCCCTTCACCCGGGTCGGCATCGCCTCCGTCCACCTCGTACCGCTGTCGCTGCGGCACTACCTGGACGGCAACATCGAGGGAGTACGTGCCATGCACGCTCCCGACCTCGGCTGACACCGGCGGTCCCGGGCCTGGTGACCGGTACGGGTCCGGCGGGCGACGGGAGACGGTGCGTTCGGCCACGGCATGGCCAAAAGCACGTGTGTTCCACCGGAAAGCACTGGACGCGGACGGCCACCGTCGGACAGCCTGACCTGCGTGCCGACACCTTCCCTCGCCTCTCTGCCGATCCGCCGCCTGACGCTCCGCGACCTCACCGCCTGCGCCGACCTCTCCGAGGACCGGGGATGGCCACGCGAGGAGCACAAGTGGGGGTTCCTCCTCACCGCCGGGCAGGGGTACGGCATCGACGATCCCGACGGCGGCCTCGTCGCCGCCTGCACCGTCACCGAGTACGGCCCGCACGGGCGCCCCTCCCTCGCCGCCATCGGCATGGTGCTGGTCGCCGAACGGCATGCCCGCCAGGGCGTCGGACGCCGGCTGATGCGCCACGTCGTCTCCGCTCTGGGCACCACCCCCCTGACGCTGCACTCGACCCCGTACGGCCGATCGCTGTACGAGGAACTCGGCTTCAAGGCCACCGGCCGGGCGGAGATGGTCCGCGGGAGGTTCACTCACGGCGGGAGCGAGCCGGTGATCGCCACCCGCGCGGCCACGGCCGACGACCTGACCGCGATTCTCCGTCTCGACGAGCAGGTGTTCGGCGCCGACCGGACCCCCGTCGTCACGCGGCTGCCCGCCTTCGCCGACCAGTTGCGCGTCGCCGAGGAGGGCGGCCGCCTCATCGGGTACGCCGCGGCCTGGCCCAACATGGACACCCACGTCGTGGGGCCGCTCATCGCCCGCGACACGGAGACCGCCAAGGCGCTGATCGGCTCCCTCGCGGCCGGTACCGACCGCCCGCTGCGCACGGACATCGACGTGCGCCACGAAGAACTGCTGGCCTGGGTGAAGGAGCACGGCCTCGCTCCGGTCGCCTTCAACGCGGTCATGACGTACGGCATCACGGAACTGCCCGGGGACTGGGAGCGGCGGTTCGCCCCGCTGACGGTGGCGGCGGGCTGACCCGTCCGTCCCGCCGCCGAGCGGCGGAAGTACGCCTGAGGCCGGTCCCCCGGTGGCATCCCGGGGACCGGCCTCGCGCGTGCGGAGACGGCCGTCAGACGACGGTCTCCACGGCGGCCGCGGCGAAGGCGTGGTCCTGCTCGGGCGCACCGCCACCGACCCCGACCGCACCGATCAGCCGGCCGTCGCGCCGCACGGGCACGCCGCCCGCGATGAAGAGCAGCGGCCGGTCCAGCGCTGTGGGCAGCGTGTGGAACAGTCCTCCGGGCTGCACCGCGTCGACGAGGTCCGCGGTGGGGGTGCTCAGCTGGAGCGCCGTGTAGGCCTTGCGCGTGCTGGTCTCACCGGAGATCAGCACCGCCCGGTCGTCGCGGCGGAAGGCGAGCAGGTGGCCACCGGCGTCGAGGACGGTGACGCTGACGGTCACTCCGGCGTCCTCGGCGGCGCGGTGGGCGGCGGCGACCAGGGCTTCGGCGTCCTGGATGGTCAGCGGGGTGACAGCAGTCGTGGTGCTCATGGGGGGATCTCCTTGGTCGGTGCTCAGTGGTGGGCGGTGGCCGGCTGACCGGCGGGCACGGAGCCCGCGACGATCGCGCTGGAAGTGCCGCCGCGCCGTTCGAGCGCGGCCGACACGAAAGCGAGGAACAGCGCAGCGGCGGCGAGAACGGCACCCACCCAGTTCGGGGCCGTGTAGCCGAAGCCGGCGGCGATGACGACACCCCCGAGCCAGGCGGAAAGCGCGTTGCCGAGGTTGAAGGCGCCGATGTTGACGGCCGACGCGAGGGTGGGGGCGCCGTGCGCGTGGTCCAGGACGCGCTTCTGCAGCGGCGGGACGGTGGCGAAGCCCAGGGCGCCGATCAGGACGACGGTCACGGCCGACGCGACCTTGTTGTGCGCGGTGAACGTGAAGAGGGCGAGGACGACGGCCAGGGCACCCAGGGACGTGTACAGCAGGGGCATCAGGGCCCGGTCGGCGAACCTGCCGCCGACGAGGTTGCCGACCACCATGCCGATGCCGAACAGGACCAGCAGCCAGGTGACCGAGCCCTCGGCGAAGCCGGCCACGTGGGTCATCATCGGGGCGATGTAGGTGATGGCCGCGAAGACGCCGCCGAAACCGAGGACGGTCATGGCCATCGCGAGCAGGACCTGGGCGTTCTTGAAGGCGGCCAGCTCGTGCCGCAGTCGCACGCCCTCCGCCCTCGGGACATCCGGGACCAGCTTGGCCACACCGGCCAGGCCGACGACGCCGAGCGTTGCGACGGCGGCGAAGGTGACGCGCCAGCCGACGGACTGGCCGACGAGCGTGCCGAGCGGGACACCGACGACGTTGGCGACGGTCAGCCCGGTGAACATCATCGCGATCGCCCCGGCCTTCTTGTGCGGCGCGACCAGGTCGGCCGCGACGACCGAGCCGATGCCGAAGAAGGCACCGTGGGCGAGGGAGGCGACGACGCGGCCCGTCAGCATGACGGAGAAGGCGGGGGCCAGGGCGGAGAGCAGGTTGCCCGCGATGAACAGGCCCATCAGCAGCATCAGCATCCGCTTGCGCGGAACCTTGGTGCCGAGCACGGTCATCAGCGGGGCACCGAACATCACGCCGAGCGCGTATCCGGTCACCAGGAAGCCTGCGGTGGGGATGGAGACTCCGTAGTCGCTCGCGACCTCGGGCAGCAAACCCATGATCACGAACTCGGTCGTTCCGATACCGAAGGCCCCGATCGCCAGAGCCAGAAGCGCGAGAGGCATGGAGGAGTACACCTTCCGAATGATTGCAGGAGCGCTTTACAAGCCAAGACAATAGTTGCAGACGCTGGCTATACGCAAGCGCAGGCAATTGCGTCTCTGGTCTACCCTGGTCACAGCCGCTCCGGGACGGAGGAACCACATGACAGCGACGGATCCCGCGCTCACCGCCCTCTCCCAGGGCTGGTGCGCCCTCTCCCTGCTGCACGGGAGGATCGAGGCCCACATCGAGCGCGCCCTGCAGGCGGGGCACGACCTGAGCGTGCGCGAGTACTCCCTGCTCGACGTGCTCAGCCGGCAGCACGACGGCGACGGGGGGCACCTGCAGATGAAGCAGGTCGCCGACGCCGTCGTCCTCAGCCAGAGCGCCACCACCCGCCTGGTCACCCGGCTCGAGGACCGGGGGCTGCTCGAGCGCTACCTGTGCCCCACCGACCGCCGCGGCATCTACACCAACGTCACCGCCGCGGGCCTCGAGCTGCTGGACGAGGCGCGGCCGACCAATGACGCCGCTCTGCGCGAAGCCCTCGACGAGGCCGCCGGGAACCCCGACCTGGCCCCGCTGGTGCGGGTCGTGGAAACCCTCAAGACCCCGGTGCCCGGTTAGCCCGGCCCCCGACCGACACGCCCCTGTCTGCGTAGGGTGCGGGGCATGGGAGATCTTGAAATACGACCCACCACCGAGGACGACATCCCGGCGGTGGTCGCGATGCTCGCCGACGACCCCCTGGGCGCCCAGCGCGAGTCACCGGACGACCTGAGCCCTTACCTGGCCGCGTTCGCGCGGCTCAGCGCCGATCCCCACCAGCACCTGGTCGTCGCCGTCCGGGACGAACAGGTCGTCGGCACGCTGCAACTGACGATCGTGCCCGGTCTCTCCCGGCGCGGCGCCACGCGGTCGATCATCGAAGGGGTACGCATCCACGCCGCGGAACGGGGCAGCGGCCTCGGTACCCAGCTCATCGGGTGGGCCATCGACGAGTCCCGTCGACAGGGCTGCCATCTGGTGCAGCTGACCTCCGACGCCAGCCGCACGGACGCCCACCGGTTCTACGAGCGTCTCGGATTCTCCGCCTCACACACGGGCTTCAAGCTCCAGCTCTGAGCGGACGCCACCCCGCCGC
>NZ_JBHVOC010000026.1:0-144615 GCF_044142145.1 Streptomyces sp. BK79
ACGCCCCGGCCCAGCTCCCACACCTGGAGCGTGGAGGAGGAGTTGAGGACGTAGGCCGTGCCCGTGATGTCGTCCCGGGCGGCGACGTACTGCTTGCCCTGCCACAGCGGGATCACGGGGACGTCACGGGCGGTGATGTCCTGGATCTCGGTGAGGCTGTCCGCGGCGGAGAGCCGGTCGGCCTCGCGCCGGGACTCGGGGATCAGGTCGTTGATGATCTGCTTGTTCAGGTACGGCGAGTTGAGCGTGTTGCCCTCGTCCAGGAACGGCGCGATGAAGCTGTCGGCGTCCGGGAAGTCCGGGAACCAGCCCATGCCGAAGACGTCGTACTCGCCCTTCAGCTCCGCCGGGCGGAACTTGTCCCAGGGCGCGCCCTCGATCTCGACGTCGAAGAGACCGCTGCCGTTGAGCTGCTTCTGGAGCTGCTCGAACTCCTGCTTGGTCGCGGCACCGTAGTGGTCCGTCGTGTAGTGCAGGGTCAGCTTCACGGGCGTGCTGACGCCGGCGTCCTCCAGCAGCGCCTTCGCCTTGGCGGCACTCGGGTCGCCGTACTTGTTGAAGAACGAGTTGGAGTGACCGGTGATGCTGGCCGGAACCATCGAGTAGAGGGGCTCGGCCTGGGAGCCGTAGACCTCGGAGATGAGTTCACTGCGGTTGATGAGCTGGGCCATCGCCTGGCGGACGGCCTTGTCCTTCACCGTCGGCGCGTCCGTGTTGAAGCCCAGGTAGCGGATCTCGAGGCCGGCCACCTCGATGAGGTCGACCTCGCCGTCCGTGGCGTTGGAGAGCTTGTGGATCTGGTCCGGCGTCATCGCACGGGTCATGACGTCGATGTCGCCCTTGTCGAGCGCGGCGCCCATGGCCTCGGCGTCCTTGAAGGACACGACCTCGACCTTGTCGTTGTTCACCTCCAGGCTCCCCTTGTACTCGGGATTCTTGGTGAACACCGCCTTGGTCATCTCGTCGCCGTCGACCTCGGCCTTCATCGTGTACGGGCCGGAGCCGTCCAGGTCGAAGCCATCGCGCAGCTTGTCCTTCTCGTAGTCGTCCGAGTTGACGATGCCGGCGACCGGGGTCGACAGCTTGTACGGGAAGGTGGCGTCGGCGGTCTTGAGGTGGAAGATGACCTCGCGGTCACCCTGCGTCTCCACGGTGTCGACGGTCGACAGCAGACCGGACACCTGGCTGTCCGCCTTGATGGCCAGGACACGCTCGATGGAGAACTTCACGTCCTCGGCGGTGATGGCGTCGCCGTTGGCGAACTTCAGGCCGTCCCGCAGGGTGCACGCGTACCGCTCGTTGCCGGTGTCGGTGAATCCGCACTGCTCGGCGGCCTCGGGCACGGGTTCGCCGTCACCACGGGGCTGGATCATCAGGGTCTGCGTGGTCTGACGCAGGATGTTCCAGAGGCCGACGTCGTAGGCGAACGCCGGGTCGAGGGGCGCGGGCGCGTCCTCGGAGGCCGTGAACCGGTCCGTGGTGCCGACGACGATCGCGTCCCCGCCGCCGCTGCCGCTGTCGGACCCGCCGCAGGCGGCGAGCACCGGCGCGAGCAGGCCGACGACGGCCGGCAGCACCAAAGTCTTGCGGTTCATGCTCGAGTTTCTCCAGAGCTGTCGGTCCGTGTATCCGGCATGCAGGGGTGTCGCGGCGGATCACGGGGGTAGTGGCCGATGTTCTCGCGACGAGATTAGTCCGCGCCCGCAGCGGGGTTCGCGGCCACCGGAGTTGAGGGCTCATCACGGAGCGAAACCGGGTGCGGACACACCGAAAACCCGACAGTGGAAGGATTAGTGCAGGGTTTCACCAATCGGGACACAAGGGCACCTCGACAACGTTCGCAAGGCGCGGGGCAGCACACCCACGCCACCCTGTCGACCCCTGACAAGGTGGCGAACGTCACATAGACGCTTCCCGCTGCGACTGTCCGCATTCGGCCACGTGACGTCGCGGAAATGCTTCGCTCGCACGGCGCGTTGATCCCTGCGCGGGCGTTCCTGAATTGCCGGGTTATCGCCGTGGCACGCTGGGTGAACGTCCTAGCGCATTTGTGTCATCAGACCGCGCAGAAATGTCAGGTCGACATCTTCCAGCGAACTGACAACCGTACGCCGGGCGGCAGGGGTGATGGGGGCGACCGAGGGCACCGCCACGACGTGGCAGCCGGCGGCCTCGGCCGCGGCGACACCGGTCGCGGTGTCCTCGACCACGGCGCACCGGGCCGGGTCCACGCCCAGACCGGTCGCGGCGGCCAGGTAGGGGTCCGGGTAGGGCTTGGTGCGCGGCACTTCGTCGCCCGCGACGGTGAGAGCGAAATGCTGGGGGCCCAGCGACGCCAGCACACGGTCGATGATGCGCCGGTGCGATGCGGAGACCAGGGCTGTGGGGATCTCGTGCGCGGAGAGCTCTCCGAGCAGCCGGGCGGCCCCCGGCATGAGCGGCAGGGTACGGCCGATCCGCTGCTCGAAGCCGTCGTTGAGCAGCACGCTCAGTTCCGCGAGCGTGATGTCGGCGCCGGTGGCCTCGATCAGGAATCCCGCACTGCGGCTCATGGGGCCGCCGACGACGACGTGACGCCAGGAGTCGTCGAGGGTGTGGCCGAGGGAGGCGAAGACCTCCACCTCGACGTCCCACCAGAAGCCCTCGGTGTCCACGAGAGTGCCGTCCATGTCGAGGAGCACGGCCTGCAGGGCGGAGCCTTCGGCCGTACGGGTTCCGAGCGCGGGGACCGTACTGGTCATCCACGTACCTCCTTGAGGGACGATCAGGCCGGTTCCCAGGAGGGGAACCGGCCTGCGGTGGACCGACCAGTGTACGTCGTGCGGCTCCAGAACGCCTGCTGTGACCCTTGAGGCGCTCTTGAAACGCCTTCGAGGGGCTCCGTACGGGCCTCAGCGGGCGTTGAAGTACTTGGCCTCCGGGTGGTGGATCACGATGGCGTCGGTGGACTGCTCGGGGTGGAGCTGGAACTCCTCGGACAGGTGGACGCCGATGCGCTCCGGCTGGAGCAGGTCGGCGATCTTCGCGCGGTCCTCCAGGTCGGGGCAGGCGCCGTAGCCGAGGGAGAAACGGGCGCCCCGGTACTTCAGCGCGAACATGTCCTCCATCGCCTCCGGGTCCTCCCCGGCGAAGCCCAGTTCGGAGCGGACGCGGGCGTGCCAGTACTCGGCGAGGGCTTCGGCGAGCTGGACGGACAGGCCGTGCAGTTCGAGGTACTCGCGGTAGGCGTTGGCCTCGAAGAGGCGGGCGGTCTCCTCGCCGATGCGGGAGCCGACGGTGACGACCTGGAAGCCGACGACGTCCGTCTCGCCGGACTCCTCGGGGCGGAAGAAGTCCGCCAGGCACAGCCGCCGCCCGCGGCGCTGGCGCGGGAAGGTGAACCGGGTGCGCTCGTTGCCGGCCTCGTCGAGGACGATCAGGTCGTCGTCCTTCGACACGCACGGGAAGTAACCGTGGACCACGGCCGCCTCCAGCAGGTTGTCCCGCTGCAGCCGGTCCAGCAGACCGCGCAGCCGGGGCCGGCCCTCCGTCTCGACCAGCTCCTCGTACGACGGCCCCTCACCGGTACGGGCCTGCTTCAGCCCCCACTGCCCCTTGAACAACGCACCCTCGTCCAGCCAGGACGCGTACTCCTTGAGCTGGATGCCCTTCACGACTCGCGTGCCCCAGAACGGCGGCTCCGGCACGGGGTTGTCGGTGGCGACGTCCGAGCGGACGTGCCCCTCCTCCGGACGCTCCTCGACCTCCACCGTGGCGGCACGGACCCGGCGCTGCTTGAGTTCGGGGAGTTTGGCGCCGGGGACGCCGCGTTTGATGCCGATCAGGGCGTCCATCAGGCGCAGGCCCTCGAAGGCGTCGCGGGCGTAGCGGACTTCGCCGTCGTAGATCTCGTGGAGGTCTTGTTCGACGTAGGCACGGGTGAGGGCGGCGCCGCCGAGGATGACGGGGTAGTCGGCGGCCAGCTTGCGCTGGTTGAGCTCCTCCAGGTTCTCCTTCATGATCACGGTGGACTTCACCAGGAGGCCGGACATGCCGATCACGTCGGCGCGGTGTTCCTCGGCGGCTTCCAGGATCGCGGAGACGGGCTGTTTGATGCCGAGGTTGACGACGGTGTAGCCGTTGTTGGACAGGATGATGTCGACGAGGTTCTTGCCGATGTCGTGGACGTCGCCACGGACGGTGGCCAGGACGATGGTGCCCTTGCCGTCGTCGTCGGTCTTCTCCATGTGCGGCTCCAGATGCGCCACCGCGGTCTTCATGACCTCGGCGGACTGGAGCACGAACGGCAGCTGCATCTGCCCGGAGCCGAACAGCTCCCCGACCACCTTCATCCCGTCCAGCAGCGTCTCGTTGACGATGTCCAGCGCCGGGCGCTGGGTCAGCGCCTCGTCCAGGTCCGCCTCCAGGCCGTTCTTCTCGCCGTCGATGATGCGGCGCTTGAGCCGCTCGTCCAGCGGCAGCGCGGCCAGCTCCTCCGCCTTCGACGCCCGCAGCGACTTCGCCGTCGCGCCCTCGAACAGCTGCATCAGCCTCTGCAGCGGGTCGTAGCCCTCACGGCGCCGGTCGTAGATCAGGTCGAGGGCGGTCCGCACCTGCTCGTCGTCGAAGCGGGCGATCGGCAGGATCTTGCTGGCGTGGACGATCGCCGAGTCCAGGCCCGCCTTCACGCACTCGTCCAGGAAGACGGAGTTGAGGAGGATGCGGGCGGCCGGGTTCAGGCCGAAGGAGATGTTCGACAGGCCCAGCGTGGTCTGCACGTCCGGGTGGCGGCGCTTCAGCTCCCGGATGCCCTCGATGGTGGCGATCCCGTCGCCCCGGGACTCCTCCTGGCCGGTGCAGATGGTGAAGGTCAGGCAGTCGACCAGGATGTCCGACTCGTGGATGCCCCAGTTCCCCGTCAGGTCGGCGATCAGCCGCTCGGCGATCTCGACCTTCTTCTCGGCGGTGCGGGCCTGGCCCTCCTCGTCGATGGTCAGCGCGATCAGCGCCGCACCATGCTCCCGGGCGAGCTTGGTGACCTTCGCGAAGCGGGACTCCGGTCCGTCGCCGTCCTCGTAGTTCACCGAGTTGATCACCGCCCGGCCGCCGAGCTTCTCCAGCCCCGCCCGGATGACCTCGACCTCGGTGGAGTCCAGCACCACCGGAAGCGTCGACGCGGTCGCGAAACGCCCCGCCAGCTCCTCCATGTCCGCGACCCCGTCACGGCCCACGTAGTCCACGCACAGGTCCAGCATGTGCGCGCCCTCACGGATCTGGTCCCGGGCCATCTCCACACAGTCGTCCCAGCGGCCCTCCAGCATCGCCTCACGGAACTTCTTCGACCCGTTCGCGTTCGTCCGCTCACCGATCGCCAGATACGACGTGTCCTGCCGGAACGCCACCGTCTGGTACAACGACGCCGCACCCGGCTCCGGACGCGGGTCACGCTCCGTCGGAACCGTGCCGCGCACCCGCTCCACGACCTGACGCAGGTGCTCGGGCGTGGTGCCGCAGCAGCCACCGATCAGGGACAGCCCGTACTCGCGGACGAAGGTCTCCTGCGCGTCGGCCAGCTCGGGCGCGGTCAGCGGGTAGTGGGCGCCGTCCTTGCCCAGGACCGGGAGGCCCGCGTTCGGCATGCAGGACAGAGGGATGCGGGAGTGGCGGGCGAGGTAGCGCAGATGCTCGCTCATCTCGGCGGGGCCGGTCGCGCAGTTCAGGCCGATCATGTCGATGCCGAGCGGCTCAAGCGCGGTGAGCGCGGCACCGATCTCGGAGCCCAGCAGCATCGTGCCGGTCGTCTCGACCGTCACGGACACGATCACCGGCACGTCCAGGCCCAGGGCGTCCAGCGCGCGCCGGGCGCCCAGGACCGAGGCCTTGGTCTGGAGCAGGTCCTGCGTGGTCTCCACCAGCAGCGCGTCCGCGCCACCGGCGACCAGGCCCTCCGCGTTGCGCTGATAGGCGTCGCGCAGAACCGTGAACGGGGCGTGTCCGAGGGTGGGGAGCTTCGTGCCGGGGCCCATCGAGCCCAGCACCCAGCGCTGCCGGCCGTCCCGGGCGGTGAACGCGTCGGCGGCCTCGCGGGCCACCCGCGCACCGGCCTCCGACAGCTCGTGCACGCGCTCGGGGATGTCGTACTCGCCGAGCGCGGAGTGGTTCGCGCCGAAGGTGTTGGTCTCCACGCAGTCCACGCCGGCGGCGAAGTACTCCTCGTGCACCGAGCGGACGATGTCCGGCCGGGTCAGGTTGAGGACCTCGTTGCAGCCCTCCAGCTGCTGGAAGTCCTCCATGGAGGGGTTCTGCGCCTGGAGCATGGTGCCCATCGCGCCGTCGGCCACCACCACACGGGTGGCGAGCGCCTCGCGGAGGGCGGACACACGGGTGCGGGTGTCGGCGGACGGGGTGGACGGCGTCGAGGCCATGAAGGGGCTCCCTAGGATGCGACGGCTGTCGGCTTTGCGCTGCCCGGTGCCGCCCGTCGAGGACGTCCCCGGGGAGAACGCACGCCGCCAGGGTAGCCGGGACCGGGAGCAGGCGGACGGGGGCGTCCACGAGGCGGACGGGTACGGCCGCGTGCGGACGCCCGCCGAAGGGGTGACGTTCCGGTGCGGTGAGCCGGTGCGGGAGGCCGGTGGGAGAGCGGAGTGGCGGTTCGGCGCGGAGCGGAGGGGACGGCAGGACGGGCCGGGATCATCGTGGCGTGGCCGGAGTGCAACAGTTGCCCGCCGACCATTAGCGAGAGGTCGGCATCGACCGGTAGTGTTCGGCATTGCCGAACGACGTCAGCGACGCCGAGGTCGGCAGTCGAAGGGGACGGAGGCAGTACGTCGATGGCACGGAACATCCAGTCGCTCGAACGGGCGGCCGCGATGCTGCGCCTGCTCGCGGGCGGCGAGCGGCGGCTCGGCCTGTCGGACATCGCCTCGTCGCTCGGCCTGGCCAAGGGCACCGCCCACGGCATCCTGCGCACGCTGCAGCACGAGGGCTTCGTGGAGCAGGACGAGGCGTCCGGGCGCTACCAGCTGGGCGCCGAACTGCTGCGCCTGGGCACGACGTACCTGGACGTGCACGAACTGCGGGCCAGGGCCCTGGTGTGGACGGACGACCTGGCGCGGTCCAGTGGCGAGAGCGTCCACCTCGGCGTCCTGCACCAGCAGGGCGTCCTGATCGTGCACCACGTCTTCCGGCCCGACGACAGCCGGCAGGTGCTGGAGATCGGCGCCATGCAGCCGCTGCACTCCACGGCGCTGGGCAAGGTCCTCTCGGCGTACGACCCGGTCGCGCACAGCGAGGCGCTGGAGGCCGACCGCAAGGCGTTCACGGACCGGACCGTCTGTGAACCGGACCGGTTCGAGCACATCCTCGACCTCACGCGCGCGCGTGGCTACGCGGCCGACGTCGAGGAGACGTGGGAGGGCATCGCCTCCATCGCCGCCCCCATCCACGACCGTCGGCGCATGCCCGTCGGCGCGGTCGGCATCACCGGGGCCGTGGAGCGGCTGTGCCGGGACGGCGAGCTGCGGCCGGAGCTGGTCGCGGCGGTACGGGACTGCGCCCGCGCGGTGTCGCGGGACCTGGGCGCCGGGCGCTTCTAGGACGCCGCGGAGCACGCCGGAGGCCGGAGGCCGGGACACCCGACGGGGTCCCGGCCTCCGGCGTTCCCCAGGGGCGCCTCCCGCGCGGGGGACGGGACGCCCGCGCGGAGACCGGCAGCCCACGACGACCAATAGCCCACGACGATCAATAACGATCGTGCTTTCGATTACAGAGCTCTTGACGCACGTGTGACGCCGGAGCAAGACTCCCGTCCATCGGTCGGCATTGTCGAACACCTACCGGCAATACGCGTTAGAGTGTGACAACGCCAAGGGCCGCCATCGCTCTCACACCGAGGGCGCCAGAACACCCGGTGGGACCCGGGGTTCGGCTTCCCCTGGACGAAGGACAAAGGAGTCGCGGGTGTCCAGCTCCGACATCTTCATCGGCGAGACCATCGGTACCGCCATACTCATCCTGCTCGGCGGCGGTGTCTGTGCCGCCGTGACGCTCAAGGCCTCCAAGGCCCGCAACGCCGGCTGGCTCGCCATCACCTTCGGGTGGGGCTTCGCCGTCATGACGGCGGCGTACATATCGGGTCCGCTCTCCGGGGCCCACCTCAACCCGGCCGTGACGGTCGGCATCGCGATCAAGGACGGCGACTGGGGCAACACGCCGACCTACTTCGCGGGCCAGCTCCTCGGCGCCATGATCGGCGCGGTCCTGGTCTGGATCGCCTACTACGGCCAGTTCCAGGCCCACCTCACCGACCGCGAGATCGTCGGCGGTCCGGGCGCGCAGGACACGGCCGCCAAGTCCGTCGAGGCGCAGGAGAAGGGCGCCGGCCCCGTCCTGGGCGTCTTCTCCACCGGCCCCGAGATCCGGCACACGGTCCAGAACCTCGCCACCGAGATCATCGGCACCTTCGTCCTGCTGCTCGCCATCCTGACCCAGGGTCTGAACGACGAGGGCAACGGCCTGGGCGTCCTCGGCGCGCTGATCACCGCGTTCGTCGTGGTCTCGATCGGTCTGTCTCTCGGCGGTCCGACGGGTTACGCGATCAACCCGGTCCGCGACCTCGGCCCGCGCATCGTGCACGCCCTGCTGCCCCTGCCCAACAAGGGCGGCTCCGACTGGGGCTACGCCTGGATCCCGGTCGTCGGTCCGCTGATCGGCGGTGCGATCGCCGGAGGTGTCTACAACGTCGCGTTCGCCTGAGCGGGCCTCCGCTCGGCCATCATCGAGCCGCAGAACACGCGCCGTACGCACCGGCCGCCACACCACGGAACCCAGGAGCACACTGTGACCGACGCCCACACCGCCGGACCCTTCATCGCCGCCATCGACCAGGGCACCACGTCCTCCCGCTGCATCGTCTTCGACCGCGACGGACGCATCGTCTCCGTCGACCAGAAGGAGCACGAGCAGATCTTCCCCAAGCCGGGCTGGGTCGAGCACGACGCCACCGAGATCTGGACCAACGTCCAGGAGGTCGTCGCCTCGGCCGTCGAGAAGGCCGGCATCACCCGCGACGACATCAAGGCCATCGGCATCACCAACCAGCGCGAGACCACCCTCGTCTGGGACAAGAACACCGGTGAGCCCGTCCACAACGCCATCGTCTGGCAGGACACCCGCACCGACGCGCTCTGCCGCGAGCTGGGCCGCAACGTCGGCCAGGACCGCT
Source organism: Streptomyces sp. BK79 (assembly GCF_044142145.1). NCBI lineage: Bacteria > Bacillati > Actinomycetota > Actinomycetes > Kitasatosporales > Streptomycetaceae > Streptomyces > Streptomyces sp. BK79. The sequence continues at coordinate 9,206 of NZ_JBHVOC010000026.1, forward strand.
TCCGCCGCGAGACCGGCCTCCCCCTCGCCTCCTACTTCGCCGGTCCCAAGGCCCGCTGGCTGCTCGACAACGTCGACGGCCTGCGCGAGCGCGCCGAGGCGGGCGACCTGCTCTTCGGCACCATGGACACCTGGGTCATCTGGAACCTGACCGGCGGTGTGAACGGCGGCAAGCACGTCACCGACGTCACCAACGCCTCCCGCACCCTGCTGATGAACCTGCACACCATGCAGTGGGACGAGCGGATCGCCGAGTCCATCGGCGTGCCGACGCAGATGCTCCCCGAGATCCGCTCCTCCGCCGAGGTGTACGGCGAGATCACGGGCGGCCGGCTGGGCGAGCTGCTCGGCGGCATCCCGGTCGCCTCCGCGCTCGGCGACCAGCAGGCGGCCCTGTTCGGCCAGACCTGCTTCTCCGAGGGCGAGACCAAGTCGACGTACGGCACCGGCACCTTCATGGTGATGAACACCGGTGACAAGATCATCAACTCCTACTCGGGCCTGCTCACCACCGTCGGCTACAAGATCGGCGACCAGGACACGGTCTACGCCCTGGAGGGCTCGATCGCCGTCACCGGTTCGCTGGTGCAGTGGATGCGCGACCAGATGGGCCTGATCTCCACCGCCGCCGAGATCGAGACCCTGGCGATGCAGGTCGAGGACAACGGCGGCGCCTACTTCGTGCCGGCCTTCTCCGGCCTGTTCGCCCCGTACTGGCGCTCCGACGCCCGCGGTGTGATCGCCGGCCTGACCCGGTACGTCACCAAGGCGCACCTCGCGCGCGCCGTCCTGGAGGCCACCGCCTGGCAGACCCGCGAGATCGCGGACGCCATGACGAAGGACTCCGGCGTGGAGCTGACCGCCCTCAAGGTCGACGGCGGCATGACCTCCAACAACCTGCTGATGCAGACCCTCGCCGACTTCGTGGACGCCCCCGTGGTGCGCCCGATGGTCGCCGAGACCACCTGCCTCGGCGCCGCCTACGCCGCCGGCCTCGCCGTCGGCTTCTGGAACAGCACCGACGACCTGCGCGCCAACTGGCGGCGGGCCGCCGAGTGGACCCCCCGCATGGACGCGGAGATCCGCGACCGTGAGTACAAGAGCTGGCTCAAGGCCGTCGAGCGGACCATGGGCTGGCTCGAGGACGAGGAGTAAGAACCGCAATGACCACTCAGTCCACCCTGCAGTCCGTGCCTGCCCTGGGGACGCACCCGGCCTCCGGCTCGAACCCGAGCCGGGCCGAGACCCGGGAGCAGCTCTCCAAGGCGTCGTACGACCTTCTCGTGATCGGCGGCGGCATCCTCGGCATCTCCACCGCCTGGCACGCCGCGCAGTCCGGCCTCAGGGTGGCCGTGGTCGACGCCGGCGACTTCGCCGGCGCCACCTCCTCCGCCTCCTCCAAGCTGCTCCACGGCGGTCTGCGCTACCTGCAGACCGGCGCGGTGAAGCTGGTGGCGGAGAACCACTTCGAGCGCCGCGCGGTCTCCCGCCAGGTGGCCCCCCACCTGGCGAACCCGCTCACCTTCTACCTCCCCGTGTACAAGGGCGGGCCGCACGGCGCGGCGAAGCTCGGCGCGGGCGTCTTCGCGTACTCGGCGCTGTCCGCCTTCGGTGACGGCGTCGGCCACCTGCTCTCCCCGGCCAAGGCCGCGCAGGACGTGCCGGAGCTGCGCACCGACAACCTCAAGGCCGTCGCCGTGTACGGCGACGACCAGATGAACGACGCCCGCATGGCGCTGATGACCGTCCGCGCGGCGGTCGACTCCGGCGCGGTGGTCCTCAACCACGCCGAGGTCACCGGCCTGCGCTTCACCAGGGGCCGGGTGACCGGCGCCGAGCTGAAGGACCGGCTGACCGGCGACGAGTTCGGCGTGAACGCGCGCCTGGTGCTCAACGCCACCGGCCCCTGGGTCGACCACCTGCGCCGGATGGAGAACCCGGACGCGGCCCCGTCCATCCGCCTGTCCAAGGGCGCGCACCTGGTGCTCAAGCGCACCGCGCCCTGGAAGGCCGCGCTGGCGACCCCGATCGACAAGTACCGGATCACCTTCGCCCTCCCCTGGGAGGACATGCTGCTGCTCGGCACGACCGACGAGGAGTTCGAGGGCGACCCGGCGGACGTCGCCGTCAACGACAAGGACATAGCCCAGATCCTCGACGAGGCCGCGTTCTCCATCCGCGACCAGCAGCTCGACCGGGACCTGATCACGTACTCCTTCGCGGGTCTGCGCGTGCTGCCGGGCGGCCCCGGTGACACCGCGAAGGCCAAGCGCGAGACGGTCGTCACCGAGGGCCGGGGCGGCATGCTGTCCGTCGCGGGCGGCAAGTGGACCACCTTCCGCCACATCGGCCGTACGGTGATGAAGAAGCTGGAGGCGCTGCCGGGCCACCCCCTCGGCGACGACTTCGAGCCGATCGCCTCGCTGCCGAAGAAGCTGCCGCTGCCCGGCGTCGCCAACCCGCGCGCGGTGGCCCACCGGCTGCTGGTGGACGGCCCGGCGCCCGGCCCGCGCATGGCGGCCGACACCGCCAGGCACCTGGCGACCCACTACGGTTCGCTGGCCTTCGACATCGCCCGGCTGGCGAACGAGAACCCCGAACTGGCCGAGCGCGTCCACCCCGACGCGCCGGAGATCTGGGCGCAGGTCGTGTGGGCGCGGGACCACGAGTGGGCCGAGACGCAGGACGACGTGCTGCGCCGCCGGACCACGCTGACGATCCGCGGCCTGGCCACGGACGACGTCCGCGCGAAGGTCCAGGACCTGCTCGACGAGAAGTAGGACCGCCCGCCGGCCGACGCGGGAGGCGGTGGCCCCATGCCGACGGGGCCGCCGCCTCCCGCGCGTACGGGCGCCCGGCGGTGTCACCCTCCACGCCCCTCCATAATGGGGAAGACATCGGATGTCTGACGCGTTTCGAAGCACAGGGAGGTCGGCCGTGGCGGTCACCGACGAGGCGATCGGGAAGATCAAGGGCATGATCGTCTCCGGCGCGCTGCGCCCCGGCGACCGGCTGCCCAAGGAGAGCGAGCTCGCCGCCGGTCTCGGGCTGTCCCGCAACTCCCTGCGCGAGGCCGTACGCGCCCTGTCCCTGATCCGGATCCTGGACGTGCGGCAGGGCGACGGCACCTACGTCAGCAGCCTGGATCCGCAACTCCTGCTGGAGGCCATCGGTTTCGTCGTCGACTTCCACCGCGACGACACGGTGCTGGAGTTCCTCGCCGTGCGCCGCATCCTGGAGCCCGCCGCGACCGCGATGGCGGCGTCCCGGATCACCGAGGGGGAACTGGACGCGCTGGAGGCCCTGTTGACGGACCTCGGTGATGAACCGTCGGTGGAGGAGCTGGTCGCCTGCGACCTGGAGTTCCACCGGGGCATCGTGGGGGCCTCGGGCAACTCGGTGCTGTGTTCCCTCCTGGACGGCCTGTCCGGCCCCACCGCCCGGGCCCGGGTCTGGCGCGGACTCACCCAGGAGGACGCGGTCGGCCGCACCGTGCGCGAGCACCGCGCGATCCTCGCGGCGCTGCGCGACCGGGACGCCGAGGCGGCGCGTTCCTGGGCGACGGTGCACATCGCGTCCGTGGAGCAGTGGCTGCGCTCCACCCTCTGACCGGCCCCCTTCCGATGGCGCCGGCGGGTGTCCGGGCACCGGGAACGGGGCAGTGATGCGTTCACTCCCCCACGCAAGGGGGCTGCGGGCGGCCCCTCGGCACGCCGTAAGGTTGGGGGGTACGCGAGGGCACGTCGGAAGGAGGCGCTGGGTGATCGAGCTCGAGGGGGTTCCCGAGCTGGTCGACCCGGTCATGGTGGCCGCGTTCGAGGGCTGGAACGACGCCGGCGACGCCGCCTCCACCGCGGTCGCGCATCTCGACCGGGAGTGGAAGGGCGAGGTGTTCGCGGCGCTGGACGCCGAGGACTACTACGACTTCCAGGTCAACCGTCCCACGGTGTTCATGGAAGCCGGCGTCCGCAAGATCACGTGGCCGACGACGAGACTGTCGGTGGTCCGGATCGGCGGCGACAAACCGCGCGACCTGGTCCTGGTCCGCGGGATCGAACCGTCCATGCGCTGGCGCTCGTTCTGCAACGAACTGCTCGGCTTCGCCCATGAACTGGGCGTCGAGCTGGTGGTCGTCCTGGGCGCCCTGCTGGGCGACACCCCGCACACCCGTCCGGTGCCGATCAGCGGGACGACGTCCGACGCCGACCTGGCCCGGCGCATGGACCTGGAGGAGACCAAGTACGAGGGGCCCACGGGCATCGTCGGCATCCTCCAGGAGGCGTGCGCCCACGCGGGCGTGCCGGCGGTGTCGCTGTGGGCCGCGGTGCCGCACTACGTGTCGCAGCCGCCCAACCCCAAGGCCACGCTCGCCCTGCTGAACCGGCTGGAGGACCTGATCGACGTGCGCATCCCGCTGGGCGAGCTGCCCGAGGACGCGCGTGCCTGGCAGGTGGGCGTGGACCAGCTGGCCGCCGAGGACACCGAGGTCGCCGAGTACGTCCAGTCGCTGGAGGAGGCCCGGGACACCGCGGAGCTGCCGGAGGCGTCGGGCGAGGCGATCGCCCGCGAGTTCGAGCGGTATCTGCGGCGCCGGGACGGCTCCGGCACGGGCGGCCCCGGCGGTCCCGGTGGACACGCCACGGCGGACGGCGGCGACGGCACGCCCGGGACGCCGTACCGGCGGGACAATCCGAGTGGCCGCACGCGCCCGCCGAGACCGCCGAAGGCGAGCGGCGACGACGAGGAGTCGTCGGAGGACTGAGGCTGAGGGCATACGTGAGGGGGCGCTTCCCGGCGGGAAGCGCCCCCTCACCGCATGCGCGCCTGCCTAGAGCGCCACGCCCAGCAGGGCGTCGACCGCGCGGGAGACGACACCGGGCGCGCCGGTGTCCGTGCCGCCGCTCTCCTGCTGGAGGGCGGCCCAGCGGTCGACGGCGTCGAGCGCGGCCGGGGAGTCGAGGTCGTTCGCGAGGGCCTCGCGGATCTCCTCGACGAGTGCCTCGGCCGGCGGGCCGTCGGGCCGGGAGACGGCCGCGCGCCACCGGTCGAGCCGGGCGAGCGCGTCCTGGAGCACCTGGTCGGTCCACTCCCAGTCGGAGCGGTAGTGGTGGGCGAGCAGGGTGAGCCGGATGGCGGCCGGGTCGACGCCCTCGCGGCGCAGCTGCGACACGAAGACCAGGTTGCCCTTGGACTTGGACATCTTCTCGCCGCCGAGGCCGACCATGCCGGCGTGCACGTACGCCTTGGCCATCGGGAACTCGCCGGTGAGCGCCTGGGCGTGCGAGGCGCCCATCTCGTGGTGCGGGAAGGCGAGGTCGGAGCCGCCGCCCTGGACGTCGAAGCCCATGCCGAGGTGGTCGAGGGCGATGGCCACGCACTCGATGTGCCAGCCGGGGCGCCCACGGCCGAGGGAGCCGCCGTCCCAGCTGGGCTCGCCCTCCCGGGCCGCCATCCACAGCATCGGGTCGAGCGGGTTCTTCTTGCCCGGCCGGTCCGGGTCGCCGCCCCGCTCGGCGGAGAGCAGCCGCATGGCGGCGGCGTCCAGGTGGGAGACGCTCCCGAAGTGCGGGTCGGACTCCACGGAGAAGTAGACGTCGCCCTCGAGCTCGTAGGCGGCACCGGCGTCGCGCAGCCGCTCGACGAGCGGGACGATCCCGGGTATGGCCTCGACGGCGCCTATGTAGTGCCGCGGGGGCAGCATCCTGAGCGCCGTCATGTCCTCGCGGAAGAGGGCGGTCTCCTTCTCGGCGAGGGCGGTCCAGTCGACCCCGTCGCGCACGGCCCGCTCCAGCAGCGGGTCGTCGACGTCGGTGACGTTCTGGACGTAGTGGACCTGCCGCTTGTTGTCGAGCCACACGCGCTGCACGAGGTCGAACGCGTTGTAGGTCGCCGCGTGCCCCATGTGGGTGGCGTCGTACGGCGTGATGCCGCAGACGTAGAGGCGGGCGACGGGACCGGGGTCGAGGGTGACCGGGCCGCCGGTCGCGGTGTCGTGGATCCTCAGGTCGCGACCCTGACCAGGCAGGGCGGGGACCTCGGAAGCGGGCCAGGCATGCATGTCATGAGCGTAACCGGACGGGTGTTCCGTACACGAACCGGACCGGGCCGGATGGCCGGGAAGGCGCTCTTGCGCGACGCCGGCCGTTGTGCCGGCCGGCGTCGGTGCCGGCATCCGGTGGCTACACCGGCGGCCAGGGGATGGCCGGCCACTCCCCGCTCGGCTCCGGGTGCTTCCCGGACGTCAGCAGGGCGTCGACCCGCGCGCGTGTGGCGTCGAGTTCGGCGGGGGTGATGAGCGTGCCGAGCCGCGTCGCCAGGGCCGCGCCGTCCTTCAGGGCCCCTCTGAGCGCGTCGAGCACCGCCAGGGCCTCCTCGGTCAGGGGATCGCCCGCCCAGCCCCACAGCAGGGTGCGCAGCTTGTTCTCGGCGTTGAAGGTGACCCCGTGGTCGATGCCGTACAGCCGCTCGCCGTCGGCGGGCAGCAGGTGGCCGCCCTTGCGGTCGGCGTTGTTGATCACGGCGTCCAGTACCGCGAGCCGGCGCAGCCGCGCGTCGTCGGCGTGCACGAGCAGCGCGGTGCGGCCCTCGCCGACCTCGGCGAAGGCGACCGCCTTCCAGCCGGGGCCGGGCTCCTCCGCGTCCACCAGGGCGAGCAGTTCCGTCTCCGGCGCCGCCTCGATCCACAGCTGGCACATGCCCTCGCCGTACGGCCCCTCGCGCAGCACGGTGGGCGGGACCAGGCCCCAGCCGGTCGCCTCGGAGACCTCGTAGGCGGCGACCTCGCGCTGGGCGAGGGTGCCGTCGGGGAAGTCCCACAGGGGCCGCTCCCCGGCGACGGGTTTGTAGATGCAGGCCGCCTCGCGTCCCTCGTGCGTCACCGTGCAGTACAGCGCCGCGTTGGAGGCGTCACGGATGCGTCCGCGCACGGTCAGCTCGCCCCGGGCGAGCAGCTCGGCGGCCGCCGCGTCGGTGGTCACGCTCCGCGGCGGTATCCGTTCTGGCGCGGACATACGTGTCCTTCCGGGTCGAGCGGGAGGCTGCACAGCGGGCACGGCGGCCGCCCGGCGTTGACGACGTCGAGGGCGCGCTTGGCGAAGGCCCTGGCCTGCGCGCCGGTGAGGCGGACCCGGAGCATCGGGGGGCCGTTCTCCTCGTCCTGGAGGAGCCGCTCCTCGGCCTCCGCCAGGTCCTCCTCGGACTCGGCGTCCAGCTCCACGAGGGCCTGCGCCTCGACGATCATGCGCTGGTCCTCGCCGTCCCAGGCCAGCGCCATGGTGCCGACCCGGAACTCCTCCTCGACGGGGGTTTCCAGCGGCGCCGTGTCGGCGGGCGCGGTGGGGGCCACGGCGGGAACGGCGGTACTGCCGCCGCTGCGCCGCACGACCTCGTCGAGGAGCTCGTCCATGCGCTCGGCGAGGGCGGCGACCTGGGTCTTCTCCAGGGCCACGCTGGTCACCCGGGAGCCGGCGGAGGCCTGGAGGAAGAACGTACGGCGCCCGGGCAGTCCGACCGTACCGGCCACGAAACGTTCCGGTTGGTCGTAGAGGAACACCTGACGGGACACGTCCTGTCTCCATGGAAGTCGGGGGGAGCGGGAGGGCGGGGATGCGAGGAATCGGGAAAGCGGGACTTCAGAGCCGCGGTCGCGGCCGCTTCACCCTACTGCGGCCGACGATCACGGTGCGCCCGCACCGCCACCGACCGGTGCTTCGTCGCCGGAGGACTCCTCTCGCGGGGCCAGGGAGGCGAAGTCCCCGGTGTCGCCGAGACGGACGAGGAAGGGGCGCAGCCGGGTGTAGCGGATCGCCGTGACCGAGCAGGGCTCGACGGAGATCCGCTGGAAGAGGTCGAGGTGCAGGCCGAGTGCCTCCGCGACGAGGGACTTGATGATGTCGCCGTGGGAGCACATGAGGTACACGGCGTCGGCTCCGTGGTCGCGCTCCACGCGCGCGTTCCACTCGCGTACCGCCTCGGCGGCGCGGGTCTGCATGGCGCGCATGGACTCGCCGCCGGGGAAGGCCGCGGCGGAAGGGTGCGCCTGGACCACCTCCATCAGGGGTTCGTCCTTGAGTTCGGCGAGTTTGCGGCCGGACCAGTCGCCGTAGTGGCACTCCCCGATCCGTTCGTCGGTGTGCGCCCGCAGTCCGGGCCGGGCGTCGAGAAGTGGCTGGATCGTCTCCTGGCAGCGCTGGAGCGGGCTGGCGACGATCTCGGCGAGCGGCAGGCCGGCGAGCCGCCCGGGCAGCGCGGCGGCCTGAGCCGCCCCGCGTTCGTCGAGGGCGACGCCGGGCGTCCAGCCGGCGAGCACCCCCTCGGTGTTGGCGGTGGAACGTCCGTGCCTGACCAGGATCAGCGTGGGCATGCGGACAGGGTAGGCATACGGCACGGTGCTCGGGCGCCGGGGCGGAGGGAGAAGACGTTGGTCGAGGGAGAGCGCGTTCGGTGATCGTGGACTGTGCCATCTACCGGGACGGGCACCGCACGGACGGGCCCGACGACTTCTCCGACGCGCTCGGCGAGGCGCGGTCCGCGGGCGGTTTCGTCTGGATCGGGCTGCACGAGCCGACGGAGGAGGAGTTCGACCTGGTCACCCAGGAGTTCGGACTGCACCCGCTGGCCGTGGAGGACGCGCTGAAGGCGCACCAGCGGCCCAAGCTGGAGGTGTACGAGGACTCGCTCTTCGTCGTGCTGAAACCGGTGGTGTACGAGCCGGAGAGCGACACCGTCTCCTCCGGCGAGCTGATGCTCTTTCTGGGCGACGGGTTCGTGGTCGTCGTCCGGCACGGCGAGGGTTCCCCGCTCAAGGCCGTACGGCAGCGTCTGGAGCACGAGCCGGAGCTGCTCGGCAAGGGGCCCACCTCGGTGCTGTACGCGATAGCGGACGCCACCGTCGACCACTACCTGGACGTGGCGGTCGAGCTGCAGAACGACCTGGAGGAACTGGAGGCGGAGGTCTTCTCGCCGGACGGCGGCGGCTCGCGGCACACCGCGTCGCGGATCTACAACTTCAAGCGGCAGATCCTGGAGTTCCGCCGGGCGACCGGCCCGCTGGCGCCGCCGGTGGCCCGGCTGGCGGGGACGGGCGCCTTCGGCGCCGCGGTGCCGTTCGTGAACGAGAAGGCGCGGCCGTTCTTCCGGGACGTGAGCGACCACCTGACGCGGGTGAACGAGTCGGTGGAGAACCTGGACCGGCTGGTCTCGGACATCCTGTCGGCGCACCTGGCGCAGACCGGCGTCCGGCAGAACGACGACATGCGGAAGATCTCGGCGTGGGCGGCGATGGCCGCCGTCCCCACGATGGTCGCCGGGGTCTACGGCATGAACTTCGAGCACATGCCGGAACTGCGCTGGGAGTGGGGCTACCCGGCGGTGATCGTGGTGATGGTCGCGCTGGAGGTGCTGCTGTTCCGGACCTTCAAGCGCCGGGGCTGGCTGTAGGGGGCCGGCCCGGCCTCCGAGTACGTCAGGCGACCTCGGGGGCCGCGGTGGCGGGGCCGCCGAGGGCGTCGCGCCGTTCGGGCGCCCGCAGCGTCACCATGCGGCGCCAGCCGGCCAGCCGCTCGTAGGCGTACACCGCGCGGATGCCCGCCGCGAGCAGCGCGGACCTGGTGCGCGACCAGCCGAGGAGCCGGCCCATGCGGGCCATCACGGCGAGGCTGACGTCCCGGTGGACGCGGATCTCGGCGAGCGCGCACGCGCGCAGCGTCCGCTGGATGTACCGGCCGTGTCCGGCGGCGGCGAAGCGCAGCAGTTCCTCGTGGGAGTAGGCGAGGTGGTCGTCCTCGTCGGCGGAGATCATCCGGACGGCGCGGCCCAGGTCCGGGTGGTCGGCGAAGTGCTTCAGGAGCATCGCCATCTGCTCGGCCGCGCGCTGCTCGGTGACCCGGCTGTGGGCGAGGTAGGTGATGATGTCGCGTTCGGTGAGGGGCTGGTCGGCCTTGAGCTTGTCGTGGGCGAGGCCGATGCCGTGCCGCTCCAGGAGCATGGTGTAGTCGGTCTCGGGGGGCACCTCGACGGGTTCGAGGCCGCGCTTCTTCAGCAGGGCGTTGAAGATCCGCCCGTGCTTGTCCTCGTCCGCGCCGTGGCGGGTGATCTTCGGGGCGAGGCCGCGCTCGCTCTTTGGCACCAGCGCCGCGATGCGCGCGTTCTCCCAGCCGCCCTGCGACTCCCCGCTGGCCGCGATGGAGCAGAAGAGACGGAACGACTCGTCGTGGTCGAGGATCTCCTGGAACAGGCTCTTGGCCGAAAGCATCAGTGGCACCTCTCTGCCTCCGCAAGGTTCCGCAGGCTTCGCGGACTCCGCGAAGAACGAGTCAAGTGCGGCGGGCGGGGCGCGGCAACAGGTGCGACGGGCGACTCCGCCAAAAGGACGACGGCCGGGAACGCGAGGAGGCGTAACCCCACGCGCGTGGGCGCGTTGTTCCTCGTGACGGCCGTGGCGGGGAAGACCCCCGAGCCCCCACCACGGCCGCAGAACTTCCGGCAGTCCCCAGGCGCTCAGGCCAGTCCGGCGCGCTCCAGGGCCTCGGTGCCCGCGCGAAGGGCCGCGAGCCGCTCGTCCAGGGTGAAGCCCGCGGGGGCCAGGGTGAGCGTGGTGACGCCCGCGGCGGCGTAGGCCTTCATCCGGTCCGCGATGCGGTCGACGGAGCCGAGCAGGGTGGTCTGGTCGATCAGCTCGTGCGGTACGGCCGCGGCGGCGCCCTCCTTGTCGCCGGACAGGTACTTGTCCTGGATCTCGGCCGCCTCGGTCTCGTAGCCCATGCGCTGGGCGAGCTGGTTGTAGAAGTTCTGCTTGCGGCTGCCCATGCCGCCCACGTACAGCGCCGTGTAGGGGCGGAAGGTGTCGGCGAGCGCGCTGACGTCCTTGTCGTCGCCGAGGGCGAGCGGGAGGGTCGGGCAGACGTCGAAGCCGTCGAGGGTCTTGCCCGCCTTCTCGCGGCCGGCGCGCAGGTGCCGGATCGCGGTCTCCTCCAGGTGGTCGGCGGACGGGAAGATCAGCAGGGCGCCGTCGGCGATCTCGCCGGTCTGCTCCAGGTTCTTCGGGCCGATCGCGGCGATGTACAGCGGGATGTGCTCGCGCTGCGGGTGCACGGTGAGCTTGATCGGCTTGCCGGGCCCGCCGGGCAGCGGCAGCGTCCAGTGCTGTCCCTCGTACGACAGCCGCTCCCGCGTCATCGCCTTGCGCACGATCTCGACGTACTCGCGGGTGCGGGCCAGCGGCTTGTCGAACTTGACGCCGTACCAGCCTTCGGAGACCTGCGGGCCGGAGACGCCGAGACCGAGGCGGAAACGGCCCTTCGAGAGGGAGTCGAGGGTCGCCGCCGTCATCGCGGTCATCGCGGGCTGGCGGGCCGGGATCTGGAAGATGGCCGAGCCCACGTCGATGCGCTCGGTCTGGGCGGCGACCCAGGTGAGCACGGTGGCCGCGTCGGAGCCGTAGGCCTCGGCGGCCCAGCAGACGGCGTAGCCGAGCCGGTCGGCCTCCTGGGCGACGGCCAGGTTGTCCGCGTCCATTCCGGCACCCCAGTAGCCGAGGTTGATCCCGAGCTGCATGGCCGATTCCCCTTACCGATCAGTAACGTGTTCTGTGCCCCGACCATAGCGTGGGAATTCGGTTGTCCACAGGCCCCCACAGCGCAAGCCGTGGCCAGTAATGTCGGCGTTCATGGAGCAGAGGCATCTCGGCCGCACCGGCCTGCGCGTGTCCCGCATCGGTCTCGGCACCCTGACCTGGGGCCGGGACACCGACGAGCACGACGCCGCGGACCTCTTGAAGACCTTCTGGGAAGCGGGCGGGACCCTCGTCGACACCGCGGACGTGTACGGCGACGGGGAGGCCGAGTACCTGCTCGGGCGGCTCATGGAGGGGCTGGTGCCGCGCCGGGACCTGGTGATCTCGACCAAGGCGGGCAGCGTGCCCGATCCCGACCGCCGCTTCGACGGTTCGCGTGCCCACCTGCTCTCCGCGCTGGACGCCTCGCTGGCCCGCCTAGGCACGGACCACGTCGACGTGTGGCACCTGCACGCCTTCGACCCGCACACCCCGCTGGAGGAGACGCTGCACGCCCTCGACGTGGCGGTGAGCAGCGGCCGGGCCAGATACGCCGGCGTGTCCAACTTCTGCGGCTGGCAGTTGGCCAAGGCGGCGACCTGGCAGCTGGCGGCGCCGGGCGTGCGGAACCGCCTGGCGAGCACGCAGATGGAGTACTCGCTGCTTCAGCGGGGCATCGAGCGCGAGGTGCTGCCGGCCGCCCTGGACCTGGGCATCGGGCTGCTGCCCTCCTCGCCGCTGGGCCGCGGGGTCCTCACGGGCAAGTACCGCAAGGACGCGACGCCGGCGGACTCGCGGGGCGCGTCGGAGCATCTGGCGCCCTTCGTCGCGCCCTACCTCGACGACACGGCCGGGCACATCGTGGACGCGGTGGCGACGGCGGCGGACGGGCTGGCGGTGACGCCGCTCCAGGTGGCGCTGGCGTGGGTCCGCGACCGGCCCGGCGTGGTCGCCCCGATCGTCGGCGCGCGCAACGCGCAGCAGCTGACGGCGGCGTTGTCAGTGGAGACCCTTAGTCTTCCTGACGAGATCTGCCGGGCGCTCGACGACGTGTCGGCGCCGGTGCACCGCTATCCCGATCACGACTGGAGCACGCTGTGAGCACGGAGCCCGAGCCCGCCTCTGAGGACACCACGGACGCCGTGGCCGCCGGGCCCGAGGCACCGGCCGAGGCCCCGTCCGCCGACGTGGCTCAGCGGACGTCCGAGAGCGCCGAAAGCAAGGCGGCCACCGGGGAGGCCGACGGCGTCGGGCAGCCGTCCGCGGCCGGTGCGGACGGTGAGGCGGCGGCTCAGGTCTCCGAGACCGAGGCCGAGCTGGCCGCGCAGCGTCTCGTGCGGGAGCGGATCGAGCGGCGGAAGGCCGAGAAGCAGGCGCCGATCGACGCCGGGGCCAAGCTCAGCGGCACGGCGGCCGACCTGCTCGCCGCCGTGCGGGCCGTGGAGAGCGGGGAGAAGCCGGCCGCCACGGTCTTCGGCGATCCCGCGCCCGCCCCGCGCCGCCCCGCCCCGGAGCCGGCGCGACGTACCCAGCCGGTACCGGCCGAGCGAGTCACCGGACCCGTCGGCCCCCCTGCCGAGGCCGTTGAGGCCGTGCGGCGCGTCCTGGCCGAGGGCGGCGCCCCCGAGCCGCTCGCGCCGCAGACCGCCGCGCTCCTCGGCGAGGACGCGGAGGAGGCGCTGCGCGCGGACCCCTGGCAGCTCCTCCGGGTGGGCGGGGTACGGCCGGAGCAGGCCGACGGGTTCGCCCGGGCGCTGCTCGGCGCCGCCTGCGGCCCGGACGACGAGCGACGCGGCCGTGCGATCACGGTGTGGCTGCTGGAGCAGGCGGCCCTGGCCGGTCACACGGCCCTGGAGCTGCCCCTGCTCACCGCCGCGCTGGCCCAGCGGGGCGTGCCGGACCCCGACGCCGCCGTGCAGAGCACCCTCGCCGAGGGCGAGGCGCTGGCCTTCCAGGACGCGCTGGAGGACACCGGCGCCCGCCCGGCGCCCACGACCGGCGGGACGGAGCCGACGGACGAGGGCGAGGGCGACGACGAGGACCGCCCGGTCCGCGTCCTGATCGGTCTGGAGCGGTACGCGCTCGCCGAGGAGAGCCTCGCCGACGGTCTGGCCCGGATCGTCAACGCGACACCCAAGCAGGACGGTTCCGCGGCGGACTGGGAGCAGGCCGCCGCCTCCGCCCGGGGTTCCGCCGCCGACCTGATCCGCGCGGTCGCGGACCACGGACTGGTCCTGCACACCGGAGGGGAGGCGGCCCTGGCGGAACCGGCGGCCCTCCTGCACGCCGCGCACGCCCTGGGTCTGCGCGCCTGGGCGGCGGCGCACGGCCCGCTCGGCCGCGACCGCTTCGCCGCCCTGCTGAGCGACGCCGCGACCGGGCCCCATGAAGCGGCCGGTCCCGCCCCCGTCACCGTGGCGGGGCTGCTGTCCGGGGCCGAGGGGCCGGGGCGGGACACCGACGGCGCGCTGGACCTCGACCTCCTCGTCGTGCTCGACGCCCCGCAGCTGGACGTCGAGGCGGGTGCCCTGCTGGTCGAGTCGCTGCCGGACGGGGCCCGACTGGTGCTGGCCGGCGATCCGTCGGTGCTGTGGTCCGTGGGCCCGGGGCGGGTCTTCGGGGATCTGCTGGCGGCACGGATCTGCCCGCAGGTCGCCTCACGGCGCCCCGACCCGGGCCCGCTCGGCGAGCTGGTCTCCGGCATCGGCATCGGCGAGCTGGCCCAGGTGGAGGCGCCCGGCAAGGAGGTCGTGATCGTGCCGGTGCGGGACGCGGGCGAGGCCGTGCACCGCACCGTCCAGCTCGTCGCGGACTCGGTGCCGCGGGCGATCGGCGTCCCCGCCGAGGAGACCCAGGTGATCACGCCGGGCCACGGCGGCGCGGCGGGTACGCGGGCGCTCAACGCGGCTCTGAAGCAGCGGCTGAACCCGGGCCCCGGCCGCTTCGGCGGCTTCGACCCCGGTGACCGCGTCGCCTACTCCCCGGTGCCGGGCCGTACGCTGCCCGGCCGGGTGGTGAAGGCCGACACCGACGGGCTGCACCTGTCGTGCGCGGGCGAGGGCGTCGTCGTACCGAAGGAGCGGGTGGAGCAGACCGTGCGGCACGGCTGGGCGCTGACCGCGCACCAGGCGGTGGGCGGCCGGTGGCCCGCGGTGGTCGTGGTCCTGCCCGGCGACGCCGCGCAGGCCCTCACCCGCCCGTGGGTCTACACGGCGTTCGGCCGGGCCGCCCGCCATCTGTCCGTGGTGCACGGCGTGGACCAGGCGCTGCCCCGCGCCGTCGCCGAGGTGCCCGCCAAGCCGCGCACGACGCGGCTGCCGGTGCTGCTCGCGCCGCAGGTGCCGGTGGCGGACTGAGTCCGGGCGCCGTCGCCCGCCCGGCGAGGCCCCAGGGGCAACACGTCGGCGGCGGTCACCGGGACTCCCCCGTGACCGCCGCCGTCGTTCCGGGCGGGCCGCCCGTCGTCGTTCCCCGCGCTCAGCGACCGGCCTCCAGCCGCGCGGCCTCGCCGCGCTCGTCCCCGTCCCGGCCCTCGGCACCGTCCTCGGCGTCGTCCCCGAGGTCGCCCTGGTCGTCGTCCTCGTGCGGGTCGTCGCCCTCGTCCAGGTCGGGCTCGGTGTCCAGGTCCTCGTCCAGGTCCTCGTCCAGCTCCCCCATGCCGACGGCGTCGACGGGCTCGTCCTCGTCCTCGATGCCGTCGTCGAACTCGTCGTCGAAGACCGCGCTGACGTCGAAACGGCAGACCACCCGTTGCGGATCGGCCTGTTCGAACGGGGCCTCGAGCCACTCCCCGGGGTCGGGGGCCTCGTCCGCGGCCGTCACCCAGAGCGTCGAGTCGCCCTCCTCCAGACCGAACTCCTTGTGCCGGGAGGCGATCTCGTCCGGCTCGAACTCGCCGAACAGGAGGCCGAGCGCGCCGTGGACCGTGCCGGAGGACTCCGCCCCCGCTCCTTCCTCGTCCGCCGCCTCGACCCGCCGGGCCTGGGCCATCAGCCGCTGCGGCTCGGCCACGGCGTAGTCGCGGCGGATCAGGACGCTCAGCGCGTTCGGCTCCTCGGGGCCCGTGTACGGCGGCAGCGAGTCCTCCGCGCCGGGGATCTCGAAGGGGGTGACCTCGTCGTAGCGGTCGTAGAGCAGTTCGTCGTACGCCTCCGCGGCCGCGGCCAGCTGGTTGAACGCGTCGTAGACGGCCGGGTCGTCCTCCCCCGACCGGCGTTCGACCGCCGCCAGGTGGCGGTCGAGCGCGGTCTTGACCGCCTCGGCGGCGGCGCGTACCTCGGCAGCGGTGGGCTGCGCAGCATCAGACATAGTGCAGACGCTATCCGTACCGGGCCCCAGCCCGCACAATAGATTCGATGCCGGAATACGAATTTGTCGACGTGTACGTGCCGCGCGGGGTTTCCCGCAAGGAGACGACACGCCTGCTCACGGACCACGCCGAGTACGGACACTGGGAGTTGTACCGCCTGACCCTGCTGCGCGACGGCAGTCGCAAGGTGCGGCTGCGGCGACGGATCATCCGCCAGGTACGCGCCACCTGGTGATCGGGTCGGTCCGGGCCCGAGCGGGTCCGGACCGACCGGAGCACGTGCCGGTGACCTGCGTCACACCGAGGCGCGCGCCTTGCGGTAGAGCACCGTGCCCGCGAGCAGGGCACCCGCACCCACCGGCAGGGCGAGGCCGAGCGGCAGGTCGCTGCCGGTCTCGGCGAGCTGCGCGTCGGCCGGCGGCTGGGCGACGGTCTGGGTGTCCGGCTGGTTGCCGTCCGTCGAGCCGCCCGGCGTCTCGTCGTCCGGACCGTCCGGGCTGCCGGGGTCACCGGGGTCACCCGGATCACCGGGGTCGCCAGGGTCACCCGGGTCACCGGGAGGCGTCTCGTGGTCACCGCCGGGCGGGGTGGAGTGGTCCCCGCCGCCCCCGTTGCCGCAGTCGTTGCCGGTGGTCGGGTTGAGGGCACCGACGATGTCGACGCTGTTGCCGCACACGTTCACCGGTACGTGGATCGGCGCCTGGATGTGGTTGCCGGAGCCGACGCCGGGCGAGTCGGTGGCGTGCCCGCCCGCGTGCGAGCCCCCCTTCGAGCCCTCCTGCGAGCCCCCCTTCGAGCCTCCCTCGCCACCGGAGTCGCCGTACCCGTCGGAGGCGCCGCCGCCCTTGTTGGCGCACGAGTTGCCCATCGCCGGGTTGAGGACGCCGATGACGTCGACCGTGTTGCCGCAGACGTTCACCGGCACGTGCACCGGCGCCTGCACCGTGTTCCCGGACAGCACGCCGGGCGAGCCCGAACTCGAGCCGTGCGCACCCGAGTCCGCGTGGGCGGTGCCGCCCGCGGCGGCGATCACGCCGGTGGCCGCCGCCATCGTCATCAGGCCCTTGCGGGTCACCTGTCGCATTTCCTGAATCCCTGCCTTGCCCTAGTCCCGTGGTACCGAGAATGCCGAGAATTCCGACGATTCCGCCGTTTCCCCGCCCGGGAAGTCTTCCAAAGGCCGTCGGCCCCGGAGCGCGTGGCGCGCGCTCCGGGGCCGACGACTCGGAACCTCACGAGGCGAAGACGCGACGTCAGTTGTTGACGCAGACGTTGCCGAAGGCGGGGTTCAGCAGACCGATCACGGAGATGGTGTTGCCGCAGACGTTCACCGGGACGTGCACGGGCACCTGGACGACGTTGCCGGAAAGGACGCCGGGCGAGTGCACGGCGGCACCCTGGGCACCGGAGTCGGCGACGGCCATGCCCGCGCCCGCGAGAACCAGACCACCGGTGGCAGCCGCGGCGGCGACGACCTTCTTGAGCATTATTCCTCCTAGTTGGCAAACGCGATCCCAGCTTGCTGATCGCATCACCTGTAACGAGGAGGAACTAATGAGGCTACGAGCTTATGAGCACATTCACCCGTCCCGGGTGACTCCCGCACACGCGGCCGAATACCGCGCCGTGCGGAAGTCGCGTTTCACCGGGATATTCAGGACGCGTCGATGAAACGGTCGAGCACCCGCACGCCGAACTGGAGCCCCTCCACCGGCACCCGCTCGTCCACGCCGTGGAACATGCCCGCGAAGTCCAGCTCCGGCGGCAGCTTGAGCGGCGCGAAGCCGAAGCCCCGGATGCCCAGGTCGTCGAACGACTTGGCGTCCGTTCCGCCCGAGAGCATGTAGGGGATCGCCTTCGCCGCCGGGTCCTCGGCCACCAGCGCCGACTGCATCGCGTCGACCAGCGCCCCGTCGAAGGTGGTCTCGACGGCCTTGTCGGCGTGCACGTCCTCGCGCCGCACCTTCGGGCCGAGGATCCGGTCGAGGTCGGCGAGGAACTCCTCCTCGTGCCCGGGCAGGAACCGCCCGTCGACGTGCGCGGTGGCCTCGCCGGGGATGACGTTGACCTTGTAACCCGCGCCCAGCTGCGTCGGGTTGGCGGTGTTGCTCAGCGTCGCGCCGATGAGCTTGGCGATGCCGCCGAGCCGGGCGAGCGTGCCTTCCATGTCCTCCGGGTCCAGCTCGGTGCCGAGGGCGTCGCCCAGTTCGTCGAGGAAGGCGCGGGTCGTCTTGGTCACGCGGACCGGGAACTTGTGCCGGCCCAGGCGCGCGACGGCCTCCGACAGCTCGGTGATGGCGTTGTCGCGGTGGATCATCGAACCGTGGCCCGCCGTGCCGGCCACGGTCAGCTTCATCCAGTGCATGCCCTTCTCGGCCGTCTGGATCAGGTACAGGCGGCGCTGCTCGCTCACGGTGAAGGAGAAGCCGCCCACCTCGCTGATCGCCTCGGTGACGCCCTCGAAGAGGTCGGGGTGGTGGTCGACGAGGTGCCGGGCGCCGTACGTGCCGCCGGCCTCCTCGTCCGCGAGGAACGCGAGCACGATGTCGCGGGGGGGCTTGCGCCCGGAGCGCAGCCGGTCGCGCACGACCGCCAGCGTCATCGCGTCCATGTCCTTCATGTCGACCGCGCCGCGCCCCCACACGCATCCGTCCGCGATCTCGCCGGAGAAGGGGTGGTGGGTCCAGTCGTCCGCGTTGGCCGGGACGACGTCGGTGTGGCCGTGGATGAGCAGCGCGGGCCGGGACGGGTCGGCGCCCTCGATCCGGGCCACCGTGGAGGCGCGTCCGGGGTGGGACTCGAAGATCTTCGGTTCGAGCCCGACCTCCGCGAGCTTCTCGGCGACGTACTCCGCCGCCTTGCGCTCACCCGGGCCCGAGTGGTCGCCGTAGTTGCTGGTGTCGATCCGGATCAGCTCGCGGCAGAGGTCGACGACCTCGTCCTCGCCGGTGACGCTCCTGGCCGTGCCCGAGTCGCTCACGTGGTTCCTCCCGCTGTCACTGCTGGGGTCCTGGCTGGTGTCACTGCTGGGTGTCACCGCTGGGTGTCCCCGCTGGTGGGTCCCCCTCATCCTCCCCCTCCGGCCGCCGGGGCCCAAGGAGGGGGTGATCGGCCACCCCGGAAAGCCTGGTAATGTTTACGTCGTCGCCGCGGGCAGCAGCCCGCACGACAGACACCTTGTCCGGGTGGCGGAATGGCAGACGCGCTAGCTTGAGGTGCTAGTGCCCTTTATCGGGCGTGGGGGTTCAAGTCCCCCCTCGGACACCAGATGAGACCCCTGCTGAGCAGGGGTCTTCTGCTTTTCCCCGCGGCGTCCGCGCCAGGCACAATGGCCGCCATGACCACGCCTTCCTGCCCGTGCGGGCTGCCCGAGCCGTACGAGAAGTGCTGCGGCCGGTTCCACGCGGGGGCCGCCGCCGCGCCCACCGCCGAGGCCCTGATGCGCTCGCGCTACAGCGCCTTCGTGCGCCTGGACGCGGGCTACCTGCTGCGGACGTGGCACCCGGGGACGCGACCGCGACGGCTCGACCTCGACCCGGGGACGCGCTGGACCGGACTGGAGATCCTGGACACCACCGCCGGGTCCGCCTTCCACTCCACCGGCACGGTGACCTTCCGCGCGTCCTACCGCGGCGGCTCGCTGCACGAGCGGAGCAGGTTCGAGCGGGTCGACGGGGCGTGGGTGTACGTGGACGGGGAGTTCCCCGCCCCGTAGGCCGGCAGGCGTCCGTCCGGCAGGCGCCGACCCGGCAGGCGTCAGGGCGCCAGGATGTCCAGCTCCTGCAGCGCCCCCACCGTGATCTCCCGGGTCAGCCGCTCGGCGCGCTCCGCGTCCCGGGCGCGCACCGCCTCGGCGACCTGGACGTGCAGGGTGACGGCGGCCGGGTCGGGGTCCTCGAACATCACGTCGTGGTGGGTGCGGCCGGCGAGGACCTCGGCGACGACACCGCCGAGCCGGGCGAACATCTCGTTGCCGGAGGCGGTCAGGATGACGCGGTGGAAGGCCACGTCGTGGAAGAGGTACTCCTCCAGCCGGTGGCCGCTCGAGTTGGCGACCATGCCGAGCGCGCACTCGGTCAGCTCGGCGCACTGTTCCGGCGTGGCGTGCCGGGCCGCCAGGCCCGCCGCCACCGGTTCGACGGCCGACCGCAGCACGGTCAGGGAGCGCAGCTGCCGCGGGCGCTCGGAGCCGGCCAGGCGCCAGCGGATGACCTGCGGGTCGTAGACGTTCCACTCGCACTCGGGCAGGACTGTCACGCCCACGCGGCGGCGTGACGCGACCAGGTGCATGGACTCCAGCACCCGGACCGCCTCCCGCATCACGGAGCGCGACACCTCGAAGCGCTGGGCCAGCTCGTCGGTGCGCAGAACGCTGCCCGCAGGGTATTCGCCCGCTGTGATCGCGGGGCCGAGGGTGTCCAGTACGCGGCCGTGCAGCCCCCGGCCCGGTGTGCTCATGCACTCAGCGTACGGGGCAGGTCACGGGAACAAAAAGTCAGACTTATATGTCACAGACTCTTGAATTCGTCGTACCTAATGGGTTTCAGTTGCGTCGACATCACGTGTCGACGAAGACAGCAGACAGCGAGAGTGCGATGCAGCGACTGCACACCCCCCATGTCGTCGTGGTCATGGGCGTAGCGGGCACCGGGAAGACCACCATCGGCCCCCTGCTCGCGGCCCGGCTCGGCGTTCCCTACGCCGAGGGCGACGACTTCCACCCGCCGGCCAACATCGCCAAGATGACGGCCGGCACCCCGCTCACCGACGAGGACCGCTGGCCGTGGCTGGACGCCATCGGCGGCTGGGCGCACGGGCGGGCGGGGCTCGGCGGGGTGGTGAGCAGTTCGGCGCTGAAGCGGTCGTACCGTGACCGGCTGCGGGCCGCCGCTCCCGGCGTCGTCTTCGTGCACCTCACGGGCAGCCGCGAGCTGATCGAGGACCGTATGTCGCACCGGCAGGGGCACTTCATGCCGACGGCCCTGCTGGACTCCCAGTTCGCCACGCTCCAGCCGCTGGAGCCGGACGAGGCGGGCGTCGCCGTGGATGTCGCCGGCACCCCGGAGGAGATCACCGAACGGGCGGTCGCCGCCCTGACGGACCTTCCCGGACCGGCCCAGTAGCCCCCACACCCTCCCCCGGGGTCGTGCTCCCGTCCGTGCGGGCACGGCCCCGACCTACCCCCTGATCCCCATCACCGCAAGGGAACCACCGTGACCAGACTCAGCGTCGAGATGCTGGCAGCGGACACCGTCGAGCCGATCACCTCGGCCGGTCACGCCCAGCTGGGCATCGCCGTGCTCCTGGGCATCGCCGTCATCGTCCTGCTGATCACCAAGTTCAAGCTGCATGCCTTCCTGTCGCTGACCATCGGGTCACTGGCGCTCGGCGCGTTCGCCGGGGCGCCGCTGGACAAGGTCATCACCAGCTTCACCGCCGGGCTCGGCTCCACCGTCGCGGGCGTCGGCGTGCTGATCGCCCTCGGCGCGATCCTCGGCAAGATGCTCGCCGACTCCGGCGGCGCCGACCAGATCGTGGACACCATCCTGGCCAGGGCGACCCCCCGGTCGATGCCGTGGACGATGGTGCTGATCGCCTCGGTCATCGGGCTGCCGCTCTTCTTCGAGGTCGGCATCGTCCTGCTGATCCCGGTCGTCCTGATGGTCGCCAAGCGCGGCAACTACTCCCTGATGCGCATCGGCATCCCGGCGCTGGCCGGTCTGTCCGTCATGCACGGTCTGGTCCCGCCGCACCCCGGCCCGCTGGTCGCCATCGACGCGCTCGGCGCCAACCTCGGTGTGACGCTCGCGCTGGGTGTCCTGATCGCCATCCCGACGGTGATCATCGCCGGTCCGGTGTTCTCCAAGTACGCCGCCCGCTGGGTGGACGTCCCGGCCCCCGACCGCATGATCCCGCAGCGTGCCTCGGAGGACCTGGAGAAGCGCCCCGGCTTCGGCGCCACCCTGGCCACGATCCTGCTGCCGGTCGTGCTGATGCTGGCCAAGGCGCTCGTCGACATCATCGTCGACGACCCCGAGAACGTGGTGCAGCGCACCTTCGACGTGATCGGCAACCCGCTGATCGCCCTGCTCGCGTCCGTGATCGTCGGCATCTTCACGCTGCTGCGTCCGGCCGGGTTCGGCAAGGAGCGCCTGTCCGGCCTGGTCGAGAAGGGGCTCGCGCCGATCGCGGGCATCCTGCTGATCGTCGGCGCGGGCGGCGGCTTCAAGCAGACGCTGATCGACTCCGGCGTGGGCCAGATGATCCTGGAGATCTCCGAGGACTGGTCGATCCCGGCGCTGCTGCTGGCCTGGCTGATCGCGGTGGCGATCCGGCTGGCGACCGGTTCGGCGACGGTGGCGACCGTCTCGGCGGCCGGTCTGGTCGCGCCGCTGGCGGCCGACATGTCGACGACGCACGCGGCCCTGCTGGTTCTGGCCATCGGTGCCGGTTCGCTCTTCTTCAGCCATGTCAACGACGCCGGTTTCTGGCTGGTGAAGGAGTACTTCGGGCTGAACGTCGGCCAGACCATCAAGACCTGGTCCGTCATGGAGACGATCATCTCGGTCGTCGCGGGTGCGCTGGTCCTGCTGTTGTCCCTGGTCATCTAGCGTCCGGCGCGGGTCCGGTGAGACGTACGGAGGTGGCCGTCACGGCACCTCCGTACGCGTCTTTCCGGGCCCGCCCACGCCCTCGGCGTCCCCGTGGGGCTCAGGAGGACGCCGCCTTGTCCAGCTGGAACGCCTCGTTGCCCTGGCCGATGCGGGCGTGCCGCTCGGGGGCGCGTGAGCGCAGTACCAGCCCCTGCGCCAGTCCGCCGAGCGCGGCGAGCCCGATGACGCCGGGCAGGATCCAGCTCAGGGCGGAGTCGGGGCCGGCGCCGACGAGGACGTCGAAGTCCTTGACGGTGTAGCCGGCGATCACCAGCAGGGCGAGACCCGCGATGGTGGAGGTGACCAGCCGCACGCGCTGGGCACGGGCGGCGCCGCGCCGTACGAAGAAGGCGACGACGGAGAACGAGGCGGCGGCCATCAGCAGGATCACGCCGAGGGCACCGATGTTGCCGCCCCAGGTGAACAGGTGGAGGACGGGCCCGGTCGGGTCGCCGTTCGGCTTGTCGTCGGCGATCGCGAAGCCGGCGACCACGACGGCGGACACGGTGGTCTGGAGCAGCGAGCCGGTGCCCGGGGCCCCGCTGGAACCGCTGGTGCGCCCGAAGGCGGCGGGCAGCAGCCCTTCCCGCCCCATGGCGAAGGCGTACCGGGCGACGACGTTGTGGAAGCTGAGCAGGGCGGCGAACATGCCGGTCACGAACAGGACGTGCAGGACGTCGGTGAAGGTGCCGCCGAGCCGTTCCTCGGTCAGGAAGAACAGCAGCCCGGCGCTCTGCTCCCGCGCGGTCCCGACGATCGCGTCGGGGCCGGTGGCGACGGTCAGGGCCCAGCTGCTGAGCGCGAAGAAGACGGCGACGCCGCCCACCGCGAGGAACATGACGCGCGGGACGAGCACGTGCGGCCGACTGGTCTCCTCGGCGTACACGGGCGCCTGCTCGAAGCCGAGGAACGCGGCGATGCAGAAGCACAGCGCGGTCCCCACGCCCGCTCCCGTCAGGGTGTCGGGGTCGAAGGCGTGCAGCGACAGCCCCTGGGCGCCCGGGTCGGCGACGGCGGCGATGTCGAAGACGACCACGAGCACGACCTCGATGAGCAGGAGCACACCCAGTACGCGCGCGTTGACGTCGATCTTCAGCCAGCCCAGCGTGCCGACCGCGAGCACGGCCAGCAGCGCCGGTATCCACCAGGCGATCTCCAGGTCCGCGTAGGTGGCCAGGAGCCCGGAGACCTCGAAGCCGAAGATGCCGTAGATGCCGACCTGGAGGGCGTTGTAGGCGACCAGGGCGACCAGTGCGGCGCCGGCGCCGGCGGTGCCGCCGAGGCCGCGGGAGATGTAGGCGTAGAAGGCGCCCGCGTTGTGGACGTGCCGGCTCATCTCGGCGTACCCGACGCTGAACAGGATCAGCACCACGCCCAACAGCACGAAGAGCAGCGGCTGTCCCACGATGCCCATCACCGCGAAGGTCGTGGGCATGACACCCGCGACCACCATCAGCGGGGCGGTCGCGGCCAGCACGGAGAGCAGCAGACCGCCCGTGCCCAGCCGGTCGGCGCGCAGCGCCCGCTCCTGGCCCTTGAAGGTGCTGATGGTGCCGCCGCTCGCGGATCTGCTCGTGCTCGAACTGCCCGTGGTCATCGGAGGACGTCCCTCATTCCTGTGCGTCGGGGTCTTCGGGGGGTCACGCCGTGCCGAGCGCGTTCGCGCGGGCGGCGCGGAAGG
Source organism: Streptomyces sp. BK79 (assembly GCF_044142145.1). NCBI lineage: Bacteria > Bacillati > Actinomycetota > Actinomycetes > Kitasatosporales > Streptomycetaceae > Streptomyces > Streptomyces sp. BK79. Next base: position 33,399 of record NZ_JBHVOC010000026.1, read on the forward strand.
CGGAGTACGGGTCGCGGTCCGGGTACGACCACGGGGCGGGCGTGGCGTGCTCGCCGATGCGGTGGAAGAGGGCGGCGGCCTCGGCGCCGCGCCCCTCGCAGGACTTGGCGTGGGCGAGGAAGTTGAGGTCGATCAGCCGGCGCGGGTGGCCGTCCTGCTCCCACTCCAGCCACCAGTCGAAGGCCGCCTTCATCACCAGCCGGGCGCGGCGGCCGGTCCAGTGCCCGGAGGCGGTCGGATCGGCCGGCGCGTGCCCGGCGGCGGCCAGCACGCGGTACCGCTCGGCGTGCGCGACGACCGGGAGGATGGCCAGCGGGGAGTCGGCGGGGGCCTGCTCGGCCGCCCAGTTGGCGAAGTCGTACACCTCGTGCAGCGGGTCGGGGCCGCCGTCCGCGCCGCGCTCGGCGAGCCGGGCGACCATGAGGTGATGGGCGTGGTGGTGATCGGCGTACCGCCCGCGCACCGCCTCGAAGGCCCGGACGACCTCGTCCACCGCGCCCGCCGAACGCTCCAGCACGAGGAGCCCGAGCCAGGGCGTGGGATCGCCCGGGACGAGTCCGGCGGAGTCCCGGCACGCCTCCCGGGCCCGGGCGGGCTTCTCCTTGCCGCGCAGGGCGCGATGCACCAGGGCGAGGGCGAGCAGGACGGACGCGTCGGCGGAATCCGGTTCGGCCAGCAGCCACTCGCGGGTCCAGGCGGCGCAGGAGGGCTCCTGGGCGAGGACCGTGACCCGGTGTCCCCGGCGGTCCCAGTCGTCGCCCGTGTGGACCAGCAGCGAACGGGCGGACTGCCACCGCCCCTGGGCCAACGCGGCCCGGGCGGCGACGAGTTCGGCGTCGTCGAGGGCCTCGTCGAAAGCCTGGGCCGCGCGTTTGCGGCCGCGGCCGAGGGGAGGCGGAGGTGGGGACACCGCGGGAACTTCCTCACGCGACGCGCTGGGTCGTCGTAGCCGGTCTGCCATGAACTGATCACACACAGCAAACCGGCAGCCAAGGGTTGACGTCAAGGGCCGTCGACGCGTTACACGCGTCAACTCCTGTTACTGCGGGGGCACTTGCGGCGCGGGCCGGAGCCGTCTGGGCGGGCGCTGCTTGGATGGGCGTATGAGCGCTGCTGACGAGATCCTCGACATCGTCGACGAGAACGACCGCGTCGTCGGACAGGCCCGCAGGGGCGACGCGTACGCGCGGGGGCTGCGGCACCGGTGCGTGTTCGTGTGGGCGCGGGACCCCGAGGGGCGGGTCTTCGTCCACCGGCGCACGCCGGGCAAGCTGGTGTTCCCCTCCCTGTACGACATGTTCGTCGGCGGGGTGGTCGGGGCGGGCGAGTCCTACGACGACGCGGCGCTGCGGGAGGCCGAGGAGGAACTGGGGGTGAGCGGGCTGCCGCGCCCGGAGTACCTCTTCAAGTTCCTCTACGACGACGGTGGCGGGCGTACCTGGTGGTCGGCGGTGTACGAGGTCCGGTGCGCGGGGCCGGTCGCTCCGCAGGTGGAGGAGGTGGCCTGGCACGGGTTCCTGCCGGAGGCGGAGCTGGAGCGGCGGCTCGGGGAGTGGGAGTGGGTGCCGGACGGGTTGGCGGCGTATGCGCGGCTGCGGGCTTGGCGGGGGTGACGTGCGTTTGCCGGCGGGGGGGGTGCGGGTGTGTTCGGGGGGGGCGGGTGTGGTCGGCGGGCGGTGTCTGGTGGGCGCCCGGTGTGAGTGCGGGCCGGGGGTGGGTGCGCAGCCCGGCGATGCGGGGTGCCGCTGCGCCCACCCGTGCCGCCCCAGCGGCACGACTGCCCGCAGCTACGGGGGCGGGGGGAGGGCGGCTGACCGCAGCTGGGGGGGCGGGGCCGGTAGGGTCCCCGGGTGATCGAATTTGTGCGGAACGTGCGGCTCTGGTTCGCTCCTGAGGAGGTCCGGCGGGAAGGGAGTACTCCCGACTACCGGTTCTCGCTGGCGAACGAGCGCACGTTCCTCGCCTGGCTGCGCACCGCCCTCGCGCTGGTGGGCGGCGGGTTCGCGGTGGACCAGTTCCTGCCCGACCTGCGCTGGGGCTGGCGGGTGGGGCTCGCGCTCGCGCTGCTCGCGGCCGGCGTGCTGTGCTCGCTGCGCGCCGTCAACCACTGGGTGCGCTGCGAGCGGGCGATGCGCCGCGGCGAGGACCTCCCCGTCTCCCGCTTCCCGGCCCTGCTCAGCATGGTCGTCGCCGTGGTCGCCATGGTCATGGTGATCGTGGTCCTCACCGGCTGGGAGGGCTGAGCGTGGACACGGGAGCGGACCGCGACCCCGGGCTCCAGCCCGAGCGCACCCGCCTCGCCTGGCGCCGCACCACCCTGTCGGGCACCGTCGTCGCCGTGCTCGCCGGGAAGACCGCGCTGCAGGAGGACGCGACCCCCGTCACCGTCGTCGCCGCCGCCCTGTGCTGCGTCCTGTGGCTGGCCTTCCTCCGCATCGCCCACGTCCGCATCCGCACCCTCGCGTCGGCACACCGGCCCCGCCCCCTGGCCCCGCCCTACGCCACGGCGGCGGCCCTGTGCACGGTGGCGCTCGCGGCGTGCGGCGCGTTCCTCGTCCTGTGAGGGCCGCCAGGCCGCCGCTCCCCTTCGCCGCCCCCCTTCATGGCTCCGGCCCCGCTGGGTACCCGAAGGCCGCGCAAGGAACACACCGCCCACCAGCACACCCACGGTCCCGACTGCGGACACACCCGGGTCCCGCACGGCGACCACGTCGACTACGCGCACGAGGGGCATCTGCACCGCGAGCATGCCGGCCACTGGGACGAGTGCGAGCCCGCCGGGCACACCGCGCACGCGGACCACGACCACCGGCACGGCGAGGACTGCGGGCACGCGCGCGTGCCCCACGGCGACCACGTCGACTACCTCCACGACGGCCACCGGCACGCCGCGCACGACGGGCACTGGGACGACCACTGACGCTCACGGGGCACGGGGAGCGCCGCGTGGCCCCGATCACGTTGCGCTCCCCCTCTGGACGGCATACCGACTGGTCGGCATCATAACTCGGGTACTGTTCACCTGCCCGAGGAGCGCCGATGAGCCCCGACCACCCGCCCGGACTCGATCTCGACCGGTTGCGCGGCCTGCTCGACCGCGAGCGGCCCGGACTGGTGACCGGCCCGCTGACCGGCCGTCTGATCGAGGGCGGACGGTCGAACCTCACCTACGCGGTCTCGGACGGCGCCACCCGCTGGGTCGTACGACGCCCCCCGCTCGGCCACGTCCTGGCCACCGCGCACGACATGAAGCGCGAGCACCGCGTCATCAGCGCCCTCCACCCGACGGACGTACCGGTGCCGCGCCCCGTCCTGCTGTGCGAGGACGACGGGGTGCTCGGGGCGTCCTTCTACGTCATGGAGTTCGTCGAGGGCACCCCGTACCGCACCGCCGACCAGCTCGCCCCGCTCGGCCCCGAGCGCACCCGGGCCGCCGTGCTGAACCTGGTCGACACGCTCGTCGAGCTGCACGCGGTGAACCCGGAGCAGGTGGGACTCGGCGACTTCGGCCGCCCCGACGGCTTCCTGGACCGCCAGCTGCGGCGCTGGGCCAAGCAGCTGGACGCCTCCCGCAACCGGGACCTGGCCGGCATCGACGAACTGCACGCCACGCTCGGCCGGGAACTGCCCCGCTCCCCCGCCCCGGCCGTCGTGCACGGTGACTACCGCCTGGACAACGTCCTGATCGGCGGTGACGACGACGAGATCCGGGCGATCCTCGACTGGGAGATGTCCACCCTCGGCGACCCGCTCACCGACCTCGGCCTGCTGGTGATGTACAGCATGCCGCTCGGCATGCCCGACTCCCCCGTGTCCACCACGGCCCAGGCCCCCGGCCACCCCGCCCCCGCCGAGCTGATCGAGCGGTACGCCGCGCGCTCGGGGCGCGACGTGTCCGCCGTCGCCTGGTACACGGCGTTCGCCTGGTTCAAGCTCGCCGTGATCCTGGAGGGCATCCACTACCGCTACACGCTGGGCCAGACGGTCGGCCGCGGCTTCGACCGCATCGGCGATCTCGTCCCCGTCTTCATCGAGCACGGCCTGACCACCCTTCAGAAGGGCTGACCCGCCATGGACTTCGCGTTCGACGCACGCACCGAGGAACTCCGCGCCAAGCTGCTCGCCTTCATGGACGAGTACGTCTACCCGGCCGAGCAGACCGCCCACGAGCAGCGCGCCCGGCTCGCCTCGCCGTGGGACACCCCGCAGGTCGTCGAGGACCTCAAGGCCGAGGCCCGTCGCCAGGGCCTGTGGAACCTCTTCCTCCCTGACGCCGAGCACGGCGCCGGCCTCACCAACCTCCAGTACGCCCCGCTCGCCGAGATCACCGGCCGCAGCCCGCAGCTGGCGCCGACGGCGACGAACTGCGCGGCCCCCGACACCGGGAACATGGAGGTGCTGGCCCAGTTCGCCGACGAGGCGCAGAAGAAGCAGTGGCTCCAGCCGCTGCTCGCCGGTGAGATCCGCTCGGCGTTCGCGATGACCGAGCCGGACGTGGCCTCCTCGGACGCCACGAACATCACCACGCACATCGAGCGCGACGGCGACGAGTACGTCATCACCGGCCGCAAGTGGTACATCTCCGGGGCGATGAACCCGGACTGCCAGATCTTCATCGTGATGGGCAAGACCGACCCGGACGGCGAGGACATCCGCCGCCAGCAGTCGATGGTGCTGGTCCCGCGCGACACGCCCGGCGTCACCGTCGACCGGGCCATGCAGGTCTTCGGCTACGAGGACCACTACCACGGCGGCCACGCCGAGGTGACGTTCGACCACGCGCGCGTGCCGGTCGCGAACCTGATCGGCGAGGAGGGTGGCGGCTTCGCCATCGCCCAGGCCCGCCTGGGCCCGGGCCGCATCCACCACTGCATGCGGCTGATCGGCATGGCGGAGCGGGCGATCGAGCTGATGTGCCGCCGCGCGGTGTCCCGCGAGGCGTTCGGCAAGGCGCTGGCCCAGCAGGGCGTCGTGCACAACTGGATCGCGGACGCGCGGGTGACCGTCGAGCAGCTGCGGCTGCTGGTGCTGAAGACCGCCTGGCTGATGGACACCGTCGGCAACCGGGGCGCCCACACCGAGATCCAGGCCATCAAGATCGCCACGCCCCGCGCGGTGGTCGACATCATCGACCGGGCGATCCAGCTGCACGGCGCGGGCGGTGTGAGCCAGGACTTCCCGCTGGCCGAGCTGTACGCCGGCGCCCGGACGCTGATGATCGCCGACGGCCCGGACGAGGTCCACCAGCGCTCGCTGGCCCGGCGGGAGATCAAGAAGTACCTCTGAGCGGGGCCGCGGCCCCCCGGTCGTCCGGGGGGCCGGCACCTCACGGCCGACGCCTCACACCCGACGCCTCACACCCGTCACCTCACGGCCGCAGGGAACGCAGCAGCAGGTCGGCCAGGTGGTCGGCGACCTCCTGGGGGCTGAGCGGGCCGTCGGGCCGGTACCAGGTCGACAGGTGGTGCACGGAGCCGAAGTGGTAGTCGACCACGAGGTCGGCCGGGGTCTCCTTGGTGAAGACGCCGGCCCGCTGGCCCTCCTCGATCAGGGCGCGGAACCGCTCGTGGTAGCGCCGGCGCTCGGCGCGCACCTGCTTGTTCTTCTCCGGGCTCAGCTGGTGCATGGAGCGGAAGAAGATCGACGCGTCGTCGAGGTTGTCGATGGTGGTGACGACGACGTCGGCCGCCGCCTCGCGCACCCGCTGCTCGACCGGTTCGCCGGAGTCCGCGAAGGCGTCCAGGCGTTCCTGCTGGAGGCGCAGCAGCCGCGCGTACACCTCGTGCAGGAGGTCGTCCTTGGAGCCGAAGTAGTGGTAGAGCGCTCCCTTGGTGACGCCGGCCGCCTCCACGATCTCCTGGACCGAGGTGCGGTCGTAGCCCTGCTCGGCGAAGAGCCGGGTGGCGGCGGCCAGGAGCCGCTGCGGCACCGGAGTGCCGTCCCCGTCCGTGGTCCTGGGCACTGCCGTCACCTGCCTTTCCGTTTCACTGTTCGTTCACTGTCCGTCCTGGTGCGTACGGGAACGCAGTTCCCGACGGAGGATCTTCCCACTCGCCGTCTTGGGCAGCTCTGGCAGGATCTCCACCTGGCGCGGGTACTTGTACGCGGCCAGTCTCTCCTCGCAGTACGCGGCGAGGGCGTCCGGGTCCGCGCCGGCGCCCGGACGCAGGCTGATGTACGCCTTGACGGTCTCGCCCCGGTAGCCGTCGGGCACGCCGACGACGGCGGCCTCGCGCACCGCCGGGTGGGTGTAGAGCACGTCCTCCACCTCGCGCGGCCAGACCTTGAAGCCGGAGGCGTTGATCATGTCCTTCTTGCGGTCGACGACGTAGAGCCACCCCTGGTCGTCCATGAAGCCGATGTCGCCGGTGCGCAGCTCGCCGCCGGGGAAGGTCTCGGCGGTGGCGTCGGGGCGCCGCCAGTAGCCGGGGACGACCTGCGGGCCGCTGACGACGATCTCGCCCTGCTCCCCGAAGGGCACCTCGGCGCCCTCCTCGTCGACGATCCGGACGACGGTCTCGGGGCCGGGCACGCCGACGGCGAGGGTCCCGGAGACCGGGTCGACGGGCGCCTCCAGGTGCGGCGGGACCGAGGCGCACGGCGCGGTGCACTCGGTGAGCCCGTAGCCGTTGCGGATGTACGGGCCGAAGCCCGCGCGGAACTTCTCCACCAGGGCGGGCGGCAGCGGGGCCCCGCCCGAGGAGATGTTCGCGAACGACGCGAAGTGCTCCCGGGTGACCGAGGGGTGGGCGGCGAGCGCCATGAAGGCGGTGGACGGGCCGACCGTGTAGTGCGGCCGGTGCTCGGCGAAGGCGTCCAGCACGACGCCGGCCTCGAAGCGGTACGCCAGGACGAGCGTGCCCACGCTGTTCAGGCAGGCGCCGAACTCGCAGACCATGCCGGTGATGTGGAACAGCGGCGCCAGCGCGAAGTAGACCGGCGCCTCGGGCAGGCCGAGTCCGGTGCGCTGCCGTTCGGCGTTGTACATGATGTTGCGGTGGGTGTTGGTGGCGCCCTTGGGCGTGCCGCTGGTGCCCGAGGTGTAGCTGATGAGCGCGGTGTCGCCGGGCTCCGGGTCGCGTCCGGGCGGGGCACGGTGCCCGGCGCGGGCCGCTTCCGCGAGGTCGTCGGCGTCCCAGGCGGCCGGCAGCCGCTCGAAGGTCAGCACGCGCGCGTCCTGGCGGGTCTGGAAGTCCAGCTCGCACCCGGTGAGCACGATCCGCACCGGCGAGTCGGCCGCCGTCTCGCGCAGGTACGACTCCCAGGCCCGGTCGGAGCAGATCAGCGCGGCCACCTCGCCGTCCCGCAGGACGTGGCCGACCTCCCCCGCCTTGTACATGGGGTTGACGGGTACGACGACCGCGCCCGCCTTCCAGGCGCCGAGGACCGCGAGCACGAAGTGCGGGGAGTTCTGGAGCAGGACCGCGACCCGCTCGCCGCGCGCCAGGCCGCGGGCGGCGAGGTGTCCGGCGACGGAGTCGCTCAGCTCGTCCACCTCGCGGTAGGTGAGGCGGCCGTCGAAGTAGGCGAGGAAGGCGCGGTCGGGTGCCTCGGCGGCGGCCCGGCGCAGGGCGTGCACCAGCGAGGCGTCCGGGTCGAGCGGGGCCTTCTGGACGTCGGTCAGCAGGTCCAGCCAGGGCCTGGCCGCGTAGCGGGAGCCGGTCATCGGGCCGTCGCCTCCTCCCACTGCCTCTGGAGGCGGTTCATGCCGCGCAGCCAGCGGTCGGGCTCGGCGGCGCGGGCCTGGTAGTACGCGGCGACCTCGGGGTGGGGCAGGATCAGGAAGCGGTCCTCCTCGATGCCCTTGAAGAGGGCGTCGGCGACGTCCTGCGGCTCGATCGCGGTGGGCCGCAGGACCAGTTCCCCCGCGCTGCCGCTGGCGGTGAGCATGTCGGTGCGCACGCCCTGGGGGCAGATGGCGTGCACCTTGACGCCGCGGTGGCGGTAGGTGAGGGAGAGCCACTCGGCGAAGGCGTACGCGCCGTGCTTGGTGACGCTGTAGGGCGCGGCGCCGATCATGGTGAGCAGTCCGGCGGCGGAGACGGTGGACACGAAGCGGCCGCTGCCGCGCTCCAGCCAGTCGGGGAGGAGTTCGTGGGCCGCGCGGACGTGGGCCATGACGTTGACGTCCCAGGCGAGCGCCCAGACGGCCTCGTCGGCCGCCTCCGTCCCGCCGGAGCCGACGCCCGCGTTGGCGCAGTAGACGTCGACCGTGCCGCCGAGGGCGTCGCGCGCCTCGGTGATGATCGCGGAGGCGTCGCCCGGGATCGCGATGCCGCCTATCTCGTCGGCGACCGCCTCGGCCCGGTCGGCGTCCAGGTCGTTGACGACGACCCGGGCCCCCTCGGCGGCGAAGCGGCGGGCCAGCGCGGCGCCGATACCGCCTCCCGCCCCGGTGACGACGACTCCGGCGTTCTGCGCGGCTTCCACCATCGGTCTCCTTCGACACGGCTGCGACACCACGTGCGTGGCCCTGCTGCAGCGCCAGACTAACCAGTCGGTATGTACGACGGAAGAGGCGAAACGCGGTCTACTCCATTCCGTGCGGCCCGAACCCGGGTTAGCGTGCGTGCGCATGACACCCGCCGCGATCACGGAGGTCACCGCATGACGCTGTCCAGACGGTCCCTGCTCGCCACGACGGCCGCGGTGGCGGCCACCACCACGGCGGCCGGGGCCGCCACGGCGGGAACGGCGCAGGCGGCACCAGCCGGCCACGGCGGCCGCCGGCTGCGCACCGGCTTCGAGCGGCTCGCCGACGACGGCTACGCGCTGCTCGACGGACAGAAGGTCGGCGTCGTCACCAACCCGACCGGCATCACCCGGGACGTCCGCCACATCGTGGACGTGATGCACGCCGACGACCGCGTGGACCTCACCTCCGTCTTCGGGCCCGAGCACGGCTTCCGGGGCACCGCACAGGCGGGCGGCTCCGAGGGCCGCTACGACGACCCCGCGACCGGGCTGCCGGTCTACGACACGTACCTGAAGAGCGGGCAGCCGCTGGCGGACATCTTCACGGCGTCCGGCGTGGACACCGTCGTCTTCGACATCCAGGACGTCGGCGCGCGCTTCTACACGTACATCTGGACGCTGTTCGACTGCATGGAGGCCGCCCGGCTGGCGGGGAAGCGGTTCGTGGTCCTGGACCGGCCGAACCCGGTGACCGGGCGGGCGGCGCTCGGGCCGGTCCTGCACGAGGAGTTCGCGACCTTCGTCGGCCGCAAGCCCATCGCGCAGGCGCACGGCATGACGGTCGCCGAGCTGGCGCGGCTGTTCAACGGGGAGTTCCTGACGGCGCCGGTGCCGCTGGAGACCGTGACGATGTCGGGCTGGAAGCGCTCGGAGTTCTACGACGCCTCCGGGCTGCCCTGGGTGCCGCCGAGCCCGAACATGCCGACGCCGGAGTGCGCGCTGGTGTACTCCGGGACGTGCCTGTTCGAGGGCACGAACCTCTCGGAGGGGCGCGGCACCACCCGCCCGTTCGAGCTGATCGGCGCGGAGGGCGTCGACGGGAGCTGGGCCGCCGCAGCCAACGCGGTCGGGCTGCCGGGCGTGCGCTTCAGGGAGGCGTATTTCGCGCCGACCTTCTCCAAGTTCCAGGGGAAGACCGTCGGGGGCGTGCAGCTCCACGTGCACGACCGGGCCGCCTTCGACCCGGTGCGCACGGGGATCGCGCTCCTGGTGACCGCGAAGCGGACCTGGAGCGGTTTCGCCTGGCGGCCGGACAACTGGATCGACAAGCTCACCGGCTCCACGCAGGTCCGCACCATGATCGACGCGGGCGCGGACACCGACGAGGTGGTGGGCGGCTGGGAGGCGGAACTGGCGGCGTTCCGCGGGACGCGCCGCCAGTACCTCCTCTACAGGTGAGCCCGCGACCGGCCGGTCACCGGTGGGACGTGAACTCCACGACCTGCTGGTAGGTCGGCCGGTTCTGCCAGCCGATGCCGCCGTGCTTGATGCCGCCGAGGGTGCGGTGGATCACCGAGTCGGCGCACCACTGGTCGCCGGCCGCGCAGCTGTCGTCGCCGGGGTATACCTGGGCGGGCGTCCGGCCCGCCGCCTCCTTCAGGGTCGCGACCAGGGTGTCCCGGCAGGCGGCGAGGTCGCCGCCGCCGCAGTACGCGCGCGCGAGCGGCCCCTTGACGGGTTCGCCGAGCACCGACCGGACGTCCTTGTCGACATAGCTCCACCAGCCGTACTGGAAGGCGCTGCCGGCGTGGGCGCCGGTCGGGCCGTGCGCGGCGGACGGGGACTCGTCGACGGGCAGGTTCCGGGTGAAGGCCGTGTACAGGTCGCTGCCGAGCCCCGGTTCGAACACGGCCTTCACCAGCAGCGGCCACCAGGCGTCCAGGGTGCGGATCGCGTCGGCGTGGGCGTACTTCTTCGACCCGGCCGCCGTCTGGGTGCGCAGCCCGCCCGCCGCGTGCCACGCCTTGAGCCGGTCCACGGCGGTCTGCGCCGCGGGGTCGGTCACCGGCGCGGACTCGACCACCTTCAGCAGGTCGGGCAGGACGTCCTCGGCCCGCAGGTCGGCGAGGCCCGCCTCGGCCATCGCCCGCACCAGCGCGGCCCGGGTGACGCCGCCTTCGGCGACCAGCTTCCCGACACGGTCGTCGAGGAGGTTGCCGCGGTGGACGGAGCCGTTGCCCCAGGGGGCGGTGGTGTAGTCCCGGGCCTGTTTGTTGTTCCAGGAGACGTAGTAGTCCTGGTCGAGTGACTGGGGATGGGCCGGGGCGGGCGTGTAGCGGGCCGTGTCGGCGGCCGGGTCCCAGTCCCGCCACTCGTACGCGGGCCGCGCCCAGACCGGGAAGTCGGCGTCGACGCCGTCCGCGCGCACCGGGTTGTCACCGCTGTTGTAGTACGCGGTGCGCTCGGAGTCGGCGTAGAACCAGTTGAAGGTGTAGTTGATGTGCTGGACGGCGCTCTGGAAGCGTTCGGGGCCGGTCAGGTAGTCCGGGTCGTTCAGCATCTGGAAGCCGATGATCGAGTCGGCCTCGTGCATGAACGACGAGCGCAGGGAGGTGTAGGCGACCCTCTTGCCGCCGACCGTGGCGCGGTACTCGACCGGGCCGTACTCCGTGCGCCAGACCCGCATCGTGTAGGACCCGGCCTTCGTGCCGTCGGCGACGGTCGGCTTCCAGGCGTTCTTGCGCTCGATCTTCTCCATCGGCGTGCAGGTGCCGCGGTGGAGGTAGTGGTAGTCGTCCTGGCACAGTTCGACGGCGTACGTGTCGATGATGTCCTGGCCCGAGGTGGTCGCGCTCCACGCGTAGTCCTGGCCGCGGCCGAGTTCGACGTACATGCTCAGGCCCGCGAAGGAGGCGCCGCGGGCGCTGATGCCGGGGCCCTGGATCTCCTGGAGCATGAGGAGCTGCGGCGCGAAGTAGCCGGTCTGCGGGCCGAAGACGGCGACCGGGTGGCCGCTCGCGGTGTGCTCGCCGCTGACGACGAGGGCGTTGGACATGCCGCGCCGGGCCGAGGTGAGGGCCGCGTCCGCCGCCGTGGCGGAGGCGTCGGTCGCGCCGGAGGCGGCGGCGCTGCCCGTACGGTCGTACACGAGGGGTTCCGCCTCGACCGAGCCGGCGTCCGGCAGGGCGCGGCCCCGCGGGTCGTCGGGCCGGGTCAGGTACGGGAAGCTGCCGGCGTGCTGGGTGAGGACCGCCTCGGGGTCGTTGCGCTGGCGGAAGGACTCCCAGACCTTCGTGCCCTCGGCGACGCCGTACTTCTCCTGGGCGGCGAGCAGGGAGAGCGCGTTGGTGACCTCGCCGCCGCCTCCGGAGCCGAAGAGGGAGCCGATGACGGAGGCCAGCGCGATCAGGTCGGCGCGCTTGAAGCGCTCGATGGTGCCGGCGTTGGTGAGGGCGTTCTTGTGGCCGGTCAGGACGTACTCGCCGGGGAAGTAGCGGCCCTTGTCGGAGGCCTCGATGTAGGCGTTGATCCCGGCGACGTAGGCGTCCACGTCGGCCAGCGCCAGCTTCCCGCGCTCGCCGGCCTTGGCGGCGGCGCTCTCGATCTGCGCCTCCAGGTCGGCCTCGGTGTACGGGGCGCTGCGCCAGAACTGCTGCTCCAGGCCCTGGTTGGCGGGGGCGCCGCCGGCGAAGGGGGTCAACTGGCCGCGTCCGACGTGCCGGAAGAGGTCCATCAGCCACAGCCGGTCCTGGGCCGCCGCGTAGCCGGCGCCGAACTCGGTGCCGTAGCGGGTGGTGCCGGTGATGTGCGGTACGCCGGTCCTCTTGTCGCGGACGATGGTCACGTCGTCGCGGCCCGCCGGGCGGACGGTGGAGGCGACCTGGCCGTCGGGGACGCCGAAGGAGGCGTCGTTGAAGAACGTGTTGATCTTGTCGTTGGTGAGGCCGGAGTACCCGGTGGCGAGGTTCGCGTAGGGCCCGAGCTGGTCCTCGGCGTGGGCGGGCTGGGTGCCGAAGGCCTGGTTGAGGAGGATCTGGGCGAGGGTGGCGTTGCCGTTCTGGCCGGGCGGCAGGATGTCGGAACACTGGCCGCCGCAGTGGTCGTTCGCGCTCGCCGCACTGATCTTCTCGGCGGCGGCCGGAGCGGTTGCGTCCGAGGTCGGGGCCGGTTCCGCGGCCGTCGCGGGGGACAGCGGCGACAAGAGGCCGACCACGAGGGCGCATAGGGACGCGCCCTTCAGGAACCCGTGGAAGCCGCGGGGAGTTCTCAGTCTGTCGAGGACGTTGCGTGGGGTGCGCCGTGGCATGGCAGCTCCTCCCGACGGGGGTGGAGCCGGACGTTACCGCCGGTATGCCCGAGTTGGAAGATGAACACGCGTCACTTTTTTCGGAGCGGGTGGATCGGCTGATGAGGGGCATCGGAAATCGGATGGAGCCGAATCGCGTGTCGATACGTCTATTCGGCGACGTCCGCAGGGACGACGCCGAAGTGACCGAAGTGCAGGTGCAGGTGTGACGGAGGTGCAGGGCTATGGCCGGTTTCCGAAGTCTGGCGAGACAGGTCCGCGATCCACGGTGCGACCTGGCGCTACGGCGCTATTCGCTGCGCAAGTGCCTTGAGCGGTTCGCCCCTTACGGGCACAGGGCGACCTGGGACCATCTGTGTTCCCGGGCCGGGTTCGGTCCCGAGGACCGCTCCCCCGACCCAGCGCGGCTCGTGGCCGCACTGGTGGAGCTGGAGGAGGCGCGTTCGGTGTGGCTGGCCTACGAGGCCGGGTTCGCCGAGCGGCGCAGGAAGGAGAAGCACGACGGGCTGCGCAGGCCGGGCAGCGTGGACGACTGGCACCGGATGACCTGGGGCGGTTTCGGCGTCGCGTGGTGCGACGATCCCCGCGTCCACCCCGACGGACCGCTGGCGGAGGTGCTGCGGCGGCTGATCTCGGCGCTGGAGCGTGAACCGGGGTCCGTGTGCCCGGTCTGCCACGGGGAGCGCCTGGTGTGGACGTACGACCTCGACCACGAGCCCTCGACGGGCCCCGTGTGCGCGGACTGCGGGATCCTCGTCCCGCGGCCCGTCCTGACCCCCGACGCGCTGGCCGACGCGCGCAGGGGGCGACTGCTGATGTCGGCCTAGCCGGCCGCTGGGGCGTGCCGGGGACGCCGCGTGCCCCTGGCCGCCCGTACGGGGTGCGGACGGGGGGAATTGTCAGTGGTGACCCGCACCATGAGGGAATGGTGCGGGCATGGGTGCAGGTGTGCGTGAACGGGACACGGGGCGGCGCGGACGGCGCGGCGGTGCCGCTGTCGCCGGAGGCCATCGCCGGCTCCGCGGCCGAAGCGGTGGCCGCCGGGGCGGCGGACGTCCACGTCCATCCCAAGACCCCGTGCGGGCGGGACACGTTGTCGCCCCGCGTGCTCGCGGTCACGCTGGAGGCGATACGGGCGCGGGTGCCGGGGTCGGTGCCGGTCGGTGTCACGACGGGTGCGTGGGCCGAGCCCGACCCGGCCGCCCGCGTGGCCCGGGTGCGGAGTTGGTCGGCGCTGCCCGACCACGCCTCGGTCAACTGGCACGAGCCGGGCGCCGAGCGGGTGGCCGCCGCGCTGATGGAGCGCGGGGTGGGCGTGGAGGCCGGTGTCTGGTCCGGCACGGACGGGGCCGCCCGGTTCCTGCGCTCACCGCTCGGGCCGAAGGTGCTGCGGGTGCTGGCGGAGGTCACCGACACCGGCCCGGCGTCCGCCGAGCACTCCGCGCGCGCCCTGCTGTCCGACCTCGGCGAGGCCCACGGCCGCCCCGTCCTGCTGCACGGCGAGGACGGCGGCGTCTGGCCGGTGCTGCGGCTGGCCGGCCGGCTGGGCCTGGCGACCCGCGTCGGCCTGGAGGACACCCTGCTCCTGCCGGACGGCCGCCGGGCCGCCTCCAACGCCGAGCTGGTCGCGGCGGCCCTGTCCTGGGGGACGTCGGCACGGCGGGGCGGGCCGTGAGACGCGGCGACCTGCCGGGACAGGCCCCGCCCCCGGAGGGCGAGGCGCGACGCCCGGCCCGCCCCGGACCGGCGGGCCCGGGTCTCACGCGGGCGACCGCGGCTGCGGGGCGGGCCTGCGCGGGCGGCTGCGGGGCGGGCCCGCGCGGGCGGCTGCCGCTGCCGCTGCCTCTGCGGGAGGGTGAGGGTACCCGCGCGACCGTGGGGCGGGCCCGCGCGTGCCACCGCGAGGCGTACGCACCCGTGCGGCTGCGGGGCGTACGTCGCGCGGGCGACCGCGAGACGGACCCGCGTATGCGGTCGCGGGCCGCGCACGCGCGGGGCGACGCCCGTCGCCGGAAGACCGGGCGGTCAGTCGCAGCACTCCTTCTGCCGCGCGCCGACGCCACCCGTGCGCCTGCCGCCGGGGGCGGTGGCTGGGGCGCGACGTTCCACCAGGAGGCGGGAGCCGGTGAGGCGTTCGCCGAAGACGTCGTCGGGGTTGGACAGGACACAGGTGTCCAGGGACAGGCAGCCGCAGCCGATGCAGTCGGTGAGGTGGTCGCGCAGCCGGTTCAACTGCTTGATCCGCTCGTCGAGTTCGGAGCGCCAGGACGCGGAGAGCCGCGCCCAGTCGTCCTCGGTGGGCGTACGCCCCTCCGGCAGCTCGGCGAGCGCCTCGCGGATCGTGGCGAGGGGGATGCCGACCCGCTGCGCCGCGCGCACGAAGGCGACCCGGCGCAGCGCGTCCCGGCTGAAGCGGCGCTGGTTGCCCGACGTGCGGCGGCTGCTGATCAGGCCCTTGGACTCGTAGAAGTGCAGGGCGGAGACGGCGGCGCCGCTGCGCGCGGCGAGCTGGCCGACCGTGAGCTCGTGGATCTTCTCGGGAATCTGAGGCACTCCCCGAACCCTACCGACCCGCTCACCCCTCCGGTCCGTTGACAGGGGCCCCGCCGCCGACCATGCTAAGCAGTCGCTTAGAGTCGTGCGAGCAGAGAGGCCGGGACATGGCAGAGCCGAGGATCTTCACATCCGCCGACGACGTGAAGGCGGCGGTCGGCGAGCAGCTGGGGTACACCGACTGGCTGGACGTCGACCAGAAGCGGATCGACCTGTTCGCGGAGGCGACCGGCGACCACCAGTGGATCCACGTGGACCCGGAGAAGGCCGCCGCGGGCCCGTTCGGCACCACCATCGCGCACGGCTACCTGACCCTGTCGCTGCTCCCGCTGTTCGGGCCGCAGCTGATCCGGGTCGAGGGCGTCAAGATGGGCGTCAACTACGGCACCAACAAGGTCCGTTTCCCCTCCCCCGTGCCGGTCGGCTCGCGCCTGCGCGCCACGGCGACGATCACCGGCGTCGAGGACGTCAAGGGAGGGATCCAGGTGGCCGTCGCCTTCACCGTGGAGCGCGAGGGCGGCGACAAGCCGGTGTGCGTCGCCGAGTCGGTCTCCCGCTACTACCTCTGAGCGGCGCCGGACGGCGCGGCTCCCACCATCCGCAGCACGAGGTCGGCGTAGAGCGCGCCGACCTCGTCGGGCGTGCGCGGGCCGTTCACGTTGAACCAGCGGGCCACGTCGATGCAGAGCGACAGCACGGCGAGCGTCGTGCCCTTCACGTCCGGCACGTCGAACTCGCCCGACGCCACGCCGTCGTCGATGATGCCGCGCACCTCGGCGTCGCACTGCCGGCGCAGCGCGAGGATCTCGTCGCGGGCCTCGGGACCGAGCGCGTCCAGTTCGTACTGCACCACCCGCGCGGTCGTGCGCCGGCCGGCGTGCCAGCGCACGAAGGAGCTGACGGCGTCGGCGAGCCGCTCGGTGGCGCTGCCCTCGCCCTGGGCCGCCGCCCGCAGGATGGCGACCGCCCGGTCGTGGCCGATCCGGCTGATGCGGTGGAGCAGTTCTTCCTTGGTCTTGTAGTGGATGTAGAGCGCGGCCGGGCTCATGCCGGCCCGCCCGGCGATGTCGCGGGTCGTGGTCGCGTGGTACCCGCGCTCGGCGAACGCCTCCACCGCGGCCACCAGGAGCCGCCGGGCCGCGTCCGGGGTGACCTCTTCCCACGGCTCGGTGTCGCCGCCCGCCGTCTCGGCCGCCGTACTCATCGCTTGTTCGCCCCTCTCGGTGACAGGAGCACCACCATACCGCCGAAGCTGAGCGGGCGCTTAGGGCAGCCGCCGCGCGGACGCGTCAGCCCAGCTTCTCGAAGGGGTCGTGCTCGGCGAGGAGCTTCTCCAGCCGGGCCTGGTCGACACGGCTGACGATCTGCCCGGCCTCCTGGCGGTCGCGGATGATCTTGGCCAGCGTGAAGGCCGACGTGACGAGGTACAGGACGGCTATGGCGAGGAAGGCGCGCACCCAGGCGTCGGCCTGGAGGTTGTAGATGCCGACGGCGGTGGCGATCATCGCGACCGCGAACGAGGCGACGGCCTGCCCGTAGAAGGCCGCCGTGCTCTGCTGCTTGACCGGTGTGTCACTCATGGGAAAAGGATCGGCGGACGTGGCCGGGGCCACATCCGCCGAGGTACTCAGACCCGGTACTCAGAAGGCCGAGACACCGGTCAGCGCCCGCCCGATGACCAGCTTCTGGATCTGGCTGGTGCCCTCGTAGAGGGTCATCACGCGGGCGTCGCGCAGCAGCTTGCCGGCCGGATACTCGTCGATGTAGCCGTAGCCGCCGAAGACCTGGAGGGCGTTGTTCGCGGCGCGCACGGCGGCCTCCGAGGCGAACAGCTTGGCCTTGGAGGACTCGACGGTGAAG
The DNA here is from genome assembly GCF_044142145.1 of Streptomyces sp. BK79. Taxonomy (NCBI): domain Bacteria; kingdom Bacillati; phylum Actinomycetota; class Actinomycetes; order Kitasatosporales; family Streptomycetaceae; genus Streptomyces; species Streptomyces sp. BK79. Next base: position 50,533 of record NZ_JBHVOC010000026.1, read on the forward strand.
GGCTGCCCGCGGTCGATCAGGTCGGCGACCCGCCAGGTCAGCAGCCGGGCGGCGTCCACGTCGAGGGCGATGTCGCTGATCAGCTCCTGGACGAGCTGGTGGTGGGCGATGGTCTTCCCGAACTGCTCGCGCTCACCGGCGTACCGCACGGCCGCGTCCAGCGCGGCCTGGGCTATGCCGACGCAGCCCGCAGCGACCGACATCCGCCCCTTGGCGAGGGCCGACATGGCGACCGAGAAGCCCTTGCCCTCGGGGGCGAGCATCGCGGAGGCGGGGACGCGGACGTCCTCCAGGACCAGCTCGGCGGTGGCCTGGCCGCGCAGCCCGAGCTTGCCGTGGATGGTGCGGCGGGTCAGGCCGGGTGTGTCGGTGGGGACCAGGAAGGCGGAGACGCCCTTGTGGCCGGGCGCGTCCGTGGAGCGGGCGAAGAGCAGCACGACGTCGGCCCAGGTGCCGTTGGTGATGAACATCTTGGTGCCGTTGATCACGTAGTCGTCGCCGTCGCGCACCGCGCGGGTGGACAGGTTCCCGGCGTCCGACCCCGTGCCGGGCTCGGTCAGGCCGAAGCAGCCGACGTACGCGCCGGAGGTGAGGCCCGGCAGCCAGCGCCGCTTCTGCTCCTCGTCGCCCCAGGCGGCGATCGTCTTGGCGACCAGGCCGAGGGAGACGGACACGATGCCGCGCACGGAGCTGTCGCCGCGCCCCAGCTCCTCGGTGACCAGACAGTAGGCGAGGTGATCGCCGCCGGAGCCGCCGTACTCCTCGTCGATCGTCAGCCCGAGGAAGCCGACCTCGCCGAGCTTCTTCACGATCCCCCGGTCGACCTCCTCGGCCCGGTCCCAGGCGACGACGTTGGGGGCGATCTCGCGCTCCACGAAGTCCCGGGCGAGCCGCCGCACCGCGGTCTGCTCCTCGCTGAGCTCCAGGTTCATGCCGAGTCACCCCACAGGAAAGATCCGAGAAAGGATCCGGACAGCCGGATCTTGAAAGCCGTACATTTAAATTAGCACTGCTAGTTTCTGTGCGCAGCCCTACTATGTGCGCCATGGCCCGACCGCGCAAGCCCCTGCTCAGCACCGACCGCATCGTCGAGACGGCGCGCGCGCTGGTGGACGCGGAGGGCCTCGCGGCCGTCTCCACCCGGCGGCTCGCGGCGGAGCTGGGGGTCAGCGGACCCTCGCTCTACAACCACTTCCGGACCAAGGACGAGATCCTGGAGGCGGTCGCCGACTCGGTGAGCGCCCAGGTCGACCTGTCGATGTTCGAGGACGGCCGCCAGTGGCGGACCGCGCTGCACGACTGGGCCGTCTCCTACCGGGCGGCCCTGCGCGACCACCCCAACATCGTCCCGGTCCTCGCCCACGGACCCGGCCGCCGCCCGTCCGCGCTGCGCCTCGCGGACGCCGTCTACGGCGCGATGGTCGACGCGGGCTGGCCCCCGGCCCAGGCCACCTCGATCGGCGCGCTGATGCGGTACTTCGTGATGGGCTCCGCGCTCGGCTCCTTCGCCGGCGGCTTCCCGGACGACGCCGGCGCCTACGACCCCGCCGACTACCCGCACCTCGGCAAGGCGCACCTGCTGGCCGAGCAGCAGGAGAAGATCGACGAGCGGGCCTTCGAGACCGGGCTGACCGCGCTGCTGGACGGACTGGCGCAGCAGTACGAGCGGCTCACCCGGGGCGGCTAGGAACGCCCAGGGCGAGCAGGGCGGTGTCGTCGTCGACGCCGTCGCCGAGCTTCTCCAGCAGCGCGGCCACGGCGGCGATCACGTCCGGGGGCGCTGTCGACGCCTGCCGGGCGGCGAAGTCCCGCAGCCGTTGTTCGCCGTAGAGGGTGGTGCGGCCGGGGTCCGTGCGGGCCTCGGTCAGACCGTCGGTGTAGAGCAGCAGGGTGTCGCCGGGTGCCAGGACGGCGGTGGCGGGAGTGAAGGAGGCGTCGGGCAGCGCGCCGACCAGCATGCCCCCGGGGGTGGTGAGGTACTCGGCCCGCCCCGGGCCGTCGACCGGGGCGCCGGCCCGCAGCAGGAGGGCCGGCGGGTGACCGCCGGAGGCGAGGCGGACCGTGGTGCGGCCGTGCTCCGGGTCCGGTTCGACGACGCCCACGACGGCGGTGCAGTGGCGCGGATCGGCCTCGACGCCGTAGCGGTCGTACAGGGCGGCGTTGAGGGTGGTCAGGGCGCTGACCGGGTCCGAGTCGTGGAAGACGGCCGCCCGCAGGGTGTAGCGGGTGAGGGAGGTGACGGCGGCGGCCCCGGGCCCCTTGCCGCTCACGTCGCCGAGGAAGAACGCCCAGCGCCGGCGGTCCAGGGCGAACAGGTCGTAGAAGTCGCCGCCGAGCCGGTCGGGTGAGGCCGTGTAGTAGTACGAGGCCACGTCCAGACCGGGGACGGTGGGCAGTTCGGCGGGGAGCAGCGCCTGCTGGAGCACGGCGAGGGCGTCGGTCAGCCGGGCCCGGTCGGCCTCGGAGCGGCAGCGGGCCTCCTCCGCCTCCCGCCGGGCCGCCTCGGCCACCTCGCGCGCCTCGTCGGCCGCGGCCCTGCGGCGCAGCAGTTCCTCCTCGTAGGCACGCCGGTCGGAGGCGTCGAACACGGTGGTGCGGATGAGTACGGGTTCGCCGTCCGCGGCGCGTTTGACCACAGCGGAGACCAGTACCGGCAGGCGTCCGCCCGTCGCGGTCGCCAGCTCCAGCGCGATGCCGCTGATCTCGCCGCGCAGGCGCAGAAGCGGGGCGAAGTGGGTCTCGTGGTACAGCCTGCCGCCGACGCCGAGCAGGTCGGCGAAGCGCATCCGGCCCACCACCTCGCGCCGCTCCAGACCGAGCCAGTCCAGCAGCGTCGCGTTGACCTTGGTGACGGTGCCGTCCATCGCCGTGGACAGGAAACCGCACGGGGCCGAGTCGTAGAGCTCCTCGGCGCTGTCCTCCGGGCCGGGCGGGCCGCCGCCCGGTGGCGTCGGTGGCGTCGGCCCGCCCCGGTCACCGCCGGCGCCGGGGGCGGGGTCAGGAGCCTTGCCGGGTGCCATGGACGCGGCCCAGGAAGTCGAGTACGGCGTCGGCGGTGGCCTCGGGGGCGCTCAGCTGGGGGCAGTGCCCGGTGGCGTCCAGGGTCACCAGCCGGGCGCCGGGGATCCGCGACCGCACGAACGCGCCGACCCCCCGGGGCGCGATGACGTCCTCGGCGCACTCGACGACCAGCGTGGGCACCTTCACCTCCTCCAGGTCCCCGCGGTTGTCCGAGAGGAACGTGGTGCGGGCGAAGACGCGGGCCATCGCCGGGTCGGTGGCGCAGAAGCTGTCGGTCAGCTCCCGGCCCAGTTCCGGCCGGTCGGGGTTGCCCATGATGACCGGCGCCATCGCGGACGACCAGCCGAGGTAGTTCGACTCCAGCGAGGCCAGCAACTCCTCGATGTCGGCCGGTGTGAAGCCGCCGCGGTACCCGTCGTCGTCGATGTAGCGCGGGGAGGGGGTGACCATGACCAGGGAGCCGATGCGGTCGGGTGCCGAGCGGGCGGCCAGCACGCCGGCCATCGCGCTCACCGAGTGCCCGACGAAGGTAGCCCCCGTGACGTCCAGCGCCCGCAGGACGTCGACGGCGTCCTGCGCGTAGCCCTCCAGTGACGCGTACCGCTCGGCGTCCCAGGCCGAGGGGTCGGAGCCGCCCGAGCCCACGTAGTCGAACAGGACCAGCCGGTGGTGCTCCGCCAGGCGGGGCACCACGAGACGCCACATGTTCTGGTCGCAGCCGAAGCCGTGCGCGAGCACCACCACCGGCCCGTCGGGGTCGCCGGTCACCGTGACGTTGTTCCGGTGCCGTACGTCCGAGTCCGCCATGCCGCCTCCAGGTCGTGGCCCTGCACACTCCTCTGGTACCCAATAAGAAGATAAGCGCGTTTATTTCCCGTTGTGTGACTGTTTGTCTTTCCCGTTGTGTGCCTGTTCGTCCGTGGGGAAGGTTCCGGGAAGGTTCCGGGGTCCCGACCGTTCGGCGTCCACCGAACGGTCGGTGTCGCATGCTGGGGTCATGACCTCGAAGGACCCCACAGCCGCCGCACTCGCCCGGCTGGCCGCGCTGATCGCCGACGAGACCAGGGCCGCCTGTCTGCTGGCACTGCTCGACGGGCGGGCGTGGACCGCCGGTGAGCTGGCCCGGCACGCGGGGGTCGCCGCGTCGACGCTCAGCGAGCACCTGGGCAAGCTCGTCGCGGGCGGTCTGCTCGCCGAGGAGCGGCAGGGGCGGCACCGGTACGTGCGGCTGGCCGACGCGCGGGTCGCGCAGCTGGTGGAGGACCTGGCCGCGCAGGTCGCGCCCGAGGCCGAGGCGCGGCGTCCGCGCACGCTGCGGGCGTCGAGCGCCGGGTCGGCGATGGCCCGGGGGCGCACCTGCTACGACCACCTCGCCGGGCGGCTCGGCATCGCGGTCACCGACGCGCTGACCGTACGCGGGCTGCTGCGCCAGGACACCGGCTTCGCCCTCACCGACGCGGGGCTCGGCTGGTTCGAGGCCGCCCGGATCGCCCTGAAGCCCACCGGCCGCCGGCCGCTGGCCCGCGCCTGCCTCGACTGGACCGAGCGCCGCCCCCATCTCGCCGGCGTCGCGGGCGCGGCCCTGTGCCGGCACGCGCTGGACGCGGGCTGGTGCGTGCGCATCGGGTCCGAGCGGGCGGTGAGGCTCACGCCGGCCGGCGAGGACGCCCTGTCCGGCCTGCTGGGCATCGACCCGGCGGCGCTGCGGTGAGCCCGCCGGGGCCCCGTGCCCGCTCGGGCGGCGCGCCGGGCCGCGTGGGTGTCCGTCCGGAATCCGCCAGTAGCCCTGCCCTTTCCTTCCTAGCCTCTGGAGCATGATGAGTACCGCCCCGTCCCGCCGTCCCCACCTCCTCGCGGCCGGCGCGGCCACGGTCACCGTGGTCCTGTGGGCCTCCGCGTTCGTGTCGATCCGCAGCGCCGGCGAGGCGTACTCGCCGGGCGCGCTGGCGCTCGGGCGGCTGCTGTCGGGCGCGCTGGCGCTCGGCGTCATCTGCCTGCTGCGCCGGGAGGGACTGCCGCCGCGCCCCGCCTGGCGGGGGATCGCGATATCGGGGCTGTTGTGGTTCGGCTTCTACATGGTCGTCCTGAACTGGGGCGAGCAGGAGGTCGACGCCGGTACGGCGGCCCTGGTGGTGAACGTCGGGCCGATCCTCATCGCCCTGCTCGGCGCCCGGCTGCTCGGGGACACGCTGCCGCCGCGGCTGCTGGCGGGCATGGCGGTGTCGTTCGCCGGCGCGGTGACCGTGGGGCTGTCGATGTCCGGCGAGGGCGGTTCCTCGCTGTTCGGGGTGGTGCTGTGCCTGCTGGCCGCCGTGGCGTACGCGGGCGGGGTGGTCGCGCAGAAGCCCGCTCTGGGGCATGCGAGCGCCCTTCAGGTGACGACGTTCGGGTGCCTGGTCGGGGCGGTGCTCTGCCTGCCGTTCGCGGGGCAGCTGGTGCGCGACGCGGCCGACGCCCCCGCCTCCGCGACGCTCAACATGGTCTACCTGGGCGTGTTCCCGACCGCGCTGGCGTTCACGACGTGGGCGTACGCCCTGGCCCGTACGACCGCCGGGCGGATGGGCGCGACCACCTACGCCGTGCCCGCCCTCGTCGTCCTGATGTCGTGGCTGGCCCTGGGCGAGGTACCGGGGCTGCTCACCCTGGCGGGCGGCGCGCTGTGCCTGGCGGGCGTGGCGGTGTCCCGGTCCCGGAAGGGCACGGCGGCGGCTCCGCCTCCCGGAAGGGTTACGGAGCCGCGCACGAAGGACACCGGCCGGGTCTAGCGCATCACCGGCCGGGTCTGGCGCACCACCCGGCCGGGTCCGAGCGCCGCCGGCCGGGTCCGAGCGCCGTCGGCCGGGTCCAAGCACCGTCGGCCGGGCCTAGAACACCACCAGCGCCCGTCCGCCCTTGCCCGCGAGCATGTTCTCGAAGGCCGCCGGGATGCCGTCCAGGGCGATCCGCTCCGTGACCAGGGAGCCGAGGTCCAGGCGTCCGGCGCGGACGTGCTCGGCCAGCACCGGCAGGTCGCGGGCCGGGTCGGCGTTGCCGTAGACGCAGCCGGAGAGGGTGCGGCCCCAGTGGAAGATCTCCAGGGCGTGGAAGGTGACCTGCTGGTCCTTGCCGCCGATGCCGACGACCGTGGTGCGGCCGCCGCGCCGGGTGGACTCCCAGGCGGTGCGGATGGTGACCGCGCGGCCGACGCACTCGACGGCGACGTCGACCCCCTGCTTGCCGGTGAGGGCCCGGATCTCGCGGGCGGTGGTGTCGGAGGCGACGACGTAGTCGGTGGCGCCGGCCGCGCGGGCGAGTTCCTCCTTCTCGGGAGAGACGTCCACCGCGACGATCTTGGACGCGCCCGCGATCCGGGCCGCCTGGAGCGCGGCGAGGCCCACTCCCCCGACGCCGAACACGGCGACCGTCTCGCCCTCGCGGACCTTCGCCGAGTGGTGGACGGCGCCGTAGCCGGTGAGGACGGCGCAGCCGAGCAGCGCGGCGTCGGTGAGCGGGATGCCGTCGGGGACGGGCAGGACGCAGTCGGCGTTCACCACCGTCTCCTCGGCGAACGCGGCGACGTTCAGACCGGGGTGCAGGTCGGTACCGTCGTCCGCGCGGCGGGCGTGCAGGTTGGCGGCGCCGGCCAGGGCGTTGGCGCACAGCCAGACCTCGCCCAGCGAGCAGGCGTGGCACGCGCCGCAGGACGGCGCCCAGTTGAGGACGACCTCGTCGCCGGGGGCGATGCCGGTGACGTCCTCGCCGACGGCCAGGACGGTGCCGGCGCCCTCGTGGCCGAGGACGGCGGGGAGCGGCACGCTCATGGTGCCGTTGGACAGGGACAGGTCGGAGTGGCAGACCCCGGCGGCGGCGAGCCTCACCCGGACCTGCCCCGGGCCGGGCTCGGGCAGCTCTATCCCGGTGACCTCCAGCGGGGCGCCTACGGCGGGTACGACGGCGGCACGGACAGCGGTACGGACGGCCATGACGTGGGCAACTCCCCTGGAGCTAGAACTGGAGGGACTTGGTCTGGAGGTACTCGGTGAGGCCGTGCGGGCCCAGTTCGCGGCCCACGCCGGACTGCTTGTAGCCGCCGAAGGGCGCCAGGGGGTTGAACCGGCCGCCGTTGATGTCGACCTGGCCGGTGTCCATACGGCGGGCGAAGGCCACCGCCTCCGCCTCGTCCCCGGCCCAGACCGCGCCGGCGAGGCCGTAGACCGTCCCGTTGGCGATCCGCAGGGCGTCCTCCTCGTCGTCGTAGCGCAGGACGGACAGGACGGGCCCGAAGATCTCCTCCTGGGCGATGGTCATCTCCTCGGTGACGTCGGCGAAGACCGTCGGGCTGACGAAGTACCCCTGCTCGCGCGGGGCTTCGGGGCCGCCCGCGACGAGCCGCGCGCCCTCGGCGACGCCCTTCTCGATGTAGCCGCGCACCCGCTCCTGCTGCCTGGCGTTGACGAGCGGGCCGATCCGGTCGCCGTACTTGGCGGCGGCCTCGGCGGCCAGCTCCACGGCCTCGTCGTACTGGTCGCGGTGGACCAGCATCCGGGTCCAGGCGCTGCACGTCTGGCCGGAGTTGGACATGACGTTGGCGACGCCGACGTTGACGGCCTTGGCGAGGTCGGCGCTCGGGAGGACGACGTTGGCGGACTTGCCGCCGAGTTCGAGGGCGACCTTCTTGACGGCGGCGCCGGCGAGGGCGCCGATCCGGCGGCCCACGGCGGTGGAGCCGGTGAAGGAGACCAGGTCGACACCCGGGTGCTCGGCGAGGGACTGGCCGGCGACCGGGCCGAGGCCGGTGACCAGGTTGAAGACGCCCGCCGGGACGCCGGCCTCGTGCACGGCCTCGGCGAAGAGCTGGGCGGTCAGCGGGGTGTCCTCGGCGGGCTTCAGCACGACCGTGCAGCCGGCCGCGAGCGCCGGGGCGACCTTGGCGACGATCTGGTGGAGCGGGTAGTTCCACGGGGTGATGGCCCCGACCACGCCGATCGGCTCGTGGTGGACCACGGAGTTGCCGATCTTCTCCTCGAAGGCGTACGTCGCCGCCAGCTCGGCGTAGGAGCCCGCGACCGCGATCGGGGCGGCCGCGTGCACGGCCTGGGAGAACTTCAGCGGCGAGCCCAGCTCGGCGGTGACCGTCTCGGCGATCTCGTCCTTGCGGGCCACCAGCACGTCCCGCAGGGCGGCCAGCCGTGCGGCCCGCTCGGCGGGCGGAGTGGCGGCCCAGGCCGGCAGGGCGGCGCGGGCGGCCCGTACGGCGGTGTCGACGTCCAGTGCGGTGCCGGCGGGGACCGTGCCGATCGCCCGCTCGTCGGCCGGGTTCACGACGTCGATCGTGTCCCGTCCGTCGGCGGGCCGCCAGGCTCCGTCGATGTACATGCCGTCGTGTGCCTTCATCGCGTTCCCTCCGGGCGGGCCTCGTCGTCCGGCCCCAAACTAGCGCCGATAGTTTTACGGCACCAGGGGCGGCCACCATGGTGGCGCGGCTCACCCTCCCGGCGGCCGGAAACCGGCGGGATCACTCCTCCAGGTCCGGCAGCCGCGCCGGGGCGGGGCAGATCCGGTCGCCGTGCTGGTCGAAGACGAACAGGTGGGCGAGGTCGACGAGGAGCGGGACCTGCATGCCGTGGCGGAGGTCGATGTCGGGGGTGGTCCGGACGATCAGGTCCCCGGGCAGGCGGCCGTCGGGAGGGGCGAGGGCGGGGCCGTCCTCCTCCTCGTCGTCCATGACCACCACCGGACCGGCCCGCAGGGCGCCCGCGCGTTCCCTCAGCCGGTTCAGGACCGTGCCGTCGCGGCGGCGGCGCCTGGCCGGGCGGGCGGCGGGCCGCGGCGCCTCCAGGTCGGGCACGACGGCCGGCCGCGAACCGGTGTTGAAGTGGACGAGCACCTCGTGCCCCTGGAACTCGACGTGCTCCACCAGGCCGGTGAGCAGTACCTCGCCGGGACGGGCGGAGGAGGGCTTCGCGATCCGCACGGCCTCCGAGCGCAGGCCGACGATGACCTCGCGGCCCTGCTGGACCCGGAGCAACTGGTGGTCCAGGGACAGCGGTTCGGGCAGGCGCAGGAACTGTTTGCCCAGGCTGATGGTCATCGCCCCGTCTAGCGGGGCGCGGACCAGGCCGCGCAGCAGGTTGATGCGCGGGGTGCCGATGAAGGCGGCGACGAAGACGTTGCGCGGCAGGGCGTAGACCGCGCGCGGGCTGTCCACCTGCTGGAGCACTCCGCCACGCAGGACGGCGACGCGGTCGCCGAGGGACATGGCCTCGGACTGGTCGTGGGTGACGTAGACGGTGGTGACGCCCAGTTCCCGCGTGAGCTTGGTGATCTCGGCGCGCAGGTGGTTGCGGAGTTTGGCGTCGAGGTTGGACAGCGGCTCGTCCATGAGGAACGCGCTGGGGTGGCGGGCGATGGCCCGTCCCATGGCGACGCGCTGGCGTTCCCCGCCGGAGAGCTGGGCGGGGAAGCGGTCGAGGAGGTCCTCGATGCCCAGCATGCGGGCGGTGGCGTCCACGCGGGGCCCGTGGTCGGCCTGCGGGGCCTCGACGCGCAGCGGGAAGCCGATGTTCCCGCGGGTCGTCATGTTCGGGTAGAGGGCGAAGTTCTGGAAGACCATGGCCATGCTCCGCTCGGCGGGGAGCAGGTCGTTGGCGTACTCCCCGTCCAGCAGCAGCCGGCCCTCGGTGATCTCCTCCAGGCCGGCGATCATCCGCAGCACGGTGGACTTGCCGCAGCCGGAGGGGCCGAGCAGGACGAGGAACTCGCCGGGCGCGATGTCCAGCGACAGCCGGTCCACCACGCGGACGCCTCGCGGGTAGGTCTTGCTCACGTCGTGCAGGGAGATGGCGCGTGTCATGGGAGGTGCCCCCGGGGGCTCACTGAGCGCTGGTGCTCCGCGGTCGGACGCCCTCGTGCGGGTCGTACGGGGCGTGTGAGTCACGGAAGCTAACGGAATGTGTGCGGCCGGGGAAGACACCGGACCTCAATTCGGCACGGGCGTCCATCTGTTGAGAAAGCGGACGGCCGAATTCAGGTGGCGGCGACGCCCGAGGTCGGACCCGACGGGCCGTCGCCGGACCTCACGGCCCGGTCCGGGCGGGCTAGCGGGCCGTACGGCGCAGGGGGCGGCGGCGGCCGGTGGGGCCGGGGCCGCCCTCGGTGGGCGGGTGTTCCGCCGCCGGGCCGGTGGACGGGGAGCGCATGGCGACGCCCGAGGACAGGAGCAGCAGGGCGCCCAGCATCACGAACGGCGCGGCGACACCCGCGACGCCGGCGATCAGGCCGGCGGCGGCGGGTGCGGCGACCTGGCCGAGGCGGTTGCCGGTCAGGCGCAGCGCGAGGGCGGTGGAGCGGGCGCCGTCGGGGGCCGCCTGGACGACGGTGGTCATGGACAGCGGCTGGCCGACGCCGAGGCAGAAGCCGAGGACGACCAGGATCAGCGCGAGCGCCCACACCGGCACCGGCACCGCGACGCCCGCGCACAGCAGGGCGGCCAGCAGACAGGTGACCGTGAGCAGGGCGGTGCGGCCGAGCAGCCGCAGCAGGGGCGTCAGCACCAGCCGGCAGGCGATCGTGGCCGCCGCGCGCAGGCTGAGCAGGACGCCGATCACGGCCGGGGAGATGCCCCGGTGCTCGCCGACCACCGGCAGGTAGGCGGTCAGGATGTCCGTCGCGGAGAGCACGGAGAGGCTGATCAGGATGCCCGCGGGCACGCCCCGGGCCCGCAGGATGCTCCCCACGGGCACCCGCGCGCCCTGTTCCGTACGGGACTTGACGGCCGTACGGTCCTCGATGCGCCACAGCGAGGTGAAGGCCACCGCCGCCCCCGCGCCGGCCACCACCAGGGCCAGGGCGCTGCTCCCGGCCATGTCGTGGCCGCCGATCAGCGCGCCCGCCGCGATGGGGCCGACCAGCTGGCCGAGCGAGGCGCCGATGGTGAAGTGGCCGAAGTTGCGGTCCTGTTCGTGCGGCGCGGACTGGCGGGCGACCAGCGACTGGGCGCCGATGACGAAGCAGAGGTGGCCGAGGCCCATGACGCCGCTCCACAGGGCCATCGCCCACAGGGACCCGGCGACGCCGCTGAGCGCGCAGCCGCCGGCGATGAGCACCACGCCGACGGGCAGCAGCGGCGCGCAGCGGCCGTGGTCGGTGCGGCGGCCGAGCGGGACGGCGGCGAACAGCGGCAGCAGCGCGTAGACACCGGCGATGACGCCGACGGCCTGCTCGTCCGCTCCCAGCGCGAGGGCCCGGTAGGAGACGGCGGGCCGGGCCATCGACACCGCCCCCTGCGCGAAGCCGAAGGCGATGACGAGGCGGAGCAGCCAGCCGCGGTTCCCACCGGGCGCCATGGTCGTGTCCCTCCCGAGCCGATGATCAGATGATGCGGAACATCAGATGATGCCGAACAGGATGCCCGCCGCGAGGATCACCAGGCTCGTCAGGACCGCCCACTTCACCACGAACCGCGTGTGGTCGCCGAACTCGACCTTGGCCATGCCGACCAGGACGTACACGGCCGGGACGAGCGGGCTGGACATGTGCAGCGGCTGGCCGACGATCGAGGCGCGGGCGATCTCCAGCGTCGACACCCCGTGCGCCTGGCCGGCCTCGGCGAGCACGGGCAGGACGCCGAAGTAGAAGCCGTCGTTCGACATGAAGTAGGTGAGCGGCAGGCTCAGCAGGCCCGTGACCAGGCCCATGTGCGGACCCATGCCGTCGGGGATGGTGTCCACGAGCCAGTTGGCCATGTGGTCGACCATGCCGGTGCCGGTGAGGACGCCGGTGAAGACGGCGGCGGCGAAGACCATGCCGGAGACGTTGAGGACGTTGTCGGCGTGGGCCGCGATGCGGGCCTTCTGGTCGGGGATGTGCGGGAAGTTGACGGTGAGCGCGAGCGCGGCGCCGAGCAGGAAGAGCACCGGGATCGGCAGCAGTTCCATGATCATGGCGGTGAGCAGCGCGACCGTGAGCAGCGCGTTGAACCAGTACAGCTTGGGACGCAGGGTGGCCCGGTTCGGGTCGAGGCCCTGGAAGTCGTCGTCGGAGTCGGCTTCCTGGCCGGCGGAGTCCCCGGCACCACCGGCGGCGGACGCCTTGCCCGCGCCCGCGCCCTCGCCGGCCCCGGCACCCGCACCCGATCCGGTGCTCGCACCCGCACCCGCACCCGCACCGACCAGCACCGTCTCGCTCTCCGGCTCCCGCACCAGCACCTCGTCCAGCGTCAGCGTGCCCACCCGGCGGCGCTCGCGCAGTCCGAGGACGTACGCCAGGACGACGACCGCGAGCAGACCGACGGCCAGGGCCGGGATCATGGGGACGAAGATGTCGGTGGCGTCGACCTTCAGCGCGGTGGCGGCGCGGGCGGTGGGGCCGCCCCAGGGCAGGGTGTTCATGACGCCGTTGGCCATGGCGGCGACGCCGGTCATCACGACCAGGCTCATCTTCAGGCGCTTGTACAGCGGATACATCGCCGAGACGGTGATCATGAAGGTGGTCGAGCCGTCCCCGTCCAGCGAGACGATGGCGGCGAGCAGGGCCGTGCCGACGACGATCCGCATCGGGTCGGCCTTGCAGAACTTCAGGATGGCCCGGACGATCGGGTCGAAGAGCCCGACGTCGATCATCACCCCGAAGTAGACGATCGCGAACATGAGCATCGCCGCGGTGGGGGCGAGGCTGGACACGCCGTCGATGACGTAGTCGCCGAGGTGGGCGCCCTTGCCGACCAGCACGCAGAACAGCGCGGGGATCAGCACGAGCGCCGCGATCGGCGACATCTTCTTCATCATGATCAGGACCAGGAAGGTCGCGATCATGGCGAAGCCGAGGATGGTCAGCATGTATGAGTACCTAACGTTCGCCCTTGAACATCCCACCGGGGCAGGCGGTGCGAGCGACGTTAGGTGCCGTCAAGCCGCGTTAACAAGACGTTGACATGCGAGCAATAAGCGCAGAACTCCAGGTCACAGCTTTGCGTCGGTCAGCGGGGCGAGCGTCACGGGGACGCCGTTGAGGACCGCGTTGCCCGAGAGCGGGTCGAGCAGGCTGCCGTCGAGGAGCTGGTTGACGTTGACGCCGGGTTCGGTGGCGGCGTGGGTCAGGCGGGTGCCGGGGCGGTCGTGGCCCCAACCGTGCGGGAGGCTGACCACGCCCGGCCGGACGGCGTCGGTGACCTCGGCGGGCGCGGTCACCTCTCCCCCGGCGCCCTTGACCCGCACCGGGTCCCCGCCGCGCACGCCGAGCCGTGCGGCGTCGTCCGGGTGCAGGTGCAGGGTGCAGCGGTTGGAGCCGCCGGTGAGGGCCGGGACGTTGTGCATCCAGCTGTTGTTGGAGCGCAGGTGGCGGCGGCCGACCAGGACGAGCCCGTCGGCGCGCGCCGCCCTGGCCTCCCGCAGCCGCGGCAGGTCGCCGGCGATCGGCCCCGGCAGCAGCTCCACCTTGCCGCTGCGGGTCTTCAGCGGCTGCGGCAGGCGCGGGCGCAGCGGTCCGAGGTCGATGCCGTGCGGGTGGGCGAGCAGCCGCTCCAGGGTCAGGCCGTCGGGCCGTACGCCGAAGCCGTCGCCGTAGGGGCCGAGGCGCAGCATCATGTCGAGCCGCCGCTCCGGACCGTTCTCGCCGGTGAGCTGTGCGGCCAGCTCGCCGGGGTCGCGTCCGTGCGCGGGTGAGTGCGGGTCGCGGACGGCCCTGCCGAGGGTCTGCTCGATCACCATGGCGTCGACGGCGGACGGGTCGGCGCCGTGCGTGCCGGTGACGGCCAGGGTCAGGCGGGCCAGGATCTCGGTCTCGGCCATGCGGCCCGGCTCCAGCGGGACGGCGGGACGGGTGTAGCGGACCTGGTTGCGTACGGCGAGGGTGTTGAAGGCGAAGTCGTGGTGCGGGCTCTGGGCGGGCGGGGGCGGCGGCAGGACGACGTGCGCGTGGCGGGAGGTCTCGTTCAGGTACGGGTCGACGCTCACCATGAAGTCGAGCGAGTCCAGCGCCTTGTCGAGCCGGTCGCCGTCGGGCGCGGACAGCACGGGGTTGGCGGCGATGGTGATCAGCGCGCGGACCGGCTCGCCCGCCCCGGTGGCGGTGTCGATCTCCTCGGCGAGGGCGGACAGCGGCAGTTCGCCCTTGGCCTCGGGGTGTCCGCTCACCCGGGAGTGCCAGCGGCCCAGCGCGAAGCCGCGGCCGGGCCCGGCGGGGCGGGGTGTCCGGTCGGTGGCCGCCTGCGGGAAGAGGGCGCCGCCGGGCCGGTCGAGGTTGCCGGTGAGGATGTTGAGGACGTCCACGAGCCAGCTGGCGAGGGTGCCGTGCGGGACGGTGCAGCTGCCGATGCGGCCGTAGACGGCGGCGGTGGGGGCGGCGGCGAGTTCCCGGGCGAGGGCGCGCGTCACCCCGGCGTCCACGTCGCAGGCCGCGGCGACGGACTCGGGCGTGAAGTCCCGTACGGCGTCGGCGAGTTCCTCGACGCCCTCGACGTGCGGGGCGAGCGCGCCGAGGTCCACCAGGCCCTCCTCGAACAGGACGTGGGCCATCGCGGCGAGGAGCAGGGCGTCGGTGCCGGGCCGGATCGCCACGTGCCGGTCGGCGAGCTTCGCGGTGCGGGTGCGGCGCGGGTCGATGACGGTCAGGGTGCCGCCGCGGGCCTTCAGGGCCTTGAGCCGGCCGGGGAAGTCGGGCGCGGTGCACAGGCTGCCGTTGGACTCCAGCGGGTTGGCGCCGATGAGGAGCAGGTGGTCGGTGCGGTCGAGGTCGGGCACCGGGATGGCGTTCGCGTCGCCGAAGAGCAGCCCGCTGGAGACGTGCTTGGGCATCTGGTCGACCGTGGAGGCGGTGAAGAGGCTGCGGGTGCCGAGGGCACCGAGCAGGACGTTCGGGTAGAGGGCACCGGCCATGGTGTGCACGTTGGGGTTGCCGAGGACGAGGGCGACGGCGTGCGGCCCGTGCCGCTCGACCACCGGCCGCACGCCCGCGGCGACCGCGTCGAACGCCTCCTCCCAGGTGGCCTCGCGCAGTTCGCCGTCCCTGCGCACCAGGGGCGCGCGCAGCCGGTCGGGGTCGGAGTCGACGGCCCCGAAGGAGGCGCCCTTGGGGCAGATGAAGCCGCGGCTGAAGACGTCGTCGCGGTCTCCTCGGGCGGCGGTGACCGTGGTGCCGTCGATGGTGAGGGCCAGGCCGCAGGTGGCCTCGCACAGGGGACAGATACGCAGGGCGGTGCGGGACACGGGTCCTCCCGTAGGGCGGCGTCGGCGGCGCTCTCTCGCGGCGAGCATACCGACCGGTAGGCATGTTGGGGAGCCCCGCGCCGAAGGCCGTACGGCCCGGCCCGCCGACCGGGTACGGACGGCCGTCGGCGAGCAGCGCGTACGGACAGCCGTCGGCGAGTAGCGCGCACGGACGGCCCGTCAGCAGGTGGCGCGCACGGACGGCCCGTCAGTCGAGTACGCGTCCCAGGTAGGCCCGCAGCAGCTCCCGGGCCTCCTCGATGATCTTCTCGTCCCCGTCCGGGGCGACCCGGAACGCGAGCTGCACGAGGGTGTCCGCGGTCTCCACGGCGACGAGGAACATGCGACGCAGGTCCTCGTCGGGCCGGCGGCCCAGGTAGCCGGAGAGCAGTTCGGTGAGCCGGTCGGCCACCCGGTGGTTGGGGACGGCGTGGCGGCCGCCGACCGGGATCTGGTTGCCGAAGTCGATCAGGGAGAAGCCGGGCGCGGTCCGCTTCATCGCCAGGTACTCGTCGAGCACCGCGTCCAGCGCCCCGCGCCAGCCGCCGTCGCCGGTCTCCGTCAGCCTTTCGGTCACACGCTCCGCGTAGCGCTCCAGGTTGCGCTGCGCCAGGGCATCGGCCATCTGCCGCTTGTTGCCGAAGAAGCGGTACACCGAGCCGATGGGGACGTCCGCGCGCGCGGCCACGGCCCGGGTGCTCAGGGCGTCGTAGCCGACCTCGTCGAGGAGGTCGGCGCAGGCGTCGAGGATGCGGGTCAGCCGTTCGGCGCTGCGCCGCTGCACGGGGGCGCGGCGGAGCGGGGTCGCGTGGGACACGGTGCTCATGATGCCCTCCTGGCGCGGTCGGGTGAACCGTGCCCTCCCATACGGAATCGGGCGGCGGCGGCGCTCACCGTGAGGCCGGGCCTTCGCCGCCCGCCACGCCTTCGCCGCCCCCCGGGACTTCACCGTCCCCCGGGCCTTCGCCGCCCACCGACCCTTCGCCGCCCCCCGGGCCTTCGCGGCCCCCCGGGACGTCACCGTCCCCCGCCCCGTCCTCGATCGCCTCCGGATCGGTCGCCCGCGCGTTCGACGCCGTGATGTCCGCGGTGCTCTCGACGGGTTCGCCGTCGACGGCCCACACAGTGCCGTCGTCGGCGTACAGACGGACCGTGAGCTGGTGCGTCCCGCGCGGGACGAGGCCGGCGGCGAGGCGGTGCTCCGGGCCGCGCAGCCGGGTGACCAGCTCGTCGTCGAGGAAGAGGTGGGCGACACCGCGGCCGGCGACCGCCTCGGCCTTCGTCCCGGGGGGCGAGAAGGCGAAGTCGCGCACGGTCAGGCGTACGTCCCAGCTGTCGTCGGCCTCGGGCTGCACCTCGATACCGACCTCGGGCGCGTGCTCGGCGTCCACCTCGCGGTAGCGCCGGCCCTCCTCGTCGGTGGCGTCGAGCAGCTCGCCGACCGGTGTGACGGCGTCCCGGGCCTGCGGCCCGCCCGTACCACCGGAGCCGCAGCCCGCGGATCCGGTCAGCAGCAGGACACAGACCGCGAGCACGGCGCGTACTCCCCGCGTCCACGACATGACGGGAGAGTAGAACACCGGTCCGACACCGCGGATCCCCCGGGGGTGCCGTTCCGGTCACCCTCCCCGGGACGGAGGGGGAGGAAGCGGGAAGGGAGTGAAGAACGGGATGCCGAGGGGCGAAGCGGGAAGCTGAAACGGGAAGCCCCGTACGGCCTCTTGCGCCGGGGAAACCGCAATCCTACGGTGTCCCATAGGAATCGGGTGGCGAGGGAGCGATCGATGAGCGGGGACGCGCGGAAGACCGCGGAGGGGCTGGGCTACCTGTCCGGTTTCGGCAACGAGCACAGCTCGCAGGCCGTTCCGGGCGCACTGCCCGAGGGCCGGAACTCGCCGCAGCGGGCCCCACTGGGGCTGTACGCGGAGCAGCTGAGCGGCACGGCGTTCACCGAGCCGCGGGCGCACAACCGCCGCTCGTGGCTGTACCGCATCCGCCCGTCGGCCGCCCACCCGGCCTTCACCCGCACCGGCAACGGCGCGCTCCGCACCGCCCCCTTCACCCAGTCCGTGCCGGACCCGAACCGCCTGCGCTGGAACCCCCTGCCCGCCCCCGGACCGGACACCGACTTCCTGGCGGGCCTGTGGACGCTCGGCGGCAACGGCGACGTCACTCAGCGCACCGGCATGGCCGTGCACCTGTACCACGCCACGGCCTCCATGGAGCGTGTCTTCAGCGACGCGGACGGCGAGCTGCTGATCGTCCCGGAACGCGGCGGCCTGCTGCTGCGCACCGAGTTCGGCCTGCTGCACGCCGAGCCCGGCCACGTGGCGCTGATCCCGCGCGGGGTCCGCTTCCGGGTCGACCTGCTCGACGCCGACGCCCGCGGCTACGTCTGCGAGAACTACGGCACCCCCTTCCAGCTCCCCGACCTCGGCCCGATCGGCGCCAACGGCCTGGCCAACGCCCGGGACTTCCTGGCGCCGGTCGCGGCGTACGAGGACGTCGAGGGCCCGGTGGAGGTGGTCAACAAGTTCTGCGGCAAACTCTGGACCGCCACCTACGACCACTCCCCGCTCGACGTGGTCGCCTGGCACGGCAACCACGTGCCGTACGTCTACGACCTGCGCCGCTTCAACGTCATCGGCACGATCTCGTACGACCACCCCGACCCGTCGATCTTCACGGTGCTCACCTCCCCGTCGGACACCCCCGGGCTCGCGGGCGTCGACTTCGTGGTCTTCGCACCGCGCTGGCTGGTGGGCGAGGACACGTTCCGGCCGCCGTACTTCCACCGGAACGTGATGAGCGAGTACATGGGCCTGATCGAGGGCGCCTACGACGCGAAGGCGGAAGGGTTCGTGCCGGGCGGCGGCTCGCTGCACAACATGATGTCGGCGCACGGCCCGGACCGGGAGACCTTCGACCGGGCGAGCGCCGCCGAGCTGAAGCCGCAACGGATCGACGACGGTCTGGCCTTCATGTTCGAGACGCGCTGGCCGGTGACGCTCACGCCCCACGCGGCCCGTGCCGAACACCTGCAGCAGGGCTACGACGACGTCTGGCGGGGACTGGAGCGGCACTTCCGCCCCTTGCACTGAGGATTCGCTACCGGTACGGATGGCCCGTGACCTCCTTCGCCCCGGACTCCATCGTCCTGAACCGCAAGCTGCCGCTCTGGTACCAGGTGTCGCAGTCGCTGCGCGCCTCGATACTCGGCCGCTCGCCCCGGGACCCGCTCCGCCTGCCCACGGAGGAGCAGTTGGCGGGCCACTACGGGGTGAGCGTGCTCACGATGCGGCAGGCGCTGAAGGAGCTGGAGGACGAAGGGCTGATCTCCCGGCACCGCCGGCGCGGCACCTTCATCGAGCCGGACGCCCGGCGGGGCGCCCCGGTGCGGCTGCTGGGCTCGGTGGACGCGATCGTGGCCCAGCAGTCCGGCATGAAGGCCGAGCTGCTGGGCCACGGCACCGGCCCCGTGCCGCCCGAACTGGCCGAGTTCTTCCCGGACCTGGCCGAGGCGGCGACGTACCACCGGCTGCGCTGCGACGAGCAGACGGGCGAGCCCACCAACCACGCCCGCAACTACGTCCGTCCCGAGGTCGCCGCCCGCATCGACCCGGACGACCTGGCCCGTTGGCCGATGACCAAGGTGCTGCGGGACGTGGTGGGCGTGGACATCAGCCGGATCACGGACACCGTCGAGGCCCGGCTCGCGGACCCGGAGACGGCGCGGCTGCTCGAAGTCCCGCTGCTCAGCCCGATCCTGCACTACACGGGCATCACCTACGACACCGCGGGCCGGGTGCTGGACGTGGCCGTCATCCACTACCGGGGCGACCGCTTCTCGTTCACCGTCACCCTGGATGCCACGTGAGGCCCCGCCGCCCCGTCGTACGATGCCCGGCGTGACGCACGACGACGCTCCGCCGCTGGCGGACCTCATGCCGTGGTCCGTCGCACCGCCGCGGCTCGGCCGGGGGTGGCCGACGGCGCCCGACGCGGCGTCCCTGAAGGCCCGCTGGGACGCCCTGATGAAGGCCCGGGGACCCGACCGCGAGGCGCTGTTCGAGCCGACGCGCGCCCGCACCCCGCACACGGCCGTCGGACGGCTGCCCGGCGGCGCCGGGGGGACCGAGCGGCTGGCGCGCGCCTCGGGGCCGTGTCCGGAGCCGGTCCGCGTGCTGCGCGCGCCCTTCGACGAACAGTGGCTGATTCCCGACCACCGGCTGATCGACGCGGCCCGTCCGGAGCTGTGGCGGGTGGCGGACGAGCGGCAGGTCTTCGTCGTGGAGGCGTCCGCGCCCGCCGGCCCTCCCCTGCTGCTGGCGACCTCGCGGCTGCCGCTGCTCGGCGGCGCCCGCGTCCGTCCGCTCCACCGCCGTCCGGGCGGGGCGGAACCGAACCTCGCCCCCGGCCTCCTGGACCACCTGGCCGCCCGGCTCGGCGCGCGTCCCGAGCCGCTGGACGTGCTGGCCTGGGCGGTGGCGACCGTGCGGGAGGGCTCCCTGGTCCCGCTCACCGCCGACCCCGCGCTGTGGGAGCACGGCGTGCGCCTCGGCCGGCGCGCCCTGTGGCTGATGCGGCGCGACGGCGAGCGCCCCAAGCTGCCCGGCGGCCGCCGCCCGTACGTCCGCGCCCCCCTGCCCGCCCGTCCCGTGAGCCTGCGCTACGGCCGGGACGAGGAGGCCCTGTACCTGGACGAGGGCCGCATCTCCCCCGTGCCGCCCGGCGCCTGGGACTTCGAGGCGGGCGGGGTCCGGGTGCTGGAGCAGTGGTTCGCCGCCCGCACCGCCGAGGGCGAGCCCGGCACGCTGTCGGCCGTCCGCCCGGCCACCTGGCCGCAGGTCTGGACGTCCGAGCTGCTGGAGCTGGTCACGGTCCTCACCCTGCTCGCCGAACTGCTCCCGCGGTGCCGGGAGTCGGAGGTGACCTCGGAGATCACCGCGGCCGAACTGCGCGAGGCGGGCGTCCTGCCGGCGCCCCCGGCGGCCCGCCGGCCGGCCTCCGTCCTGGACGGCCGGGAAGAGGGACCCGAGGGGCAGCTCGCCCTGCTGTAGGTCCTCTTGTGCGGGTCTCCTCGCGAGCTTGCGCGGGTCTCCTCGGGGAGGGGCGGGCGGCGCGGCCCCTCCCGCTCAGGCGAAGCCGTCCAGCACCCGGGTCAGCGCCCGTTCGAAGACCGCCTCCAGGTCGATCGGGCCGGCGTCCTCGGCGAAGGACGCCGCCAGTCGCGGATAGGCGCCGCTCGCCAGCCGCCGGCCCAGGTAGGCGATCCGCGACGCGTCCTCCTGCTCCTGGGACCAGGGCAGCGAGCGGGTGCGCTCGGCGGTGGCGATCTCGTTGGTGACGTAGGTCGTCACCACGCCGTTGACCATCGCGACCAGCTCCATCTTGGTGCCGGGGGGCGCGTCGAACGGGTCGAGGCAGGCCAGGCAGTGCTCCAGGTAGCGCAGGGCGTTGGGGCTGAAGCCGTAGACCGGTGACATCAGGCGCACGATCCAGGTGTGGCGGTGCATGAGCGCCCGGGTCTGGTGCGCCACCCGCAGCATGTCGGCCCGCCAGTCGCCGCTCGGCTCCCACAGCTCGTGCTCGCCGCTGATGGCGTCCATCATCAGCTCGTACAGGTCCTCCTTGCGGGGGACGTAGTTGTAGAGCGACATGGTGCCGCAGCCCAGTTCCCCCGCGACGCGGCGCATCGAGACCGCGTCCAGGCCCTCGGCGTCGGCGATCCGCACCGCGGCGGCGGCGATGTCGGCGCGGGTGTACGCGGGCCTCGGCCCTCGGCCGGTGCGCTCGGGGCGCGACCAGATCACTTCGGGTACGGCAGGTCGGCCCGCCATCGTGCATCACCTCGGCCACCATCCTAGTTACGTACAGCGTACGTAGTGCGCTATGGTCGGGCCATGACTACTACGTACGCTGTACTTAGTGAAGGGCTGGAGAAGCGCTTCGGCGAGGTGCGCGCGCTGCGCGGTCTGGAGCTGGCGGTGGCGGAGGGCACCGTGTGCGGACTGCTCGGGCCGAACGGCGCGGGCAAGACCACGGCGGTGCGCCTGCTGACCACGCTGCTGCGGCCGGACGCGGGGTCCGCGCGGATCGCCGGGCACGACCTGGTCCGCGAGGCCGCCGCCGTCCGGACGAAGATCGGCGTCACCGGGCAGTACGCGTCGGTCGACGGGGACCTCACCGGACGCCAGAACCTGCGGTTGTTCGCCCGGCTGCACCGGCTGCGGGACGCCTCGGCGCGGGCCGACGAACTGCTCGACCGCTTCGGACTGGCCGAGGCCGCGGACCGTCCCGCGTCCACCCTCTCCGGCGGCATGCGGCGCCGTCTCGATCTGGCCGCGAGCCTCGTAAGGCGCCCCGAGGTGCTGT
The DNA here is from genome assembly GCF_044142145.1 of Streptomyces sp. BK79. Lineage (NCBI taxonomy): Bacteria > Bacillati > Actinomycetota > Actinomycetes > Kitasatosporales > Streptomycetaceae > Streptomyces > Streptomyces sp. BK79. The sequence continues at coordinate 72,111 of NZ_JBHVOC010000026.1, forward strand.
TCCTCGATGAACCGACGACGGGGCTCGACCCGGCCGGCCGCAACCGGATCTGGGACGCCGTGCGCGCCCTGAAGGAGGACGGCACGACCGTGGTGCTCACCACGCAGTACCTGGAGGAGGCCGACCGCCTGGCCGACGACATCGCCGTGGTGGCCCGGGGCCGGGTCGCGCACACGGGATCGCCGGGCGAACTCAAGGCGCTGGTGGGGGCGTACGCGGAGGCCGTCGTCGCGGACGGCGACGCGATGGGGCGGGCGGCTGCGGTGCTCGACCGGCTCACCGGGGCGGAGCCGGCCCTCGACCACGAGCGGCGCGCCGTCGGCGCGGTCGCCACCGATCCGACCCTGACCCTGCCCCGCCTGGTGCGCGAACTCGACGCGGCGGGCGTACCCCTGCTGGACGCGAGCCTGCGCCCGCCCACCCTGGACGACGTCTTCCTCCGCCTGACCGGCGGCGACAAGGAGCCGGTGGCATGAGCACCGTGGCGCACGACCTGGCCCATGACGGCACCGCGATGCTGGGCCGGCAGCTCCGGCGGCTGCGGAACAACCCGGGGCTGCTGATCCTCACCCAGACCATGCCGGTGACGATGCTGCTGTTCTTCGGCTACGTCTTCGGCAGCGCGCTGGCGATGCCGGGCGAGGAGTACCGCGCCTTCCTGGTGCCGGGCCTGCTCGTCGCGACGGCCGCCAACGGCCTGATGACGGGCATGTTCCAGGCCGCCCAGGACACGCACCGGGGCGTGACGGACCGCCTGCGGACCCTGCCGGTGCACCGGGCGGCGGTGCCGCTCGGGCAGGCGGTCGCGGACCTGCTCGTCACGGCCGCGGGGCTGGTGCCCTTCCTGCTGGTCGGGCTGGCGGTGGGCTGGCGGGTGGAGGGCGGCGCGCTCGGCGCGGCGGGGGCCGTGGCGCTGCTGCTGCTGTTCCGGTTCACGACGACGTGGATCGGCGTCCACCTGGGGCTGCTCACCCGCAACGAGGAGATCGCCGGGCAACTGGGCGGCGCGACCTTCGTCCTGCCGCTGCTGTCCAACGCGTACATCCCGACGGAGGGACTGCCGGGCTGGCTGCGCACGGTCGCCGAGTGGAATCCGATCAGCGCGGTGACCACGGCGCTGCGCGACCTCTTCGGCAACGCGCCCGTCCCGGACGGGGCCGCCTGGCCGGTGGCGCATCCCGTCGCCGGGTCGCTGGCCTGGTGCGCGGTGCTGCTGGCGGTGTTCGTCCCGCTCGCCGTACGCCGCTACGCGCGCGGGGAGGGCTGAGCGGGCCGGGGGGCGTCACCGCCGGGCGGGGAGGGGCGACGGCGGGACGAGGCGGTGCGACCGCGCACGGGGGCGTGCGGGACGGACGGGTGCGCGACGGCCGTACTACGGAGACGGACGTCCCGAGACGGGTTACGGAGTCGGAGGTGCGGGGATGACCCGCGCTCGGGGACACACCGGGGCGCCACTGCGTGCCGTGGGGACGACGGACGAGTGCGCGGCGCCGCGCCGGGACGGTGTGGTCGCCGGAGCGCGGGCCTCAGTTGCCGCCGAACAGCGAGCGGCGCAGTCGGCGCAGTGGCGCGAACAGCGACACCCCGCGCATCCTGACGCCCCGGCTGCTGCGCTTGTGCGCGGGCTCACGCGCGGTCAGCTCCCGCATCAGCGACGTCGCCTCCACCGTCTCGCGCTGCGGGAGGGCAGGCCCTCCGAGCACCGCGAGATGCCGGTCGAGACGCGAGCTGGTCGCGCTGCTGCCGCAGGTGATCGCAGGGACCCTTGCCCTGCTGCGCACTGTTATCTGATCCATGTCACTCCCCACCCGTACGAGTCCACCCGGCCCGGGCAGGGTAACCCTATCGCCCCGGTACGGCATGCGTGTATCGCGGTCACAGGATTCACCTTCCCCGTAAGGAGGTTGACGATTACTCTCCGAATCCAACAAGTTTCAGGGTGAGTTGAACGACCGGCCTGCTCGTCGGCCGGAGCGAGCCCCCGCCGGGCTCGACCGTCACCGCCAGTGACGTGGCGGTCCGGTCCAGGCCGGAGGCGATCAGGGGCGTGTCGCCGTCGAGGAGCCCGAGGGAGCGCGGTGCGGCGCCGGGCCGCATGAGCCACAACTGGTGCACGCGGTCGCCGGGCGGCTCGCGGTGGCGGCTCAGGGTGATCACCGCGCGCCCCTCGGACGCGGAGGCGACCACTCCGATACGGCGGCCCCGGTCACCCTCGCCGCTCGCCGCACGGGCGTCCGATGCCGCCAGAACGTGGGCGATCTCACGTGAGCGGTCCCTCGCGGTGTCCAGCTCGCCCCGGGTGCGGTGCGCCTGCGCGGCGAAGAGCGAGGCGACCACGAGCGCCGCCGCGGCCGTCACCGTGGCGAACGGGACGAGCAGGGGGCGCGGCCGGGGTGCGCGCGGGCGCGCGTGCGGCGCCTGGACGCCCCACACGTGCGGCGGCAGCCCGCGCGCGGGCCCGGGCGCACGTCCGGGCGCACGTCCGGGCGCACCTCCGGGCGCGGGTTCCTGCGCGGTGGCGCGTACGGCGGCCAGGACGCGGTCGCGCAGGGCGGCCGGGGCCGGCGCGGCCGTGGACCAGGCCAGTCGGACGGCGTCCTCCGACAGCGCCCGCACCTCGGCGGCGCAGGGGCCGCAGCGCTCCAGGTGCCGTTCGAAGCGGACCCGTTCGGCGCCTTCGAGGGCGTCCAGGGCGTAGGGGGCGGCGAGCGAGTGGCGGTCGCCGTGGCGCCGGAACCGGCCGAGGAGGCTCATGCGAGACCTCCGAGGCAGTCGCGCAGGCGGCTGAGCCCGTCCCGCATCCGGGTCTTCACCGTGCCCAGCGGGAGGGAGAGGCGCTCGGCCACCTCGCGGTAGGTGTAGCCGTCGTAGTAGGCGAGGGTGACCGACTGGCGTTGCAGGGCGGTCAGGCGGTCCAGGCAGCGGCGCACCCACTCGCGTTCGAGTCCCGCCTCGACCTCCTCGGACACCTGGTCGAAGGCGGGATGGTGGCCCCGGCGGGCCTCGCGCCGCTCGCGTTCGCCGGCCGCGCGGGCGCTGCGCACCCGGTCGACGGCGCGGCGGTGGGCGACGGTGAGGATCCAGGACAGGGCGCTTCCCCGGCGCGGGTCGAACCGCGCGGCGCAGCACCACAGTTCGAGCAGCACCTCCTGCGCCACCTCCTCCGACTGGGCGGGGTCGCGCACCACGCGCCGCACGAGTCCGAACACCGGGCCGGAGACCAGTCCGTACAGCTCCTCGAAGGCCGTCTGGTCGCCGTCCGCCACGAGCGCCAGCAGCTCGTCCGCCTCCACCGCTCCCCCTCTCCGCGAGCCGTGCCCGGCCCGTCCGCTCCACCGCCGGGCACGCGCGACGGCACGCCCCCGGAGGGATTACGGATCGGCGGGCGGAAAACGCGGGCCGTCCGGACACGGATCGGCGCGGGATCCTCCGGGGTCGTGGTGGTGGCCCCCTGGGGGCGGATCGGTGTTCAGGGGGGCCGCATCCGCCCTCCGCTGGGCTACTTTTGGGAGGCATGCGGGAGACGTACGGGCCCGTGCCCGAGGACTGTCCGCGCGAGACGCCATAGGGGGCGCCGGTGTCCGAGGAACCCGGCGGTGAGCGCGTGATCGCCGGCCGCTACCGCCTTCTGTCCCCTCTCGGCGAGGGCGGCATGGGCACCGTGTGGCGCGCCCGCGACGAGCTGCTGCACCGCGAGGTCGCCGTCAAGGAGGTGCGCGCGCCCGCCGGGCTGCCGGAGGCCGACGTGCGCCGGTTGTACGCCCGGCTGGAGCGCGAGGCGTGGGCCGCGGCCCGGGTCGCCCACCACAACGTGGTCACGGTGTACGACGTGGCCGCCGACGGCGGCCGGCCCTGGATCGTGATGGAGCTGGTCCGCGGGCTGTCGCTGGCCGACCTGCTGGAGGCCGAGGGCCCGCTGGAACCCCGGCGGGCGGCGCTGATCGGCGCCGAGGTGCTGGCCGCGCTGCGGGCCGCGCACGCGGCGGGGGTGCTGCACCGGGACGTGAAGCCGGCCAACGTGCTGCTGTCGAACGACGGCCGGGTGGTGCTCACCGACTTCGGGATCGCCAGGGTCGAGGGCAGCCCGGCGCTGACCATGACCGGCGAGGTCATCGGCTCGCCGGAGTTCCTCGCCCCGGAGCGGGCGCTGGGCCGCACGCCCGGTCCCGAGTCGGACCTCTGGTCGCTGGGCGTGTTGCTGTACGCGGCGGTCGAGGGCACCTCGCCCTTCCGCCAGGACACTCCGCTGAGCACCCTGCGGGCGATCGTCGACGAGGAGCTGCCGCCGCCGCACCGGGCCGGCGCGCTCGCGCCCGTCGTCGAGGGCCTGCTGCGCAAGGACCCGGCCGAGCGCCTCGTGGCCGAGCGGGCCGAGCGTGAGCTGCGGCTGGTGGGCGCCGGGGGCGTCCCCTCCCGGGACGGCACACCGGGCGCGGGCGCGGTGGCGGCCGGCGGGTACGCCCCGACGCTCGCGGCGCCCGCGGAGCCTGGGGCCTCCCCGACGCCGCCGATGCCCGTACCGCCGGCGACGGGCGCGACGCGGCCCGGGTCCGGGGCGTCCGGGGGCCGGGACGGGCGGGCGCGGGCCGTGCTGGTCGCGGGGCTGGCCGTACTCGCGCTGGCGCTGGCCGGACTGACGTACACGCTGCTGGACCGCTCGGACGGCGGTGACGGTACGGAGGGTTCGGGCGGCGGCCCGGATCCGGGGACGACGTCCGCCGCGCCCGGCCGGACCGGGTCGGGCGAGGAGCCGGACCCGACGGTCTCCTCCGGCGGTCACGGCTCCCGGAGCAGTGCGCCGGCGCAGTCGGTGAGGGTGTCCGTGGCGGGCTCGCACACGCGGTACACGGGCACCTGTCCCCCGCCGCACGACGCGGCGCCCGCCTTCACGGCGACGTTCACGGTGGGGCGGTTTCCGGCGCGGGTCGGCTACCGCTGGGTCACGGAGGACGGCGCGGTCTCCGACCCGGGGTGGCGGACGTTGTCCTTCTCCGAGGACGGCGACCGCACCCGGCGGGACACGGTCGTCGTGACGACGAAGGACGACAGCGGCACGTTCGAGGGTGTCGTCCGGGTGGAGGTGCGGACTCCGGTGGAGGCCACGTCGAACGCGGTGGCGTTCTCCGTGGCCTGTGTGACGGAGACAGCGACGGAGACGGAGACGGAGACCCCGACCGGCGGGGCCTCCTCCTCTGCTCCCTCTCCTTCCGCTTCCGGTCAGGCGGCGCCGTTGAGGACCGGCAGGTAGCCGCCGGACTGACCGGCCGCGGTCGGGTGGTACGAGTCGCCGATGTTGAGCCAGTTCACGCTGTGCAGCCACGAGCTGCCGGAGCAGATCTCGTGACCGGTGAAGGTGGGACGTACGTCGCCGAAGGTGAAGCCGTGGTCGGCGGCGCGCTTGGCGATCGCGGTGTTGAGGTGGTCGGAGGCGTCGTTGATCGCCTTCCGCTTGGTCTCGGAGAGGCCGAGGCACGTGGTGCCGAGCCGGTAGAAGCGCGGGTAGCCGATGACGACGACCCGGGCGCTGGGGGCCTTGCTGCGGATCGCGGAGTAGACGTTGTCGAGGTTGCCGGGCAGCGTCGAGTCGACGTACGCCTTCGCGGTGGCGATCCGCGACAGGCAGGAGCTGTCGGACTGGAGGACGCAGGTCGTCATGACGTCGCCGAAGCCGGCGTCGTTGCCGCCGACGCTGATGGAGACCAGGCCGGTGGCGGAGCTGAGCGGGCCGAGCTGTCCGGCGAGAACATCACCCGTACGCGCGCCGGCACAAGCGGTGAAGTCGAAGGTCGAGGGTGAGTTCGCGGCGGCCCAGAGGTAGGGGTGGGCCTTCGTGCTGCGCTTGCAGTCGCCGCTGGAGCTGATGTAGCTGCCCGCTCCGACGCCGGAGGAGTAGGAGTCGCCGAGCGCCACGTAGCCGCCGGCAGCGGCGGGTTGGGCGGCCTGAGCGGTCGCGGCCCCGGTGAGGGCGGCGCCGGCGGCGAGGAGGAGTGAACTCAGGAAGCCGACAAGTCGGGAACGTCTCATGGAACCTCCTTTAGCAGGATCTCTGCTCGAACCGTGGTAGCAGCTACGCGTGTTGACAGGAAGTGTCCATGCCAAGAATTGGCTGACGGTCGTTCAAAATCGGACGGAAACCGGCGGGAACACCAGTGCCGTCTTGACGGTCTCCGAAGCGCTGCGCCACATTGAGGCCCGGCATACCGGCATCTTGGGCTTCGGGGGGCAAAGCGGAACGGTCCGGGGGGCCTGTTCCGTACGAAACGCCCTTCAAGAAGAACGGATGACGGCAAACCAACAAAAACGTGAGACCTGGATCCAGGTCTTGCCATACGGGTTCAAACGTCAATACCGTCATACATCTCCCGCATCGGTACGTCGGCAAGCGGCTCAGGGGAGGGCTCGAGGCCGCGGCGGACCGGGGCGGGACGCGCGGTAGGGGGGGTGCCGTGCTCGGTGACCACATCGGTGACCGGGCCGCGCCGCGCGGTCGGTCGCCGTTTCTTTCCGGCGCCGACAGGCTTTGCCAGCTCACCTGGCACGCACGGAGTTCCGTCCCGTCGTGCCGTGGGTGAGGAACCCCCCTTTCGAACCGGACACAGAGCCGGACCGCCCCTGGGGCGGGCGGTCCGCCGGACGAGAGGGACCAGACTCATGAGCTCAGTTCTGCAGCCCGCCACCACCGACGACGATGACACGACGCCCGCCGAGAAGTACCGGCCCGTCTCCTCGCACCTGGCGATAGCGCCGCCGGTGAGCGTGGTGATACCCGCCATGAACGAGGCGGAGAACCTTCCCTACGTCTTCAAGACGCTGCCCGACTGGATCCACGAGGTCGTCCTCGTGGACGGCAACTCCACCGACGACACCGTGGAGGTCGCCCGGGCGCTGTGGCCGGACGTCAAGGTCGTCGAGCAGCGCGGCAAGGGCAAGGGGGACGCGCTGATCACCGGCTTCGAGGCGTGCACCGGCGACATCATCGTGATGGTAGACGCCGACGGCTCGGCCGACGGCCAGGAGATCGTGTCGTACGTCTCCGCGCTGGTCTCCGGCGCCGACTTCGCCAAGGGCTCCCGCTTCGCCAACGGCGGCGGGACCGACGACATGACCTTCATCCGCAAGCTCGGCAACCGCGCCCTGTGCGCGGTGGTCAACCGGAAGTTCGGCGCCCGCTACACCGACCTGTGCTACGGCTACAACGCCTTCTGGCGGCACTGCCTGGACAAGATCGACCTCGACTGCACCGGCTTCGAGGTGGAGACGCTGATGAACATCCGGGTCGTCAAGGCCGGTCTGAAGGTCCAGGAGATCCCCAGCCACGAGTACCTGCGCATCCACGGCGTCAGCAACCTGCGCGCCGTACGGGACGGGCTGCGGGTGCTCAGAGTGATCCTCGAGGAGCGCTCCAACCGGCGTGCGCTGCGCAGCCGTACGCACGCGCCGACGCTCGCCTCGGACGGATCGGCCGGATCGGCCGCCTCTGTCGCCCCGGTCGTCCCGGCCGTCCCGGTCGTCCCGGTCCGGAGGAAGGCGTCTTGAGCGGTCCCGACGCCTCCCTCACCGTCTCCGTGGTGATCTGCGTCTACACCGAGGACCGCTGGGAGGACATCCTCGCGGCGGTCTCCTCGGTGCGGGAGCAGTCCCACCCGGCCCGCGAGACGCTGCTGGTCGTCGACCACAACGAGGCGCTGCGGGAACGGCTGCTGAAGGAGTACGAGGAGCGGGCGGACGTGCGGGTGCTCGCCAACGCGGGCCCCCGCGGCCTGTCCGCCGGCCGCAACACCGGCATCGCCGCCTCGCGCGGCGAGGTGATCGCCTTCCTCGACGACGACGCCGTGGCCGAACGCGACTGGCTGCGGCACTTCGCCGAGGGGTACGCCGACCCGGCGGTGATCGCCGTCGGCGGGCGCACGGTGCCCATCTGGGCGTCCGGGCGGCGGCCCGTCTGGTTCCCGGAGGAGTTCGACTGGGTGGTGGGCTGCACGTACCGCGGCCTGCCGCCCGGCCGGGTCCGGGTGCGCAACGTGCTCGGCGGCAACGCCTCCTTCCGGCGCGAGGCGTTCGACGCGGCGGGCGGTTTCGCCACCGGCATCGGACGCGACGGCGACAGGCGTCCGCTGGGCTGCGAGGAGACCGAGCTGTGCATCCGGCTCTCCCGCGCCCGGCCCGACGCCGTGCTGCTCATCGACGACCGCGCGGTGATCCACCACCGGGTGCCCGAGGCGCGCGAGCACTTCGGCTACTTCCGCACCCGCGCCTACGCCGAGGGCCTGTCCAAGGCCCTGGTCGCGCGCAGCGTCGGCGCGGACAAGGGCCTGGAGTCCGAACGCCGGTACGCCACCCGGGTCCTGCCGGCGGGGGTGGCGCGGGGGCTGCGCGACGCCGTGCTGGCCCGGCCGGGGGGCGCGGGCCGGGCGGGCGCGATCGTCGCCGGGGTGCTCACCGCGGCGGGCGGCTACGTGGTGGGGAGCGTACGGGCGCGGCGGGGCGGGGCCACGTTCACCGTGGCGCCCGTCGAGGGGGGCGCGCATGGCTGAGGTCGCCGGGCGCGAGGGGGACGACGCGCGCGTGCCGGTCCTCATGTACCACGCGGTCGCGGCCGAACCGAACGACGCGACCCGTGCCCTGTCGGTGCCCCCGGAGGCGTTCGCCGCGCAGATGGCGGTGATCGCCGACCGGGGCGCCACGCCGATCGGCACGGCCGAACTGGCCGCCGCCTGGCGCTCGGGACGCCCGCTGCCGAGGCGGCCCGTCCTCATCACCTTCGACGACGGCTACGAGGGCGTGCACCGGCACGCCCTGCCCGCCCTGGCCGAGCACGGCTTCCCGGCCACCCTGTTCGTCACGACCGGCTGGCTGCGCGGCCCGTACGACACGGGCGGCGCCCTGGACACCATGCTCGACTGGGACCAGGTCCGCGCACTGGCCGCGGCCGGCGTGGAGATCGGCGGGCACAGCCACACCCATCCGCAGCTCGACCAACTGGACGAGGAGCGGCTGCGGTTCGAGCTGATCCACGGCAAGGAGATCGTCGCCGACCAACTGGGCACCGTACCGGCCTCGTTCGCCTACCCGTACGGGTACTCCGACCGCCGGGTGCGGCGGGCGGTGCGTGAGACGGGGTACGCGCAGGCGCTCGCCGTCGGCAACGGCCTGGCGCGCCGCGCCCAGGGGCCGTACGCGCTGCGGCGGGTCACCGTGCGCCGCGCCACGGGGCTCGAGGAGTTCGCCCGGCTCGTCGAGGGCCGCGCGATCGGCCGCGCCTTCGCGCGGGACCGGCTCCTCACCAAGGGGTACGCCGTGCTCCGCCGGGCACGGCAGGTCCGGGGGCGGCTGCCGGGGGCCGGCGCCTGAACCGCCGACCGCCGACCGCCACGCGCCCGGGGGTCTCCGGGAGCCGCGTGCGCCCGGTACGGCCCGGAGGGCGCGTGCGCCCGGGGCGGCCCGGAAGCCGCGTGTGCCCGGGAAACCGGGTGCACGCGGCAGCCGGGTGGCGGATCATGGCCGCATGTCCGTGAACCCGCACGACGCCCTGCCGATCCGGCTCAACGTCGACGACAACGACTCCCCCGCCGACGTCGTCGACGCGCTGTTCCTCGGTCGTTTCGCGACGGGTGAGCAGCCCTTCGCGCACGCGGCCAACATCGACCGCGTGCGCTCCGCGGCGACGCTGCTGCCGCCCGGCGCGCGCGTGCTGCGGATCGCCCGCGACGACGACCGCAGCGCCACGCTCGCGGAGGGCGACGGCTGGACGCTGCTGATCTCGCGCTGGAACCGGGGCGCCGACGTCACCGTGACCGCGACCAGCGCCGACCTCGCCGAGAAGGTGCTGGCCGACGCGACGGACGGCGCGGCCGACGAGCCGGAGCCGCAGCCGGAGAACGTCACGATGGGCTTCTGGTACGTCTCCCCGCGCCGCGGCCCGCACCGCACCACCCGGCAGATCTCCGCCGGCACCTGGGACGAGGTCCGGGCCAACTACACGGCGCCGGTCGCGGACGCGATGGACGGCCTGATGAAGACGACGCCCGAGGACATCGCGGGCCGCCTGCTGCTCCTGCACGGGCCGCCCGGCACCGGCAAGACGTCGGCGCTGCGCACCCTCGCCCGCTCGTGGCGGGACTGGTGCCAGGTGGACTGCGTCCTGGACCCCGAGCGGCTCTTCTCCGACGTCGGCTACCTGATAGACATCGCCATCGGCGAGGAGGACGCGGCGGGCAAGGGCCGCTGGCGGCTGCTGTTGCTGGAGGACTGCGACGAGCTGATCCGCGGCGAGGCCAAGCACACCGCCGGCCAGGCGCTCTCGCGGCTGCTGAACCTCACCGACGGGCTGCTCGGCCAGGGCCGCAACGTGCTGGTCGGCGTCACGACCAACGAGGACCTGGAACGCCTCCACCCCGCCGTCGTCCGCCCCGGCCGCTGCCTGGCCCGCATCGAGGTGGGCCCGCTGACCCGCCGGGAGGCGGTGAACTGGCTGGGCACCGAGGAGGGCGTGGGCCGCGAGGGCGCCACCCTGGCGGAGCTGTACGCACTGCGCCGCGGCACCTCGCCGACCGCCCTGCCGGAGCCCCGGGACGGCGCGGAGGCCGGGCTGTACCTGTAACCCGGTGCTTTGATGGGGGTATGACCCTGTTCGTCGGCACGTCGGGATGGCAGTACCGGGACTGGCGGGAGGTCCTGTACCCGCCCGGCCTGCCCGTCCGGCTGTGGCTGGAGCGGTACGCGTCCTGCTTCGCGACGGTCGAGATCAACAACGCGTTCTACCGGCTGCCGACGCGGGAGACCTTCGAGACGTGGCGCGAGCGGGTGCCGGCGGACTTCGTGGTCGCGGTCAAGGCGAGCCGCTACCTCACCCACATCAAGCGCCTGCGGGACCCCGGGGAGCCGGTGGACCGCCTCATGACGCACGCCGCGGGCCTGGGCGACCGTCTCGGCCCGGTCCTGCTGCAACTGCCGCCGACGCTGCGGGCGGACGCGGGCCTCCTGGACGCCTGCCTCTCCTGCTTCCCGCCCGGCACGCGGGTCGCGGTCGAACCCCGGCACGCCTCCTGGTGGACGCCCGAGGTGCGGGACGTACTCACGTCGCGGGGTGCGGCGCTGTGCTGGGCGGACGTCCGGGCCCGCCCGGTCACCCCCCTGTGGCGCACCGCCGACTGGGGCTACGTCCGCTTCCACCAGGGCCGGGCCGCGCCGTGGCCGCACTACGGCCGCCGCTCCCTGACCACCTGGATCGACCGCATCACCACGACCTGGCCGGACACGAGCGACGTCTACACCTACTTCAACAACGACCCGAACGCGGCAGCGGTGACGGACGCGGCGTTGTTCGCCGAACTGGCCCGCGCGTCGGGACCGACGGTCACCCGCACGCCCTGAAGGGGCGCGGGAACTGCGCGACAAGCCACAGCGAGCCCACGGCCGGCGAACGACCCCGAGCCGAACGACCCCGAGCCGAACGGCGCTCACCCATAAGCCGCCCGCAGGGCATCCCGCACGGCCCCCAACGCCTCCCCTTCCGTCACCCCCAGCCGCCGAGCCCGCTCGGCATACCCCTGGGCCGCGGCGGCCACCTCCCGCTCCGCCGCGGAGCCCGCGGCGGCGACGAACGTCCCCTTGCGCCCCCGCGTCTCGATCACCCCGTCCGTCTCCAGCGCCCGGTACGCCTTGGCGACCGTGTTCGCGGCGAGCCCCAGGGACTCGGCCAGTCCGCGCACGGTCGGCAGCCGGTACCCGACCGGCAGGACCCCCGACCGCGCCTGTTCGGAGATCTGCGCGCGCACCTGCTCGTAGGGCGGGGCGCCGTCGTCGATGTGGATCTTCAAGGTCACCCGGCGATTGTCCCGTATCCCCGGGAAAATGAGAGGCATCCGACCGGTCACCCGCCGTAGCGTGCGCCCACATGACCGTTCTCGTGCGCGACCTGCGCCCCGACGACGCGGCCGACGTCGCGGCCTTCGCCCATGTCCGCCACCTCGCCCTGCCGTTCATCCTGTGGACGCCCGAGGCCGTCGTCCATCACCTCGCCCACACCCACCCGGACGCCCGGAGCCGGTCCCTCGTCGCCGAGGAGGACGGGGAGACGGTCGGCACGGCCCAGATCGGGCTGGTCCACGACAGCCCGGAGCCCGGCCAGGCCTACCTCAACGTCTACGTCCACCCGGACCGGGTCCGGCGCGGGGCCGGCGGGCTGCTGGTACGCACGGCCGAGGAGTACCTCGCCGGCGAGGGGGCGACCAAGCTGTTCGCCTGGGTGCTGGACGAGCCCGCCAACCTGGCCTTCGCCGAGCGGCACGGCTACGCGCGGCGGCGCTCCGCGCACTTCCTCCGCCTCGACCTGGCGAACAGCGCGCTGCCGTCCCCGCCGCCCCTCCCCGAGGGCGTCGAACTGCGCACCGCCGCCGACTTCGCGGACGATCCCCGCCCGATGTTCGAGCTGGACGCGGAGACGCTGGCGGACGAACCGAGCGACGTCGACATCGAGTTCACCGACTACGAGGCATGGCTCGCCCAGACCTGGCGGCACCCGCTGCTCGACCGCGAACTGACCACGGTCGCGGTCGCCGACGGCCGCCCCGTCGCCTTCAGCGTCGCCTACACCGACGGCGGCACCCGGTACTCCACCGCGATGACCGGCACCGTCCGCTCGCACCGCGGGCGAGGGCTCGCCAAGCTCACCAAGACCGACTCCCTGCGCCGGGCCCGCGCCGCCGGATACACGCGGGCGTACACGGGCAACGACACCGACAACGGCCCCATGCTCGCCGTCAACAAGTGGCTCGGGTACGAGGTCTGCGCAACGGAGGTGCGGTATGTCCGCGAACTCGGCTGAGACGCCGGCCGGGCTGGACGTGGTCCTGGTCAAGGCGGGCCGTACGAAGATCCGGTACGCGGGCGAGCTGCTGCACGACGACGGCACCCGCATCGCCGTCCGCGCCCCCTGGGCCGGTGCCGGCGTCCGTGACTTCGGTTTCGTGCGCTTCGAGGCGGGCGACGTCTTCACCGAGTACTACTGGCGCGACCGGTGGTACGCCGTGAAGGAGGTCAGATCCGGTACAGGCGTGCTCAAGGGCTGGTACTGCGACATCACCCGCCCCGCCGTGCGCACCGGCGCGGAACTGGTGGTGGAGGATCTCGACCTGGACCTGTGGTGCTCCGCGGACGGCACGGACGTACGGCGGCTCGACGAGGACGAGTTCGCCGCGAGCGGCCTGGCGGAACGCGATCCCGAGGCCGCTGCCGCCGCTCTGACCGCGCTGGACGGCCTGGAGCGGCTGGCCCGCGGGGACGGCTTCGCGGACCTGCTGGCATAGGCGCCCTCAGGCTTCTCGCTACGCAACGCGCTCGTCCGGTCACCGCAGTTGTCCATGCACCCAGGGTGACAGCCGCCGCTGACAACGGGATCGGGACCCGGAACGTGACAACCGCCACTGACAGCCATGCATCGATGAGTGAGTCTCGGGGAAAGGGTCTACCTCCGTGAGAACGCGGAACCCGGTGGATCCGTAAGGAGGCAGCCATGCGCCGTCTGACCGTGCAGAAGCCCCTGAAGAAGACCGACGCCCGCCGAGTCCGCGAGGAGGTCGACGAGCGTCCCTCGGGGCGCCCGGAGGTCCGCGAGGACATCGCGCGCACCTGGTGGCCGGACAGCTGACCGGGCGGTCACGGCATGAGACGCCTCAGAGCAGCTGCTTGCGGTAGTGGACGCGGTCGTAGGGCCCGTCCACCCGCCGCTCCACGACCTCGTACCCGTACCTCGGGTAGATCTCCTGGTTCTCCCACATCATGGCGTTCGTGTAGAGCCTGACCTCGGGCAGGCCCAGCGCCCGCGCGCGGGCGTCCGCGAACCGCAGCAGCCGTCCCCCCACGCCCCTGCCGCGCGCGTCGGGGTGGACGGCGACGCTGTCGAGGAAGAGGTGGTCCGCGCGCGCCTCCAGGACCAGGACGCCGACGACGCCCGCGCCGGTCCCGTCCGGGGATTCCGGGGCTCCCGGGGCTCCCGTGCCTCCTGTGACTTCCGTGACCTCCGTGGCTTCCGTGACTCCCGTGACTCCCGTGACGAACACCTTCCCCTCCGCCACGTTCGCCGCGTGGTCCGCCTCCATCGGCTGGGGCACCACCCCGATGCGCTCGATGTAGGGGTGGTAGGCGGCGTCGGTGACGGCCTTCACGGCCGGTACGTCGGCGGCGACCGCCTGCCGGACCGGCTCTTCTCGCTGGTGTGCCATGCCGCGAACGTTAGCTACCTCAGCACAGCCTGAGCACTCCCTTAACGCGACCATAAGGATCTCCATCACCCGCCTCCAGCAGGCGATTTCACGGTTTCTCGGGGCTAGCTTGCTGATCGACCCCACGGGTTCCGGCCCAACCGCCCATGTCCCCAGTGACCGTTTCGAGGAGTTCCCATGCCCGCACCGTCCGTGTCCCGCAGGGCGGCCGCCGTCGCCGTCGCCGGCCTCGCCCCGCTCGCCCTGACCACGCTGGCCGCCGCCCCCGCCTCCGCGCACGGTTCGATGGGCGACCCGGTCAGCCGGGTCTCGCAGTGTCACGCCGAGGGACCCGAGAACCCGAAGTCCGACGCGTGCAAGGCGGCGGTCGCGGCCGGCGGCACGCAGGCCCTCTACGACTGGAACGGCATCCGCATCGGCAACGCCGCCGGGCAGCACCAGGAGCTGATCCCGGACGGCAAGCTGTGCAGCGCCAACGACCCGGCCTTCAAGGGCATGGACCTGGCCCGCGCCGACTGGCCCGCGACCAGCGTGAGCAGCGGCTCGTACACCTTCAAGTACCGCGTGACGGCCCCGCACAAGGGCACCTTCAAGGTGTACATCACCAAGCCCGGCTACGACCCGTCCAAGCCGCTGGGCTGGGGCGACCTGGACCTGTCCGCCCCGGTGGCGACGGTCACCGACCCGGCCGCCTCGGGCGGCTTCTACACCTTCTCCGGCTCCCTGCCCGAGCGCTCCGGCAAGCACCTGCTGTACGCGGTGTGGCAGCGCTCGGACAGTCCGGAGGCGTTCTACTCCTGCTCCGACGTGTCCTTCGGCGGCACCTCGGCCGCGAACCCGAGCGGCGACACGGCGAGCGACGACACTGCGAGCGGCGACACCGCGGCCGACGACACCGCGGGCACCGCGCCGGCCCCCGAGGCCTCCGCCCCGTCCGAGGAGCAGATCGAGGCCGCGGCCGACAAGTCGACGATCGAGCACCACGGCCACGGCGACCAGGACGCCGCGACGACGGCGGACCCGGCGGACCCGGCCACCACCCCGGACGGGGCGCCCGGCACGGCCGCCGAGGCCGCCGGTGAGCCCAACCAGGTCAAGGCCGCCGGCGCGGGCACCGAGAACCTCGCCGAGACCGGCGGGGACAGCACCACGCCGTACATCGCCGTCGGCGGCGCCGCCGCCCTGGCCCTCGGCGCGGCCGTCCTCTTCGCGTCGGTCCGCCGACGGGCCACCGGCGGCCGGCACAGCGGCTGACCGGAGCACGGGGGAACGCGGGGTCTGTCCGGCGGCTCAGGCCGGACAGACCCCGCGCCTGCCGGGGCGCCTCACCAGGCGGGCCTGACCGGCCCACCCGGCGCGATACGCAGCAGACGGTCCCGCAACTCCCCGACCCCACCCTCGCCGAGCACCTCGGCCCACGCGCCCACGGCCTCCGCCGCCGCCTCCTCCGCGGCCCGCGTGCAGGCCCGTCCCGCCTCGGTCAGCACGACCAGCCGGGCACGCGCGTCGGCGGGGTGCGGCCGCCGTTCGGCGTACCCCTTGCGGACCAGTTCGTCGACGAGCTGACTGGCGGCCTGCTTGGTCATCCCGAGGTGCCCGGCGAGGTCGGTGACCGTCGCCCCGTCCGGAGCCAGCCGGGCGAACGCGAAACCGTGCGCGGGCCGCACCCCCTCGAAGCCACGGGCGACGACCCCTTCGTGGATGCGCTGCGTGAGCCCACCGGCCGCGGCCAGCAGGGCGGCGGTCAGGGCCATGGCGTCGGAGTTCTGCACGAGGGCATTGAAACACCCTTGACGAATTGGTCAAGCAGCTTGACCATGAGCTCGGAGAATATAGTCAAGCCACTTGACCATCCCTACCGGGAGGCAGCCATGCCCATCGTCCGCTCGTCCGAAGCCGTGACCCACGAGATCCACGGCGCCCGCTTCGTCTCGTACGCCGGCCCCCGTACCGGCGGCAAGGAGCTGTGCGCCTGGCGGAGCGAGATTCCGGCGGGCACCAGGGCCCCCGCGCACACCGTCGACCGGGAGGAGATCTTCCATCTGCTCACCGGGGAGTTGCTGATCACCCTCGACGGCCGCACCGAGCACGTCACCGCGGGCGACACGGTGATCGTCAACGCGGGCGCGACCCTCGCCGTCGAGAATCCCGCCGACCGGACCGCGACGTCCTGGGTCACCACCTCCGTCGGCCTCACGGCCCGGCTGGCCGACGGCACGCGGATCACTCCCCCGTGGGCCAACTGACCCGCGGGGGGCTCACGCCGCCAGCGACCCCGGCATCACCGCCCTCGGTCCGAACTTCGCCCGCGCGCGGTCCGCGACCTCCTCGATCCGGCGGACCTTCTCGTCCACGGGATCGAAGGTGAGCTGGTGGGAGGCCTGCTCGGCGGGGGCGAGGCCCTCGGCGCGCAGGGCGATCGAGCGGACCCGGGCGCGCTGGAGGCCGAGCGCCTCGTACATGTCGTACGCGGCCCGCGTCAGGGCCGCCGAGTGCGCGGTCGGCTCCTTGAGGGTGCGGCTGCGAGTGGTGGCCGAGCGGTCGGCGTAGCGCACGGTGAGGGTCAGGGTGCGGCAGACCTTGTCCACGGCGCGCAGCCGGGCGCCCAGTTCCTCGGCGGCCGAGAGCAGGGCGCGGCGGTGGCGGTCGGGGTCGAGTTCGTCGCGGTCGAAGGGGCGGTCGGCGGCCAGGGACCGTGAGACGCCGTTGGGGACGACCCGGCCGCGGTCGACGCCGTTCGCCTTCTCGTGCAGCTCGCGGCCGGTCCTCGCGCCGACCAGCCGCTGGAGGGTGGACAGGGGCGCGGCGGCGACCCGGCCGAGGGTGTCGAGGCCGTACTCGCACAGGGTGCGGGCGGTCGCGGTGCCGACGCCGGGCAGCGCGGCGACGGGCTTGCCCGCGAGGAAGTCCCGCTCCTCGCCGCCGGGCACCGCGCGGGTCAGTCCAGGCCGGGCGTCCCGCAGGGCCATGCGGGCCAGCATCGGGCCGGGTCCGGCGCCGATCACGCAGTCCACGCCGTACAGCGCGAGGGCGCGGACCCGGATCACCGAGGCCAGTTCCACGGCGTCGCGCCCGAAGTACCGCTCGGCGCCGCGCAGGTCGGCCAGCGCGCCGTCGGGCGGCAGCGCCTCGACGACCGGCGTGAACTCCTCCAACAGCCCGAGGAGCTGGGGCAGGGCCGCCTCGTACATGGGCGGCAGTTGGAAACGTACGCAGAGGATCGTCATCCCGCACTCCCCGGACTCTGGTGCCACAACTTCCTTCCCACCGCGGGCCCTTCGCCCGCGGGGCGCAGATCGGCCCAGGGGTGCATCTCGTACCCGGTGGACATGCGGATCCTCCGCTGCCGTTCCATCGGGTCCTGGGCCGCGGAACCGGCCGGCGCGGGCCGTCCGTCCGAACCGGCGAGGCGGCGGCGCGCCGATCCGCCCTCGGGGTCGTCGCCCTGGTCTCCGCCCGCCCCGGCCAGCCGGGCCGCGACGCCCTCAAGGCCCTCCTCCCGGCGTACCTCCAGCAGGTCGGCGAGGTTCCAGGCGGCGGAGCCGACCACGCTGAGACTGCGCGGGCCGCGCCGCTGCACCACCCCGCGCACCAGCAGCAGCCAGGAGTGGAAGACGGTGTGGGCGCAGGCGTCGTGGGAGTCGTCGAAGAAGGCGAGGTCGACCAGGCCGGTGCCGTCGTCGAGGGTGGAGAAGATGACCCGGCGGCCGGAGCGGACCGGCGGTGTCTGGGTGGCCGCCTTGGCGCCCGCGACCAGCACCGTCTCCCCGTGCCGGACCTCGCGCAGCCGCTTGGCCGACACCACGCCCAGCTCGTCCAGGAAGGCGCGGTGGTCGTCCATGAGGTTGCGCGAGGCGTCCATGGAGAGCACGCCCAGTTCGGCGCTGAGCTTCTCCGCCGAGGTGAGGTCGGGCAGTCCGGCGGACGCGGTCTTCCGTCCGCCGGACAGCGGGAGCTGGTCGCCGCGTCCGGCCCGGGCGCCGCGGTGCAGTTCGGTCAGGTGCAGTTGCAGGTCGCGGCGGTTGGCGCCGAACGCGTCCAGCGCGCCAACCCGGGCGAGCCGCCCGGCCAGCGGCCTGCTGGGGCGGGCCCGTTCCCAGAAGTCGAGCAGGGAGGCGTACGGCTGCCCCTCGGCGATCCGTTCCGCCTCGGCCTCGCTGATGCCGTGCACGTCGGAGAGGGCGAGGCGCAGGCCCCACGCGTCGGGCTTCCGTGACCGCGCTTTCCGTGATTCAGACACCAGTTCGATCCTGTGTGCGACCCCGGACTTGTTCACGTCCAACGGCAGGATCGGCACCCCGCGCCGCCGCGCGTCCGCCAGCAACAGCCGCTTGGGGTACATGCCGGGGTCGTGGGTGAGCAACCCGGCGTAGAAGGCGGCCGGGTGATGGGCCTTCAGCCACGCCGACTGGTAGGTCGGCACGGCGAAGGCGACGGCGTGCGCCTTGCAGAAGCCGTAGCTGCCGAACGCCTCGACGATCTCCCAGGTCCGCTGGATCGTCTCCGCGTCGTACCCGTTCGCCGTCGCGTGCTGGGCGAACCACACCTTGATCCGCCCCTGCGACTGAGGGTCGGACAGCCCGCGCCGCACCCGGTCCGCCTCGCCGCGCCCGCAGCCGGTCATGATGGCCACGATGTCGATGACCTGCTCGTGGAAGACGACGACCCCGTACGTCCCCTCCAGCGGCTCCGCCAGGTCCTCGTGCGGATAGCGCACCGGCGCCCGCCCGTGCCGGGCCTCGATGAACGGCCGCACCATGTCGGCGGCGACCGGGCCGGGCCGGAAGAGCGAGATGTCGACGACGAGGTCGTGGAAGGTCGACGGCTGGAGCCTGCCGACCAGGTCCCGCTGACCCGGCGACTCGATCTGGAAGCAGCCCAGCGTCTCGGCGGACCGGATCATCCGGTACGTCGCCGGGTCGCCCTCCGGTACGGCGTCCAGGTCGACCCGCTCCCCCGTCGCCCGCTCCACCTCGGCGACCGCGTGCGCCATCGCCGACTGCATCCGCACGCCGAGCACGTCCAGCTTGAGCAGCCCGAGGTCCTCCACGTCGTCCTTGTCGAACTGCGCCATCGGGAAGCCCTCGCCGCTGGTCGGCATGACCGGCGTACGGGAGAGCAGGGAGGCGTCGGAGAGCAGCACGCCGCAGGGGTGCATGGCGACACCGCGCGGGAGGGCGTCCAGGCCCTCGACCAGCTCCCACAGCTTCCCGTACTTCTCCTTCTCCCCCGCCAGTTCCCTCAGCTCGGGCAGCTCCTCCAGCGCCGCGCGGGCGTCGCGGGCGCGGATGTGCGGGAAGGACTTGGCGACGCGGTCGATCTCGGCCGAGTCCATGGACAGGGCGGCGCCCACGTCGCGGATGGCGTGGCGCACCCGGTACGTCTCCGGCATGGCGACCGCGGCCACCCGCTCGGTGCCGAACCGGCCGATGATCGCGCGGTAGACCTCCAGGCGGCGGGCGGACTCCACGTCGATGTCGATGTCGGGCAGCACGACCCGCTCCTTGGACAGGAACCGCTCCATCAGCAGCCCGTGCTCGACCGGGTCGGCGTGCGCGATGCCGAGCAGGTGGTTGACGAGCGAGCCCGCGCCGGAGCCGCGCGCGGCGACCCGGATGCCCATGTCCCGCACGTCGTCCACGACCTGGGCGACGGTGAGGAAGTACGAGGCGAAGCCGTGGTGGGCGATGATGTCCAGCTCGTGGTGCATCCGCTCCCAGTACTCCCGGTGGTCCGGCCGCCGGTCGTAGCCGCGCCGCACCATGCCCGCCGCCGCCCGGGAGGCGAGCGCCCGCTGGGCGGTGCGGCGGCCCGCGCCCACGAGGTGCGGTTCGGGGAAGTGGACGGCGCCCATGCCGAGGTCGTCGTCGGGGTCGACCAGGCACTCGGCGGCCGTCGCCCGGGTCTGCTCCAGCAGGCGGTGGGCGGTGTCCCGGCGGAATCCGGCGGCCTCGACGATCCGCTCGGCGGCGTGCCGCATGGCGTCCGGGTCTTTGAGCCAGGCCTCGCCGGAGTCCAGTTCCTCGGTGGCGCCGATCGGGACCAGGCGCCGGGCGGCGTCCAGGACGTCGGCGACCTGGCCCTGGCCGGGGTCGGCGTAGCGGACGGCGTTGGAGAGCACCGGCCGCACCCCCTGGTCGGCGGCGAAGCCGACGGTGCGGGCGGCCAGGCGCAGGGAGCCGGGGCCGGTCCCCTCGCGGCCGTGCCAGACGGCCTCCAGCCGCAGGGCGTCGCCGTAGACCTCCCGCCAGGGGGCGAGGAGCCGCGCCGCGCGGTCGGGGCGGCCGGCGGCGAGGGCGCGGCCGACGTCGGATTCGGGGCCGAGCAGGACGGTCAGGCCGTCGGCGTGGTTGTCGGGCCAGGACAGCAGGGGCGAGTCCGGCGCGGTGTGGGCGGCGGACACCAGGCGGCACAGGCCGGCCCAGCCGCGGGCGCCGTCCCGGGCGAGGAAGGTCACCCGCGGGGCCGATTCGTCGATGAAGGCACCGCCGCGCACGGGGGTACGGCGCCGGTCCCGGCGTACGGAGGTCTCCGTGCGCCCGGTCTCCGGCTCGGGGGCGGCCACCGCCAGCTCCGCGCCGAACAGCGGGCGGACGCCCGCCGTCGCGCAGGCCTTGGCGAAGCGGACCGTGCCCGCGAGGGTGTCGCGGTCGGTGAGGGCGAGGGCGTCCATGCCCCGTTCGGCGGCACGCTCGGCCAGCCGCTCAGGGTGGGAGGCGCCGTAGCGGGCGGAGAACCCGGAGACGGTGTGCAGATGCGTGAAACCCGGCACGCACACCTCCCGATCCCATGAACCCGACGCCTTATCGAACGTCTGTTCCCAACTACCTCACCCCCACCATAGACCAATTTTCGAAAGTGTGTACGACATCCGTTCGGCCCCGTCCCACCTGCGCAAACACCCTTCGACCCGGACCGTGGGGACATGTCGCACACCCCGGTCACCGACCGTCGCAGCGGCTCCTTCCTCGGCGAGGTGAAGGACGCCGTCACCCCGCGGGCCACCCTGCTCGTGCTCGGCGTGCTCGCGCTCCAGCTGCTGTTCATCGCCTCCTACGTGGGAGCGCTGCACGATCCCAGGCCGAAGGACGTGCCCTTCGGCGTGGTCGCGCCCCCGGCGGCCGCCGAGCGGACGGTGAGCGCTCTGGAGCGGCTGCCCGGGTCACCGCTGGACCCGCGCGCGGTGGCCGACGCGGAGAGCGCCCGCAAACAGATCGAGAACCGGGAGATCGACGGTGCCCTGGTCCTCGCCCCCTCCGGCCGCACCGACACCCTGCTGGTCGCCTCCGGCGGCGGCACCGCGCTCGCCACCACCCTGGAGAGGCTGGTCGCCGAGGTGGAGCGGACCGAGGGCCGCACGGTGCGGACCGTCGACGCGGCCCCGGCCTCGGCCCGGGACTTCGACGGACTGTCGTCCTTCTATGTCGTCGTGGGCTGGTGCGTCGGCGGCTACCTGTGCGCCTCGATCCTGGCGATCAGCACCGGCGCCCGGCCGGCCAATCCGCGCCGCGCGGCGATCCGGCTGATCGTGATGGCGCTGGTGTCGATCGTCGGCGGACTGGGCGGCGCGGTGATCATCGGCCCGGTCCTCGGCGCGCTGCCCGGCAGCGTGGTGGACCTGTGGGGGCTCGGCGCGCTGATCACCTTCGCGGTGGGCGCCGCCACGCTCGCCCTTCAGGGCGTCTTCGGGATCGTCGGCATCGGGCTGGCGATCCTGCTGGTGGTGATCGCGGGCAACCCGAGCGCGGGCGGCGCCTTCCCGCTGCCGATGCTGCCGCCGTTCTGGAGGGAGATCGGCCCGTGGCTCCCGCCGGGCGCGGGCACCTGGGCGGCCCGTTCGATCGCCTACTTCAAGGGCAACGACACGACCGTCTCCCTGCTGGTGCTGTGGGCGTGGGCGGTCGCGGGCACGGTGATCACGCTGGTGGCGGCCGCGCTGCGCCGCGCACGGCAGGAGGCGGAGCTGCCCACACAGGCGGGGTGAACCGCCGCGGGCACGCGGAAGTCCCGCCCCTCACGCGCGGGACGGGACTTCGGCGGTACCTCAGAAGGGGTTCTTCAGCGGTACCTCAGAGCTACTTCACAGGTGCGGGTGCCGCTCAGCCGATCTGCGTGCCGGTGGCCGACAGGGCCTCCGTCACCGGCTGGAAGAAGGTCTCGCCGCCCGAGGTGCAGTCGCCGCTGCCGCCGGAGGTGAGGCCGACGGCCTTGTCGCCCGAGAAGAGCGAGCCGCCGCTGTCGCCGGGCTCGGCGCAGACGTCGGTCTGGATCAGGCCGTTGACGATGTCGCCGTTGCCGTAGTTCACGGTGGCGTCCAGGCCGGTGACCGTGCCGGAGTGCACCTGGGTGGTGGACCCGCTGCGGGTCACCCGCATGCCGACGGTGGCGTCCGCGGCGCCCGAGATGGCCTGCGAGGAGCCGTCGTAGAGGTTGACCTCGCTCGGGTGGTCCACCTCGGCGGTGTACTTGACCAGGCCGTAGTCGTCGTCGGGGAAGCTGGACGCCTCGTTCTCGCCGATCACGGTCCCGGAGGAGTCCGACCAGCTCGTGATGCCCTCGGTGCAGTGGCCGGCGGTGAGGAAGTACGGCGCCCCGCCCTTGGTCACGTTGAAGCCGAGGGAGCAGCGCCCGCCGTTCCCGGTGATGGCGTCGCCGCCCGCGACGAAGGGCTTGTACTCGCCCTGGGTCCGCTTGAGTTCGGCCTTGGCGCCCAGCCCGTCGACCACCTCGGCCAGCTTGGCCCACTCGGCCTTCGAGACCGTGCGGTCGGCGGTGACGACGACCTTGTTGGTGGTCGGGTCGGTCGCCCAGGAGGTGCCCGGGATGGTGGCGTCCTCGGCGAGGGTGGTGCGCGCGCTCCTCAGCTCGGCGAGCGAGTTCTCGACGACTCTCGCCTCGGCGCCGGCCTCCTCGACGGTCCGCGCGGCGGTCTCGTCGAGCACGTTGACCACGAGGCTCTTGGCCTGTGCGTCGTAGTACGTGCCCGCCGCGTCGGTGCCGAGGTCGCCGAGGAGCGCGGAGGCGAGCTTTCCGGCCGCGGTGACCGACAGGGTCCGCGGCTCGGAGGGCTGCGGGGCCTCGCTGGCGTTCGCACTCTGGAAGGTGACTCCCGCGGCGACCAGCGCGGTGATACCCGCGCCGACCACGGCGGCCCGCCGCCTGGGTATGCGTCGGTGCTTCAACTCACGTCCTCCTGTGGGGGGTCGGCCCGGGAGATTGTGGGGACCTCACGGGCCGGAAGGCTGGTTGACGAGCGCCAACTCTTCCGAACGCACAGGGGGCACACAAGGTCGACTTCAGGACGTGCGCACGACAACTCCAGCGCGGTCACACGACCTTCACCTTTCATGTCCCTTCCAGCAGGATTCGCGAAGGGGACGCTCCAGCAAACGCTACGAGCCAGTAACCGGCGACCGGCCGCACGGTCCCGGCCCGGTCCTGAAATCGCCCTTGTCTCCGCCCTCCGCATGTGCGTCTACACGCGGTGGCGGCGTCCCGGCCGGGCAGCGCAGAGCCCCCGCACACCACTCGGTGTACGGGGGCTCGCCTCGCTGCCGGCCGCGCTGTGGGACGGTCTGTCCGTACGGACTAGCGGACTAGCGGACGGACTGACGGCCTGACTCAGTAGACGCTGACGCCGTAGGCGCTCAGAGCCTCCGTGACGGGCTGGAAGAACGTCGTCCCGCCGGAGGAGCAGTTGCCGCTGCCGCCGGAGGTCAGACCGTACGCGGTGCCGTTGCTGCCGTAGAGCGGACCGCCGGAGTCGCCCGGTTCGGCGCAGACCGTGGTCTGGATCAGGCCGGAGACGACGTCGCCGCCGCCGTAGTTGACGGTGGCGTTCAGGGCGGTGACCCGCCCGCTGTGGGTACCGGTCGTGGAGCCGTCGCGGATGACGGTGGTGCCCACGCTCGGGGTGGCCGCGCGGGTGATGTCCACGCCGTTCGCCGTACCGGGACGGCTGACGGAGCCCGAGTACCGGACGATGCCGTAGTCGTTGCCCGGGAAGCTGGAGCCGGCCGTCGAGCCGATGACCGAGGTGCGCCCGGAGTTGGAGTACCAGGTGCCGGCGCCGTCGGTGCAGTGACCGGCGGTCAGGAAGTACTCGGCTCCGCTGCTGTTGCGGACGTTGAAGCCGAGGGAGCAGCGCCAGCTGCTGGCGTAGATGGCGTCGCCGCCCTGGATGAGCTTGTTGAACGTGCCGGGGGTGCGCTCGATCTTGAGGGCGCCGGCCTTGTCGCCGGCCTCCTTCTTGATCTTCGCGATCTCGGCCTGGGAGACCGTGCTGTCGATCGTGACCAGCACCTGCCCGGTCTTGCTGTCGACGGCCCAGGCGGTGCCCGGGACGTCGGCCTCGAGGACCGCGCCGCTGGCGCTGCTGAGTTCGGCGGCGCTGAAGGCGGCGGGGGTCTCGGACGCGTTCGCGCTGGGGATCGCGATCGCTGCCGCGGCCACGAGGCCGGAGGACACGGCGATCAGCCGGGTCCGTCTCGTGATGCCGCTGCGGGGGGTGGTGCGCTTGATCCTCACTTTTCGTTCCTCCACAAAGGAAGTAGGGGGCCCTCTTGTGGGGTTGGGGGCCCGTGAGGCGCAGCCAGGGACGGGACACCCGGGTTCCGGATGCGTCGTGCCCCTGACAAGCGCTGAGGTTGGAGTATTCGGCCGAACGACCGGTCGGCGCAAGAGTGCCTTTCGGCCGTCACCCGTGAACGGCCTCGCCGCGGCCTTCCGGAGCCACCGCCACCGGTGGCTCCCGACCGACGAACTGACGGGCCGACAGCCCGACCCCGGTGTTCAGCAGCTGCACCCGCAGTCGCAGCCGTCGCACCCGCACCCGTCGTCACCGCAGCAGTTGCCGCAGCAGTCGCAGCAACTGCAGCAGTCCCCGCACCCGCTGCAGTCGCAGTTGGCGCACTGCCCCTCCTTGCGCTCCCCGCTCCACGGATCGTGGTACGTGCCGCAGCACAGCTGGCACGTACAGGCCAGCCCCAGCCACACGGCGCACCCCGCGAGCAGCCCGCGCCGGTCCCGGCGGGGTGGCTCCGGGGGCACCGGCGCACCGGGGCCCCCGGGGGCGCCCGGAGTGCCGGGAGGGGCGTACGGGTGACTGCCGTGCGCGCAGGAGACGGTGCCGAAGGCGCGGTCGACGGAGTTGCCCAGCTCGTGCGCGAGCAGCCGGTGCACCAGACGGCCGTCGCCGAACTCCGCCTCGCGCAGCGCCAGCCGCACCCCGCGCACGGCGTCGTCCGCCAGCCGCCGGGCCTCCGTGAGCGGGGTGCCGGTGGCGGTGAGCGGGTTCCAGGCGCCCGACGCGGCGTCGGCCTCCCGGTCCTCCACGGCATCCAGGAGATGGGCGAGCCTGCCGAAGAGGCGCCCGGCCTCCGCCAGCGGCTCCGCGTTGCGCGGCCGGCCGGCGAGGTGGGCGGTGTGCGCGAACGCGGCGGCGGTCGCGGTCTCGGTCGGCTCGGTGACGGTGAGCAGCGGGGTGCCGGGGCCGGCCAGCGCCTCGATGCCGCCCTGCCGGTCCACGGCGTCGACCAGTACGGCGGTGTCGAAGCCGACGGCACTGCCGCCGCGCGCACCGGCCGCGTCCCAGCCCGTGGCGACCCGGCGGGCGGCGAGGGCCACCGGCCGGCGGGCCAGCAGCCCGTCCCCGTCGGCGACGTGGTCGCGGACCTTGGCCGAGGCGAGCACGAGGGAGACGGCCGCCGCGAGCCGGGCCCCCTCACCGTGCGCGACGGACGCGGTGCGCATGCCGCGCAGCGGACACGGCCCCGCCGTGCGCCGTCCGGCACCCGGGCCGGCGGCCCGGTCGGCCTGAGCCTCCGTCAACACCGAGATGAGCAGCCCGTCATAGTTCGTCACGATGCGCGCGAACTGTCCGTGGTCCTTGCGCAACGCGAGGCACAGCCCGCACAAATGCGCCATCCACTGGCTCGTGAGGCTTTCCCCGAGCCGGTGCCTGCATGGCCTGACGATTCCGAACACTACGTTCCCCCCATGACAGCCAGGACGCTGAGCTGCGGCATCGTGCCGAGCGGGCGTTCACCCGTACGCACTGTCCCTCACCCGTCCGCCGGGAAGAATCATATTTCACTCACAGTCAGCATCCGTTTGGGAAACGACCCTTGGGACACAAGGACTCTCGACGGATTCGCTGTGCACCAGTACCGTCACAAACCCCCCGGGCGGCGTCTATCCACTTGGCGCGACGTCCGCATCATGGATGACCATAGGGATGCGGAAGCACGAAAGACCGCTGTGAGAGGAGGCGTCCATGGGATCGGTACGCAAGGCGAGTGCGTGGCTCGGCCTCGTCGACGACAACGATGACGAGCGCTACTACGACGACGACTACACCGAGGGCTCCGACTCCGGGGACGCCTGGGTCACGGACCCGCGGGTCAAGGTGGCCACGGACGTGGCCGAGGAGAAGGGCCGCCGCATCGCGACCGTCACCCCGGACAGCTTCCGGGACGCGCGGTCCATCGGCGAGCTGTTCCGGGACGGGGTCCCGGTCATCATGAACCTGACGGCCATGGAGGCCGGCGACGCCAAGCGCGTCGTCGACTTCGCGGCCGGTCTGATCTTCGGCCTGCGCGGTTCGATCGAGCGGGTGTCCACCCGGGTGTTCCTGCTGAGCCCGGCCGACACCCAGGTCATCAGCGGCGAGCCCGCCGCGCACCGTTCCGACGGTTTCTTCAACCAGAGCTGAGGCGGGGCCGCGCACCACGGCCCCGCCCACCCCGTTGCGCGCTCCTACCGGAAGGCGTCGAGTCCGGTGAGCGCCTTGCCCAGCACCAGCTGGTGCATCTCGACGGTGCCCTCGTAGGTGAGCACCGATTCCAGGTTCGTCGCGTGCCGCATCACCGGATACTCCAGCGAGATCCCGTTGGCGCCGAGGATCGTCCGGGCCGTCCGGCAGATGTCGATGGCCTCGCGCACGTTGTTGAGCTTGCCGAAGCTGACCTGCTCGGGACGCAGGCGGCCGGCGTCCATGCGCCGCCCGAGGTGGTGGGCGAGCAGGATCCCCTTGTGCAGTTCGACCGCCATGTCGGCGAGCTTGGCCTGGGTGAGCTGGAAGCCCCCGATGGGCCGCCCGAACTGCTCCCGCGTCTTCGCGTACCGCACGGCCGCCTCGAAGGAGCTGCGGGCCGCGCCCATCGCACCCCAGACGATCCCGTAGCGGGCGTGGGTGAGACAGCTCAGCGGCCCGCGCAGGCCGGTGACCTCCGGCAGGACGGCGTCGGCGGGCAGCCGTACGCCGTCGAGGACCAGCTCGCTGGTGACGCTGGCGCGCAGCGACCACTTGTGCTTGATCTCGGGCGCGGAGAACCCCGGGCTGTCGGCCGGGACGACGAATCCGCGCACACCCTCCTCGGTCTGCGCCCAGACGACGGCGACGCCGGCCACCGAGCCGTTGGTGATCCACATCTTGCGCCCGTCGAGCACCCAGTCGCCGCCGTCGCGCTTGGCGCGGGTGCGCATGTTCGCGGGGTCGGAGCCGTGGTCGGGCTCGGTCAGCCCGAAGCAGCCGATGACCTCGCCCGCGGCCATGCGCGGCAGCCAGGTCCGCTTCTGCTCCTCGCTGCCGAAGCGGTGGATGGCGTACATCGCGAGGGAGCCCTGCACGGAGACCAGGGAGCGGATGCCGGAGTCGGCCGCCTCCAGCTCCAGGCAGGCGAGCCCGTACTGCACGGCGCTCGCCCCGGCGCATCCGTATCCGTCGAGCGACATGCCGAGCGCGCCGAGGGAGCCGAGTTCGCGGGCCAGCTCCCTGATGCCGGGCAGCTCGCCGTTCTCGTACCACTGCGCGATGTGCGGCAGCACACGGTCCGCGGCCCAGTTCCGCACGGTGTCCCGGACCGCCAGGTCCTCCGGCTCCAGGAGGTCGTCGATACCGAGGGGATCGACGGGGTCGAACGCGGGCAGTTTGGGGGACGCGGCCATGGGACACCCTCCGGAACGATAAAACTAGCAGTGCTAGTTACGGCACGACGCCGACGTTACGCGGCAGTGTGGCGCACGTCCACCCTGCTCACACCGACACCCGCGACTCCACCGCGTCCCGGGGCGCGGGCACGGAGACCTCCTCGCACCGCATCCCCCGCGGCAGCCGCAACGCCATCACCGCCCCCAGCAGCAGCAACCCGGCACTGACCACCAACGTCACGTGCAGCCCGTGCACGAACGCGTCCGCCGCGGCCCGCCGCAACGCACTCCCCACCGGCCCCCCGAGCTGCGCGGCGACCTCGTACGCCTCCCCCAGCGAATGCCCCGCCGCCGCCGAGGCCGACGCCGGCACCCCGGGCACACCGCCCGTCAGCCCGGGCGCGTACGCGGCGTTCATCACGCTGCCCAGCAGCGCGATCCCGATCCCGGCGCCCAGCTGGTACGACGTCTCGCCGATCGCCGCCGCCCCGCCGGCCTGCTCGGGCGGCGCCTCGCTCAGCATCGACTCGTACGCCCCGAACAGCGTCGTCTCCAGACCGAAGCCGAGCAGCACGAACCCGGACAGCATCAGGGCGCAGTCGTCGGTCCGTCCCAGCGCCGTCAGCAGCACCACCGCGAAGGCCGTCAGACAGAACCCGGCGCACACCATCCGGCGGGGCCCGAACCGCCGCAGCATCCGCGCGCCCGCCAGTCCCGCGGCCATCGCCGCGAAGGTCAGCGGCAGCAGCCGCAGCCCGGTCTGGAGCGGCGACAGCCCGAGCACCAGTTGCAGGTACTGCGCCGCGATCAGCTCCAGACCCACCAGCGCCAGCATCGCCAGCACGATGCACCCCACCGACGTACTGAACGCCGGCCGCCGGAACATCGCGAGGTCCACCAGCGGATGCGTACGCCGCCGCTGCCGCCGCACGAACCCGGCCAGCAGCACCGCGCCCACCACCAGCGGCAGCACGGTGAACACGCTCACCACCGGCTCGCCGCCGCCCAGCCGCTTCACGCCGAGGACCACCCCGAACAGACCGACCGCCGCCATCAGCGCGCCGGTCACGTCCCAGGGCCCGCGGCCGTCGCCCTTCGACTCGGGCAGCAGCAGCCGCCCCACCGGCAGGCTGACCAGCATCAGCGGGATGTTGACGAGGAAGACCGAGCCCCACCAGAAGTGCTCCAGCAGGAAGCCGCCGAGCAGCGGCCCGACCGCCGCGCCGACCGCGGCCACGGCGCTCCAGACGCCGATGGCCAGCGCCCGCTCCCGCCGGTCGGGGAAGACCTGGCGCAGGATCGACAGCGTCGCCGGCATGATCATGGCGCCGCCGACGCCGAGCAGCGCGCGGGCCGCGATCAGGACCTGGGCGGTGTCGGCGAGGGCCGCGAGCGCGGAGGCGACGCCGAACAGCGCGTAACCGAGCAGCAGGATCCGTCTGCGGCCGACCCGGTCGCCCAGCGTGCCGAACAGGATCAGCAGCGAGGCGCAGACGAGCGGATAGACGTCGACGATCCAGAGCAGTTCGATCCCGCCGGGCCTGAGGTCCTCGGTGACGGCGGGGACCGCCACGTGCAGCACGGTGGCGTCGACGGCGACGAGCAGCAGGCTGACGCAGAGGACGACCAGGACCACCCAGCGGTTGGCACCGGCCCCGGCCGCCCTACGGCGCAGCTCGGCGGCGGCCGTGGTCGTCCCGGACATGTACGTACCTCCATGTTCCCTCGCGTCCGGCGGGCTGCGCGGGGTGGGGACTCCCCTGCGGACCGGCCGGAGAGGAGCGGGGTCTCCGGGCCGTGCGGCGGAACGCGAGTGACTCGTCAGGGTACGCGAGAGCGAGCACCGCACACGTGGTGGGCCTCACACATTCCGCGTCATCCGTGTGGCATGCGCCACTGGCCCCCGGCCCCGCCGCCCCGCCCGGCCTGCCGTCCGCGCCACCCACGGATAATCGAGCCCGTGACCGATCTTGAAACGCGCACGGCGGGCCGCCCGGGTGCCCTGCGCCGGGCCGCCCCGGCGCTGCTCGGCTACGCGGCCGTCCGCGCCCTGGGCCTGCTCGTCCTGGCCCTGTGGAGCGCCGCGCGCGACAAGAGCGCGTACACGCTGCTGACCGCCCGCTGGGACTCGCTCTGGTACAGCGGGGTCGCCGAGCGGGGGTACGGCCACGAGGTCCGCCTGCCGGGCGGCGACGTCCACTCCGACCTGGCCTTCTTCCCGCTGCTGCCCTGGCTGGAGCGGCTCGGCGCGGCTGTGTCGCCCCTGTCGTACGCGGACGTGGGCTTCGTGGTGAGCCTGCTCGCCTCGCTCGCGGCGGCCTGGGGGATCTTCGCGGTGGCGGAGCACGTGTACGGCCGCCGCGCGGGGGTGTGCGCGGTGCTGCTGTGGGCCGTGCTGCCGGTCGGGATCGTCCAGTCGATGGCGTACAGCGAGTCCCTGTTCACGGCGCTGGCCGCCTGGTCGCTGTACGCGGTGCTCACCGGGCGCTGGGTGACGGCGGGCGCCCTGGCCGCGCTGGCCGGGCTGACCCGGCCGGTGGGGCTCGCGGTGACGGCGGCGCTGTGGACGGCCGCCGTCGTGGCGTTCGTCCGCGACCGGCGCGGCGCCACCCCGGACGACGCCCGCCCGCCGGAGCGCGCCCCCGGTGACGGCGTGCGACGCGTGCTCGGGATGCTGCTCGCGCCCCTGGGTGCCGCCGGTTACGTGCTGTGGGTCGGCCACCGCACCGGCAAGGGCCCCCTCGGCTATCTCGACGTCCAGGCCGGCTGGCGCAACGGCTTCGACGGGGGCGTGGCCTTCGCCCGGTTCGTCGCCGCGAAGTTCACGTCGTTCCCGTCGGCCCTGGCGGGCGTCGGGCTGATCGCCGGGGTCGTCCTGCTGGTCTGGCTGTACGTGGTCTGCGTGCGGCAGCGCCAGCCGCTCCCGCTGCTGGTGTACGCGGGGGTCGTCACCGTCCTCGCCCTGTGCGCGTCGAGCTACTTCGGCTCCAAGCCCCGGCTGCTGATGCCCGCCTTCCCGCTGCTGCTGCCCCTCGCCGTGGCCCTGGCCCGGGCGCGGACCTCCAGGTCGGCGCTGGTGGTGGGCGGTGTGGCGGCGGCCTCGGCGGTGTACGGGGCGTTCTGGCTGAACGGCTCCGGCCCGCCCTGACGGCCCGGGGCGCCCGATGTCCGGCGGGAGAATTCCGTACCAGCGCGCGGTGAACGAATTCATAAGCACGATAAAACCGCCGACCGGGCCGATCAAAGGAATTGAAGTCCGCAGCCGGACCGCTTTACGGATTCCATGGAAATAAACCACCGCCTGAGAGGAATCCCACATCACATCGTCATCACAAAGCCGTTGATTCGGCCGGGTCCACTCCTCACTCGCTGTAACGTCGATTGGGTGCGTACCGAACGGAAGCTCACCCGTCTGGACCGGGTGTTCGCGAGACTGGACCGGGAGCCGGAACGGCCGGAGCTCCTGGACGTGCCGGTGATGAGCCGGCACAGGATCGCGCTGTTCGCCGGAACCCTCGCGTTCTACGTCGCGATCGTGTGGGCCGTGGTGATCACCTCGTGGCTGGTCCGGCTCGACTGGCAGGTCATGTTCTTCCGGCCGTACCAGCAGTGGCCGGAGATCCACGCCTTCGTCGACTACTACGTGGTGCTCGGCCAGCGCGGCCCCACCGCGGTGATGGTCGCCGCCTGGCTCGGCTGGCGCTCCTGGCGGCAGCACACCCTGCGCCCCCTGCTCGCGCTCGGCGCCTCCCTGCTCCTGCTGAACATCACGGTCGGCGCCGCCAAGTACGGCATGGGCCGGCTGGGGCCGCACTACGCGACCACGATCGGCTCGAACGAGATGTGGCTCGGCGGGGATATATTTCCGAGCGGTCACACCGCGAACGCCGTCGTGACCTGGGGCATCCTGGCCTACATGGCCTCGACGCCGAGGGCGCGGCGCTGGCTGTCGGCCCTGTCGGCGGTCACCTCGCTCGGGGTGGGCATGTCCACCGTCTACCTCGGTACGCACTGGCTCAGCGACGTGCTCCTCGGCTGGGCCGCCGGGCTGCTGATCCTGCTGGCGCTGCCGTGGTTCGAGCCGCTGATCACCCGCGCCGAGACCTGGATCCTGGGCGTGCGCGACCGCTGGTTCGCCCGCCTCGGCCGTACGGACGGGGCGAAGCGGCCGGTCGGCCCGCCCGTGGTGGCCACCCCGCCCGCCCCCGGCCACGCGGAATCCCCGGTGCGCGAGCCGGTCGCCGCGCCCCGCACCCGGGCCCCGGCGTATCTGGCCCCGGGCCCGCACACGACCCGCGCCGACCGTACGCCGGTCACGCCGGCCGGCAGCCGCAGGCCGCCGCACGCCGACCGTCACCCGCGCGGCGCGGCCCCGGCGGCCCGCCCGCTGTCGGGATCGGGCGGCTGACCCGGCGGGTCAGCCCTTCCAGGCGCGGGCCACGCGGCCGTCCTTCACCTCGAAGTTGAGGCGGCCCACGCGGTACTCCATGGTGATCATCGTCCCGGGCTCCAGCGCCCGCACCGTCGTCCATCCCCGTTCCCGCGCGAGCCGTTCGGCCGGGGCGGATTCGAGGCCGACGTAGGCGTCCGGGCTGTCCTGGGGTTCGGCCGGTGGTGTCGGAATCGGTGCCATGCCGCCACGCTATGCCCTGCTCCACGAGCGGGGAAGCCCGGACCGGTAACCGCGGGACCGGTAACAGCGGGCACAGATCCATCTCCGGTCACATTTCTGTCACAGGATCACAGGCTGTGTTTTGATCGAACTCCGTCACACGGACGGACGGATTCGCACGCCTTCCGTGGGCGGGGCAGGTGAATTACCGCGTGTCGCGCCGCCCGGTCGAATAGGGGCGCGAAAAAGGGCCGCACGGCGCCCCGAGGACGCGTCGCATTCCGTATGGGAAGGACTCCGAACGGACTTGCCGAGTTCGGACACCCACACAGGAAATACCTCTCCCGCTCACAGGTTCTCCGCACTCGCGGACCGGCTCACGGCGCTCCGTGTCCGATGTCGATGTGGTCACGAACCGCGCACCGGTTCGAGCGGCGGCCCCGCCCGGCCGCCCAGTTCATTCACTGATTTCGTGATTTGTCGACTCCCGACGAGGGGCACCACCAGTCGCCGCGTGCCGTCAACACCCATTTCCTGCGGGTGACTTGGGGTGGCGCGGGCGACCCGGGCGGACCGGTGCCCGTGCGCCTCGCGCGGTCGGATTCCGTTGGCCATGGGGCGTGACTCCCGCTACGGATCGTCCGTTGTCTGTGCATGAGCCGGGACCCGCCCGGACCACGGCCCGGGAGCCACCCGGTCCGGCCACGCACCGCATCCCGAGGGAGCCACCCGTGCCGCGCATGCTCGACGTCAGCGACGACGTACGCGCCGAGATCGGCGACGAAGAAGCCGACCGCCTGCTCGCCGGGGAGTCCGCCCCGGGCAGCTACGACTGCACGTCCTGCCGCACCCCGGGCGACTGCGAACAGGAGCGCACCAGCACCGTTCTCTTCATCGGGGACGAGACCGCCGTCCTCGCCTTCGCCCACGCCGGCTGTCTGCCCTCGCAGGTCGTCAAGGTCACCGAGGAGCAGCTCCAGGGGGCCGTGAGGTCCATCAACGCCGACCACGCCCGTTCCCGGACCGAGCAGGCCGCCCCCGCCGAGCAGGCGTCCGAGAGGCCCGCGGCCGAGCAGGCCGTGCTCGGCGTCACCAGCGGACTGATCCTGATCGCCGGGGAGCTGCACCCGGCCCTCGTGGTGGAGCCGACCGGCCCCATCGCGCGGCCCGGGTCGTCGGGCGCCGGAGACGACTTCCTGCCGCTGCTCATCGAGCAGGGCTTCATGCCGGTCACCGAGCTGACCGGCGTGCCGCACGTGCTGCACGGCTGGTCGGTGCTGCTCGCGATGGGCCAGCTGCACGCGGTGCTCCAGCCGGGCACGAACGGCGGCCGGCCGGTGGCCTGGTGGCAGGCGCACCAGCCGCTCCAGGTCACCGAGGGCTGGCGCACGGCGGCCAACAAGCACCAGCAGGTGCTGATGTTCGCGGCGCCCGTCGGGTCGATCGGCCGCCAGCCCCGCGAGGACCTGCTGCGCGACGCGCTGGACAAGGCGGCGGCGAACGGGCAGCTCGTCGCGGCGGCCCTGCCGCTGGCGGGAACCTGACCGCCGTCCGTGCGGGCGCCAGGCGGCCCCCGCCCGGGCCGCATCTCTTCCCGCGCGGTGTCGTTTGGACATACGTGTACGCATACGACGCCTTCCACCGCCAGGGCGGCCCTTCGGCCACGCCGATCTACGACGCGCTCTACGCCGAGTACGTCCGGTCCTTCCGATCGCTGCCGGGCGATCGCAGCGGCGAGGAGGAGCTGGGGTTCACGGCCTTCCGGAGCATTCCGCGCGGCCGGGGCGCCTACAGCGCCTACAGCGCCGGAGCCCACAGCGCCCGCGTCGGCCAGCAGTCGGTGTGGCAGCGCGTCGGCACGCACCACGTCCCGGCCGCGCTGCCACCGGCGCCCCGCTCGGGCACCTGACGACCACCTGAGAGACGAGCGTGGGCGACCCCGGCGGGGGTCGCCCTCTCTCGTTCCTGCCGCTGTTTTTGCTGCTTCTTCTCGTACTACTTCTTCTCGTACTACTTCTTCTTCGCGCCGCGCTTCTCGCGCACCCGCACCGAGATGTGGATCGGCGTCCCCTCGAAGCCGAACTCCTCGCGCAGCCGGCGCTCGATGAAGCGCCGGTAGCCCGCCTCGATGAAGCCGGAGGCGAAGAGCACGAACCGGGGCGGCTTGGTGCCCGCCTGGGTGCCGAACAGGATGCGCGGCTGCTTGCCGCCGCGGACCGGGTGCGGATGGGCGGCGACCAGCTCGCCGAGGAAGGCGTTCAGCCGGCCCGTCGGGACGCGGGTCTCCCAGCCGGCCAGGGCCGTCTCGATCGCCGGGACCAGCTTCTCCATGTGCCGGCCGGTCTGCGCCGAGACGTTGACCCGAGGTGCCCACGCCACCTGGCCCAGCTCGGTCTCGATCTCCCGCTCCAGGTAGTAGCGGCGCTCCTCGTCGAGGGTGTCCCACTTGTTGTAGGCGACGACGATCGCGCGTCCCGCCTCGACGGCCATGGTGACGATCCGCTGGTCCTGGACCGAGATCGACTCGGAGGCGTCGATGAGGATGACGGCGACCTCCGCCTTCTCGACGGCGGCGGCGGTGCGCAGCGAGGCGTAGTAGTCGGCGCCCTGCTGGAGGTGGACCCGCTTGCGGATGCCCGCCGTGTCGACGAACTTCCAGGTCACGCCGCCCAGCTCGATCAGCTCGTCGACCGGGTCGCGGGTGGTGCCGGCCAGCTCGTTGACGACGACCCGCTCCTCGCCCGCCACCTTGTTCAGCAGCGAGGACTTGCCGACGTTGGGACGGCCGATCAGGGCGATGCGGCGCGGGCCGCCGACGGCGGTGCCGAAGGTCTGGGCCGGGGCCTCGGGCAGGGCCTCCAGGACCCGGTCCAGCATGTCGCCGGTGCCGCGGCCGTGCAGCGCGGAGACCGGGTGCGGCTCGCCGAGCCCCAGGGACCAGAGGTAGGAGGCGTCGGCCTCGCCGCTCTGGCCGTCCACCTTGTTGGCGCACAGGATGACGGGCTTGCCGGCCTTGCGCAGCAGCCGTACGACGGCCTCGTCGGTGTCGGTGGCGCCGACCTTGGCGTCCACGACGAAGACGACCGCGTCGGCGGCCTCGATCGCATACTCGGCCTGCGCGGCCACGGAGGCGTCGATGCCGAGGACGTCCTGCTCCCAGCCGCCGGTGTCGACGACCTTGAAGCGGCGGCCGGCCCATTCGGCCTCGTAGGTGACGCGGTCGCGGGTGACGCCCGGCTTGTCCTCGACGACGGCCTCGCGGCGGCCGATGATCCGGTTCACCAGGGTCGACTTGCCGACATTGGGGCGGCCGACGACGGCGAGGACGGGCAGCGGGCCGTGCCCGGCCTCCTCGATCGCGCCCTCGACGTCCTCGATGTCGAAGCCCTCTTCGGCGGCGAGCTCCATGAACTGCGCGTACTCGGTGTCACCGAGCGCCCCGTGGTCGTGCTCCTCGCCCGAGCCCTCGGAGTGGATGTGGTCGTTCATGAAGTCCGTACCTCGTTCATCGTGGTGATCGGTGGAACACCCCTTTGGCAAGTGATCCACTACTCAAGTGTCGCCTAGCGGCCGGTGAGCCGCCTGGCGTTCTCCAGGTGCGCGGTGAGCTGCTTCTGGATGCGTTCGGTGGCCTCGTCCAGGGCCTTGCGGGTGCGCCGTCCGCTGCCGTCGCCCGCCTCGAAGGGGTCGCCGAAGACGACGTCGACGCGGGAGCGCAGCGGGGGCAGCGCCTTTATCAACCGCCCGGGCCGGTCCGTACTTCCCAGGACGGCGACGGGGACGATCGGGGCGCCGCTGCGCACCGCGAAGTAGGCGAGCCCGGCGCGCAGCGAGGCGAAGTCGCCCTCGCCCCGGGTGCCCTCCGGGAAGATGCCCAGCACGCCGCCGTTGTCCAGCACGCCCAGCGCGCGGGCGATGGCCGTGCGGTCGGTGGAGTGGCGGTCGACCTCGACCTGCCCGATGCCGGTCAGGAACCTCCCGAGCGGGCCGACGAACGCCTCCTTCTTGATCAGGAAGTGCGTCGGCCGGGGCGCCACGCCCATGACCATCGGGCCGTCGATGTTGTGCGCGTGGTTGACGGCGTAGATCACCGGGCCGGTGGCGGGCACCCGCCAGGCGCCCAGCACGCGCGGCTTCCACAGCCCGTACATCAGGCCGACGCCGATGCGCCGCCCGGCCTCGGCGCCTGAGAGGGAGGGGACGGAGGGTGCGGTCACTTGCCCGCCCGCTTCTCCTCGACGAGGGTGACGACGCACTCGATGACCTGCGGGAGGGTGAGTTCGGTGGTGTCCACCTCGACCGCGTCGTCGGCCTTGGCCAGCGGCGAGGTCTTGCGGCTGGAGTCGGCCGCGTCCCGCTTGATCAGGGCCTCGCGGGTGACGTTGACGTCGGCGCCCTTCAGCTCGCCGCTGCGGCGGGCGGCGCGGGCCTCTGCGGAGGCGGTGAGGAAGATCTTCAGGTCGGCGTCCGGCAGCACGGTCGTGCCGATGTCCCGGCCCTCGACGACGATGCCGAGCGGGGCGGCGGCGGCGATGGTGCGCTGCAGCTCGGTGATCCGGGTCCGCACCTCGGGGACGGCGCTGACCGCGCTGACCTTGGAGGTGACCTCCTGGGTGCGGATCGGGCCGGCCACGTCCACGCCGTCGACCGTGATGGTCGGGGCGGCCGGGTCGGTGCCGGAGAGGATCTCGGGCTTGCCGGCCGCGGCGGCGATCGCGTGCGGGTCGTCGGTGTCGATGCCGTTGGTCACCATCCACCAGGTGATCGCCCGGTACTGGGCGCCGGTGTCCAGGTAGCTCAGGCCGAGCTGGGCGGCGACGGCCTTCGACGTG
This sequence comes from Streptomyces sp. BK79, assembly GCF_044142145.1. Classification (NCBI taxonomy): domain Bacteria; kingdom Bacillati; phylum Actinomycetota; class Actinomycetes; order Kitasatosporales; family Streptomycetaceae; genus Streptomyces; species Streptomyces sp. BK79. The sequence goes on from NZ_JBHVOC010000026.1 coordinate 109,706, forward strand.
CTCGACTTGCCCGTGCCGGAGGGGCCGTCGATGGCGACAATCACGGCCGGGACGGTCTCGGCGGCGCCGTTTTCCACGAGGGGACACCTTCCTGGTGCGGTGCGGTGAGAGGTGTGCGGGACGCGAACGCGCCCCGCACCAGGTTACTGGCTCCGCGGGACCCCTCCGACAGTCACCCAGGGGCCCCGCCTTTCGACAGTCACCCGTGGGCCCCGCCTCACTGCCGGATCGCCCAGCCCCGCTCCTTGAGGGCCGCCGTCAGCACGGGAGCGGCCTTCGGCTCGACCATGAGCTGCACCAGACCGGCCTGCTGCCCGGTCGCGTGCTCGATCCGCACGTCCTCGACGTTGACCCCGGCCCGTCCCGCGTCCGCGAAGATGCGGGCCAGCTGGCCGGGCTGGTCGTCGATGAGGACGGCCACGGTCTCGTAGGCCCGGGGGGCGCTGCCGTGCTTGCCCGGGACCCGCACCTGCCCGGCGTTGCCGCGCCGCAGCACCTCGGCGATGCCCGTGCCGCCCTCGCGGCGCTTGTCGTCGTCGGAGGACTCCAGGGCGCGCAGGGCCCGCACCGTCTCCTCCAGGTCGGCGGCGACGTCGGTGAGCAGGTCGGCGACCGGCCCCGGGTTGGCGGAGAGGATGTCGATCCACATCCGGGGGTCGGAGGCCGCGATCCGGGTCACGTCGCGGATGCCCTGCCCGCACAGCCGTACGGCGGCCTCCTCGGCGTGCTCCAGGCGGGCGGCGACCATGCTGGAGACCAGGTGGGGCATGTGGGAGACGAGGGCCACGGCACGGTCGTGGGCGTCCGCGTCCATCACCACCGGCACCGCGCGGCAGTGCGAGACCAGTTCCAGGGCGAGGTTGAGCACCTCGGTGTCGGTGTCCCGCGTCGGGGTCAGCACCCACGGACGGCCCTCGAAGAGGTCGCCGGTGGCGGCCAGCGGGCCGGACTTCTCCCGCCCGGACATGGGGTGCGTGCCGATGTAGGCGGCCAGATCGAGTCCCCGTGCCTCCAGGTCGCGCCGGGGGCCGCCCTTGACGCTGGCCACGTCGATGTACCCGCGGGCGGCGCCGCGCGCCATGGCGTCGGCGAGCACGCCGGCCACCAGGGCGGGCGGGGCGGCGACGATCGCGAGGTCGACCGGGCCGTCCGGGGCCTGGTCGGTGCCGGCGCCCAGCGCGGCGGCCGTACGGGCCTGCTCGGGATCGTGGTCGGTGAGGTGCACGGTCACGCCCCGCCCGGTCAGCGCGAGGGCGGCCGAGGTGCCGATGAGGCCGGTGCCGATGACGAGTGCGGTTCTCACTGGGCGATGTCCTTGCGCAGGGCGGCCGCGGCGCCGAGGTAGACGTGGGAGATGTCGGCGCGGGGCCGGTCGGTCTCGATGTGGGCCAGGATCCGGACGACGCGGGGCATCGCGCCCTCGACGTCCAGTTCCTGGGCGCAGATCAGCGGGACGTCGGTGATGCCGAGCCCGCGGGCGGCGGCGGCCGGGAAGTCGCTGTGCAGGTCGGGCGTGGCCGTGAACCAGATGCTGATCAGGTCGTCGCCGGTCAGGTCGTTGCGCTCCAGGACGGCGGTCAGCAGGGCCGCGACCTGCTCGTCCATGTGCCCGGCTTCGTCCCGTTCCAGTTGGACGGCGCCCCGGACCGCTCGTACCGCCACGGCGATGCTCCTTGCTGACGTGCGTATGGGTTCTTGGTCCGTCCAGCGTAGTCAGCCCGCCGCGTACCGGCCCGGGCCGCCCGTCACCTGAGACGCTGGCCCCGGCCGCCCCCCCTGCCCCCGGAGTGACGACATGACTCAGATCCCGACCCGCCGTACGGTCCTCCTGTGCACCGGCGCGGCGGCGCTCGCCGCGGGCTGCGGCGACTCGGGCGGCGACGGCGACACGTCGGCCGCCTCGCCCGGCCGGGAACTGGCGCCGACGAGCGGCATCCCGGTCGGCGGCGGCACGATCTTCCCGGCCGAGAAGATCGTCGTGACCCAGCCGCGGCAAGGTGAGTTCAAGGCCTTCTCGGCGGTCTGCACCCACCAGAACTGCCTGGTGTCGGACGTGCGGGACGGCACCATCGACTGCGCCTGCCACGGCAGCAGGTTCAGCATCGCCGACGGCGCGGTGGAGCAGGGGCCCGCCACCAGGCCGCTGCCCGAGGAGCGGATCGCGGTGGACGGAAATTCGGTCCGGCTGGCGTGAGCCGCCCGCGTACGCTCCGGGCATGGAGCCCGAGACCCTGGTACGCGACCACACCGTCTACGCCTGTGTCATGGGTTCACGCGCCTTCGGTCTGGCGACGGAGGGCAGCGACACCGACCGCCGGGGCGTGTTCCTCGCCCCGACCCCGCTGTTCTGGCGCTTCGAGAAGCCGCCGACGCACGTGGAGGGACCGGCGGACGAGCAGTTCAGCTGGGAGCTGGAACGCTTCTGCGAGCTGGCGCTGCGCGCCAACCCGAACATCCTGGAGTGCCTGCACTCCCCGCTCGTGGAGCGCGTGGACGCCACGGGCCGCGAACTGCTCGCCCTGCGAGACGCGTTCCTCTCGCGCCGCGCCCTCGACACGTTCACGCGGTACGCCCACGGCCAGCGCCGCAAGCTCGACGCCGACGTACGCACGCACGGCGCCCCGCGCTGGAAGCACGCCATGCACCTGCTGCGGCTGCTGACGTCCGCCCGCGACCTGCTGCGCACGGGCGTCCTGACGATCGACGTCGGCGAGGGGCGGGAGTCGCTGCTCGCCGTGAAGCGCGGCGAGGTGCCCTGGCCGGAGGTGGAGTCGCGGATGAACCGCCTGGTCGAGGAGGGCCAGGAGGCCGCCGCGCGCAGCCCGCTGCCCGCCGAACCGGACCGGCGCCGCGTCGAGGACTTCCTGGTCCGCGTCCGCCGGACCTCAGCGCTCCAGCCGGATCTGTACGACGACGACGTGCGGGACGTCGTGCGGGGCGCCGTGCGCTAGGCGTCCCAGAGCGCCCCGAGGGCCAGCAGGTCGCCCCGGTACTCGATGCGGTCGGCCCACTCGGCGGGCCAGGCGTCGGTGCCCAGGTGCGCGCCGGCGAAGGCGCCCGCGAGGCAGGCGACGGAGTCGGAGTCACCGGAGGTGCAGGCGGCGCGTCGCAGTGCGGTCAGGGGCTCGTCGACGAAGAGCAGGAAACAGAGCAGCCCGGCCGCCAGCGCCTCCTCGGCGATCCAGCCCTCGCCGACCGCGAGGCACGGGTCGGTCTCCGGCGAGACGGTGCGCACGGCGTGCTGGAGCCGGTCGAGTATCGCCAGGCACTCGTCCCAGCCCCGGGCGATGAAGTGCTCGGGCGTGGGGTCCTGGGCGCGGGTCCACAGGTCGCCGAGCCAGCGCTCGTGGTAGCGGGTGCGGTTGTCGTAGGCGTACGACCGCAGCAGTCCGACCAGTCCGGTCGGCTCGGCCCCCTCGGCGAGCAGCCGTACGGCGTGCGCGGTGAGGTCGGACGCGGCGAGCGCGGTGGGGTGGCCGTGGGTGAGCGCGGACTGCAACTGGGCGGCGCCCGCGCGCTGTTCGTCGCTGAGGCCGGGGACGAGTCCGACCGGCGCGACGCGCATGTTGGCTCCGCAGCCCTTGGAGTGGACCTGGGAGGCGTCCTGCCAGGGGCGGTCCGGGGCCTTCAGGAGGTTGCATGCCGTGAGGCAGGTGTTGCCCGGAGCCCGGTTGTTCTCCGGCGACTGGTACCAGTCGACGAACTCCTCGCGCACCGGCCGTTCCATGCGCTTGGGTCCGAGCGGGCCCCGGTCCATCGCCGTGCGCAGACCGCGGCCCAGCGCCAGCGTCATCTGCGTGTCGTCGGTGACGATCGCCGGCCGGGGCAGCTCCATCTCCCGCCACGGGCCGAACTTGGCGAGGATCGACGGGACGTCGTTGAACTCGGTCGGGAAGCCCAGCGCGTCCCCGAGGGCGAGTCCGGTGAGCGCCCCCGTGGCGGCGCGCTTGGTGACGGTGGTGGTCATGCGGGGCGTCCTTCCCGAGGGGTACGCAGCAGGGGCGGGTGCAGGGCGGTGGCGGGACCGGCGCGGTAGAGCGCGGCCGGTTTGCCCCGGCCGCCGGTGAGGCGGGCGGCGCCCGGGACGGCCTCGACGAAGCCGGGGGTGGCGAGGACCTTGCGGCGGAAGTTGGGCCGGTCCAGGGCCGTGCCCCACACCGTCTCGTAGACCTGTTGCAGCTCACCGAGCGTGAACTCGGCCGGGCAGAAGGCGGTGGCCAGGCAGGTGTACTCCAGCTTGGCGCCGACCCGTTCCCGGGCGTCGGCCAGGATGCGGCCGTGGTCGAAGGCGAGGTCCACGGCCGCGTCGTACGGCACCCAGCGGGCCTCGGCGGCGTCGGTGCCGGCGCGCGGCTCGGGAGGGTCGGGCAGCAGGGCGGCGAAGGCGACCGACACGACCCGCATCCTGGGGTCCCGGTCCGGCTCGCTGTAGGTGCGCAGCTGCTCCAGGTGCAGGCCGGTCACGTCCGCCAGGCCGGTCTCCTCGGCCAGCTCCCGGCGGGCCGCCGTCTCCGCCGACTCGGAGGGCAGCAGAAAGCCGCCGGGCAGGGCCCAGCGGCCGGCGTACGGCTCCTGCCCCCGCTCGACGAGCAGCACGTGCAGCGCGCCCGCGCGCAGGGTGAGGACGGCGAGGTCCACGGTGACGGCGAAAGGCTCGAAGGCGTGCTTGTCGTAGCCGCGCACGAGCACCCACCCCCTTAATAGTCACTACGACTATAAAGAGAGCGGGTGCTCGGAACAACCCCTCGGGCGGACGGCTAGAGGTCGACCTCCTGCATCAGCATCCCGACCTCCGTGTTGGACAGCCGGCGCAGCCAGCCCGACTTCTGGTCGCCCAGCGTGATCGGACCGAAGGCGGTGCGCACCAGCTTGTCGACGGGGAAGCCCGCCTCGGCCAGCATCCGGCGCACGATGTGCTTGCGGCCCTCGTGGAGGGTGACCTCGACCAGGTAGTTCTTGCCGGTCTGCTCCACGACCCGGAAGTGGTCCGCGCGCGCGTACCCGTCCTCCAGCTGGATGCCGTCCTTCAGGCGCTTGCCGAGGTCGCGCGGGATCGGGCCCACGATGTGCGCGAGGTAGGTCTTCTTCACGCCGTACCGGGGGTGGGTCAGGCGGTGGGCCAGCTCACCGTGGTTGGTGAGCAGGATGACGCCCTCGGTCTCGGTGTCGAGCCGGCCCACGTGGAAGAGGCGGGTCTCCCGGTTGGTGACGTAGTCACCGAGGCACTGGCGGCCGTCCGGGTCCTCCATGGTGGAGACGACACCGGCGGGCTTGTTGAGCGAGAAGAACTGGTACGACTGCGTGGCGACGGTCAGGCCGTCGACCTTGACCTCGTCCTTCTCCGGGTCGACCCGCTTGCCCTGCTCGAGGACGATCTCGCCGTTGACCTCGACGCGCGCCTGCTCGATCAGCTCCTCGCAGGAGCGCCGGGAGCCGTAGCCCGCGCGTGCGAGGACCTTCTGGAGCCGCTCGCCCTCCTGCTCGGCGCCCGGGAAGGTCTTCGGGATCTTGACGTCCTTCTTGCCCGCGTAGCGCTCCCGGTTGCGCTCCTCGGCCCGGGCCTCGTACTCACGGGAGGTCGCCGGGACCGAGCGCCCGCGCTGGAGGGGCTTCTTCGGCCCGCCCTTGGCGCCGCCTCGGGCCGCGGGGCCGCGGCCCGACTTCGGACCCTCCTGGGTGGCGCCGGGGCCCACGTCGTAGCGCCGCTCCTCGGGGCGCGGCTTCTTCGGACGGCCGCCCTGCTTGTCGTCGCGGTTGTTGCCGGCGCCGCGGAAGTTCCCGCGGCCCCCGCTGCTCCCGCCGCGGCCGCCGCTGTTGCCACCACGGCTCCCGCCGTTGTTTCCGCTGCTGTTCCTGCCGCTGCTGCTTCGCATCAAAGTTCCGTCTTGTCGTCTGCGTCCTCGGAATCCGGGGCGTCCGGATCGAACGACGGGACCCCTTCCAGTGTCTCGGACTCGATCGCCGCCGCCTCCGGGAGGAAGGGCGCGAGCTCCGGGAGCTCGTCCAGGCCGCGAAGGCCCATCCGCTCCAGGAAGTAGTTCGTCGTCACGTACAGGATCGCACCTGTTTCGGGTTCCGTGCCCGCCTCCTCCACCAGGCCCCGCTGGAGGAGGGTGCGCATCACGCCGTCGCAGTTCACCCCGCGCACCGCGGAGACCCGGCTGCGGCTGACCGGCTGGCGGTAGGCGACCACCGCGAGGGTCTCCAGCGCGGCCTGTGTGAGGCGGGCCTGCTGGCCGTCCAGGACGAAGCCCTCGACGGCCGCCGCGTACTCGGGGCGGGTGTAGAAGCGCCAGCCGCCGGCGATCAGGCGCAGCTCGAAGCCGCGTCGCTGCACGGTGTACTCGTCGGCCAGCTCGCGCAGGGCGTCCGCGATCTGCCGCCGGGGCCGCTGCAGGATCTTCGCCAGGTGCTCCTCGGTCGCGGGCTCGTCGACGACCATGAGGACGGCTTCGAGGGCGGGCCTGAGTTCGAGGTCGGCGACGGCGCGCTGTCCGCCCACGGCAAGGGAGGTCTCGTCGCTCACGCCTTCTTCTCCTCCTCGGGTTCCCGGATCTCCTCGGGCGGCCGGTCGAACTCGTCGGTCACCACCGGCTCGGCTTCCCCGTCCCCACCGGTCCAGCGCACCAGCAGGTCGCCGAGCGCGGTCTCCTGGTCCAGTGCCACGGCCTTCTCCCGGTACAGCTCCAGCAGGGCGAGGAAGCGGGCCACGACGGTCAGCGTGTCGTCGGTGTCCTCGACCAGCACCCGGAAGCTGGCCTCGCCCAGCTCCCGCAGCCGGGCGACGACGATCCCCGCCTGCTCCTGCACGCTGACCAGGGGCGCGTGGATGTGCTCGACGTAGACCTGCGGTTTCGGCTTGGGCTGCATCGCCTTGACGGCGAGCTTGGCGAAGCCCTCGGGGCCGATGCTGATCACGACCTCGGGCAGCAGCTCGGCGTGGTGGGGCTCCAGGCCGACGGTACGGGGGTAGCGGCGGGCCTCGGCTTCGAGCCGCTCGTTGAAGATCTCCGCGATCTGCTTGTACGCGCGGTACTGGAGAAGCCGCGCGAAGAGCAGGTCGCGGGCCTCCAGCAGCGCCAGGTCGGCCTCGTCCTCGACCTCGGCGGCGGGCAGCAGCCGGGCCGCCTTCAGGTCGAGCAGAGTGGCCGCGACCACCAGGAACTCGGTTGTCTCGTCGAGGTCCCAGTCCGGCCCCATCGCCCGGATGTGCGCCATGAACTCGTCGGTCACCTTGGAGAGCGCGACCTCGGTGACGTCCATCTTGTGCTTGGCGATCAGCTGGAGGAGGAGGTCGAAGGGCCCCTCGAAGTTGGCGAGCCGCACCTTGAAGACACCGTCGTCCGCCTCCTCCGACGGAGGGGTGTGGCGCGTGTCTCCCCGCCCGGGCGGGAGCGCGGAACCCCCGGCCGCCCGGCCCGGGGCGACTCCGGACACGGGGGGCGTCCGCCCGCCAGGGGGCGGCGACGCGGGATCCGCCCGATCGCCGGGGGGCGGCGACGCGGGGCCCGTCCCATCACCGTGCGCCACCATCGCATCCGCCCCGGCGTCCCGCGACGCGCTCTCGGCGTCCCGCTGCGTGCCCACGCCGTCCTGCGCGGCACTCTCACGGCTCGCGGGAGTGTCGGAGGTGTCGGGGGCGTCTTCCCTCGCGGCGTGCTCGCGGCCCGTGAGGGCGTCCTCCGCCGCCGTGGCGGGCGCGGGCGGTCCGGCCACCGCACGGGGGCTCGCCGTCCCGTCCTGGGGCCCCAGGGGCCCAGCCTCCGGGGACAGTCCCGGCTCGGACTCGGGCGCCACCACCGCGCGGGGGGCCTCCGGGGGCGTCGCCCCACCCGTGGAGGGGACCGCCGGACCGGCGGGCGTACCGGCGGACACGGGCTCCGGTTCCGCCAGGGGGCCGCCGGAGACCGCCTCCCCGGACGTCGCGGGGGACGGCGGGGCCTGCTCGGCGGGCGACGTCGCCGGTGACTCGCCCGGCCCTCTCCCCAGCGCACGCCGACGGCCGGCGCGGGCACCGGGGCGGGGGGCGTCGTTCGAGGTCATGGCCCCCGCAGGCTACCGCTACCGTCCGCGCAGCCGTCGTACGAGGATGCTGGCGTCCCCGCGGGTCTCCAGGTCGGCGAGGACCACGGCGACCGCCTCGCGGACGATGCGGCCGCGGTCCACGGCCAGTCCGTGCTCGCCGCGGAGCACCAGACGGGCGTGCTCCAGGTCCATCAGCTCCTCGGCGGAGACGTACACGGTGATCTTCTCGTCGTGGCGCTCCCGGCCGCTGGGACGCCGTGCGGCGGCCCGTCCCCGCTTGCGGGACTGGCCGGCGGCAGAACCTTCCTGCGCGCCCGCGCCCGGCCCGGCGCCCCGCGCGGAGCGCTCCGTGCCCCGGCTGCGCGACTCGCCCGCCGAGCCCGGTTCCGCGTCCGCCGCGGCGTGCTCCGCGCCCTCGCCGTCACCGCCCTGCGCGGGCACCGACTGCGGCGCGTCCTCGGCGGCGGCCTGGTCGCTCTCCCCCGCCGGCGACGGCACCCGGGCTTCCCCGTTGGCCGGTCGCCGCGGGGAGGACGCCTGGAGCCCCATCCCCCCGGTCGTACGGAAGAGTTCGTCGGCCCCCGGCAGACTCACTCGGCGTGACACCGGGCGAGCACCTCCCTGGCGAGCTGGCGGTAGGCGGCGGCACCGACGGAGTTGGAGGCGTACGTGGTGATCGGCTCACCGGCGACCGTGGTCTCCGGGAAGCGGACCGTGCGCCCGATGACCGTGTGGTAGACGTGGTCGTCGAACGCCTCGACGACACGCGCGAGCACCTCACGGCTGTGCACCGTGCGCGAGTCGTACATCGTGGCGAGGATGCCGTCGAGCTCCAGGTCGGGGTTGAGCCGCTCCTGGACCTTCTCGATGGTCTCGGTCAGCAGCGCCACACCGCGCAGCGCGAAGAACTCGCACTCCAGCGGCACGATCACCTTGTGCGCGGCCGTCAGCGCGTTCACCGTCAGCAGGCCGAGCGAGGGCTGGCAGTCGATCACGATGAAGTCGTAGTCGTCCATCAGCGGCTTCAGCGCCCGCTGGAGCGTCGACTCGCGCGCGACCTCGCTGACGAGCTGCACCTCGGCCGCCGACAGGTCGATGTTGCTGGGCAGCAGGTCCATGTTGGGGACCGCCGTCTTCAGCAGCACCTCGTCGGCCGCCATGCCCCGCTCCATGAGCAGGTTGTAGACGGTGAGGTCAAGCTCCATCGGGTTGACGCCGAGACCGACCGACAGCGCGCCCTGCGGGTCGAAGTCGACGAGCAGCACCCGGCGCCCGTACTCGGCGAGCGCGGCACCCAGGTTGATGGTCGACGTGGTCTTGCCGACGCCGCCCTTCTGGTTGCACATCGCGATGATCTTCGCGGGGCCGTGATCGGTCAGCGGGCCCGGGATCGGGAAGTACGGCAGCGGGCGTCCGGTCGGACCGATGCGCTCACGGCGCTGTCGGGCCGCGTCGGGCGCGAGCGTGGCGGCGTACTCGGGATCGGGCTCGTACTCCGCGTCCGGGTCGTAGAAGTGCCCCTCGGGCAGTTCGTCGTAGTCGGCGAAGTGGTTGCGGGGCGCGCCACTTCCGTCGCCGGCCATGGCGTTCACGTGTTGGCCATCCATACTCATGTGTGCTGTCTGAGTTGCCTGCGGACTCTGGTGGGCGGCTGCGAAGGTGCGTACAGCGACGGAGCCGACAGCCTCGAGACGCCCGGGGCCGTGGGCCCGTGCAGGCGTTCCTGGTTGACCACCCCCGGGAGTAAATGTCGACTCATTCACAAGTCGTCTTACCTCCTTGGTGACCAGGAAACTTCTCGACAGGTCAGCGTGGCACCATGCCGACGTTCGGCGACTCTATGGCGTGTCGGCCGTCCGCAGCAACACAATCCGCCGGACCCGGCCCGATGTGTCGGCAATGAAACATCCCTCTGTCAAGGGCGTACGGCCGTCGCACAGCAGGTTTCACCGGTGCGCGAATCGGTTGAAGCGTTACGTTCGAGGCGAGTTGGCCGAGAATCGCAAAGTGACCATACACACACCCGGCCGGACCTTGTCGGGCAAGGTCCGGCCGGGTGCGCGGGGTTGACGGCGACTGTTGACGTGTCGCCTTTGCCACTTGGTGACTTAGGCGAGCAGCGAGGCCAGTTCGACGTGCTCGAGGCCGTGCGCCTCGGCGACCTCCTTGTAAACGACCTTGCCGTCATGGGTGTTGAGACCCTTGGCGAGCGCCGGGTCGCGGCGCAGCGCGTCGGCCCAGCCGCGGTTCGCCAGCTCCACGATGTACGGCAGCGTGGCGTTGGTCAGCGCGTAGGTGGAGGTGTTCGGGACGGCGCCGGGCATGTTGGCGACGCAGTAGAAGACCGAGTTGTGGACCGGGAAGGTCGGCTCGGCGTGCGTGGTCGGGTGGGAGTCCTCGAAGCAGCCGCCCTGGTCGATCGCGATGTCGACAAGCACACTTCCGGGCTTCATCCGGGACACCAGCTCGTTGGTGACCAGCTTCGGGGCCTTGGCGCCCGGGATCAGCACGGCGCCGATCACGAGGTCGGCGTCCAGGCAGGCCTTCTCCAGCTCGAAGGCGTTGGAGACGACGGTCTGGATCTTCGTGCCGAAGATCTTGTCGGCTTCCTTGAGCTTGTTGATGTCCTTGTCGAGCAGGGTCACGTGGAAGCCCATGCCGATGGCGATCTGCGCCGCGTTCCAGCCGGAGACGCCGCCGCCGATGACGACGGCCTTGCCGGCCAGCACGCCGGGGACACCGCCGGGCAGCACGCCGCGCCCGCCGTTGGCCGCCATCAGGTGGTAGGCGCCGACCTGGGGGGCCAGCCGGCCCGCGACCTCGGACATCGGGGCGAGCAGCGGCAGCGCGCGGTTGGGCAGCTCGACCGTCTCGTAGGCGATCGCGGTGGTGCCGGACTCGATGAGGGCGTCCGTGCACTCCTTGGAGGCGGCCAGGTGCAGGTAGGTGAAGAGCGTCTGGTCCTTGCGGAGGCGGTGGTACTCCTGCGCGATGGGCTCCTTGACCTTCAGCAGCAGGTCGGCGGTGGCCCAGACCTCGTCGGCGGTGTCGAGTATCCGCGCGCCGGCCGCGACGTACTCCTCGTTCGGGATCGAGGAGCCGACGCCGGCGTCGCGCTCGATGACGACCTGGTGACCGTGGCGCACCAGCTCGTGCACGCCGGCGGGGGTGATGGCCACCCGGAACTCGTTGTTCTTGACCTCGCGGGGGATGCCGACCTTCACGTCGATCACGGTCCTTGGCTCAGAGAAATGGCTATTGCTACACATACCCGCGCACACGAGGGCGCAACGGGAGAGACCGCAAGAAGGTGCGGCAGAGCCAGTCTAATGAAGGTGTTCTCTCTGTCTAGCCTTTCAAAGCATCAATCTTCAGAGGATGCGCTGCGGATTTCGCAGGCTTCGGCGGGATCTTCCCTCAGCATGCGATCCGCGGTGCTCCGCTGGAGTCCGGCCGCCGTGGGATCGCCGAGCCGGTCGAGGGTGTCGGCCAGCCGCAGGTGCAGCGCGGCCTGGAGCCGGACGTCCTCGGCCCGGCGGGCCCACTCCACGGCCTCCTGGCAGGTGCGCAGCGACTCCTCGGGGCGTCCGGCGTACTCCTGGACGCGGGCCAGCTCGCTCAACGCCCGTGCGTGCGCGGCGACGTCGCCCGTCTTCCGGTACCCGGCGACCGCGGCCCGCCAGCCCCGCAGCGCCTCGCCGTAGCGCCCGGCGTAGGTGTGGGCGGTGGCGACGCGGCCGTAGAGGCGGGCGGCGTCCGCGCGCTCGTCCCGGGCGAGCCGCTGGGCCAGGGCCCGGCCGAACCAGTCGGCGGCCCGGTCGTAGTCCCCCAGCTCCAGGTGGGCGCCGCCTACGGATTCCATCGCGCGGGCGGTCGCGTACGGGTCGTTCGCCTCGCGTCCGGCGTCCAGCGCGGCCCGGTAGCGGGCCAGGGCCTCGGCGGTGCGGCCGGTGCGGGCGTCGAGGTCGGCCAGGTTCAGCAGGGCCGCCGCCTTCTCGCGGGGCAGCTCGCGGCGCTCGGCCACGTCGAGGACGAGGCGGTGGATGCCGTAGAGGTCGGGGGCCGCCGCCTGGGTACCGAAGTGGGCCACCATGGCCCGCACCAGCTGGGACATCAGCCGCCGGGCGAGGGTGTCCAGCTCCCCGTCGGCGACCGCGAGCCGGGCGGATGCCAGCAGGGCGGGCCGGCGGGCGCGCAGCCAGTCGGCGGCGGCCCTCGGGTGCGGGAAGCGCACGGCTCGCGGCATCGCGAGGAGTTTCTCGCGGGCCTGCGGGCTGTCGGTCTCGGTCACCGCCCGGCAGGACTGGAGCAGCCGCACCGTCCGCTCCAGCATCCGGGCGCGGGCCAGCTGGAGCTCGGCGGGCCGCTCGTGCCGCTTGGCGAGGGCCGCCAGCTGGGCGTGCAGGCACCCGGGCACCTCGTACGCGGGCAGCGGGGAGCCGGCCGCGCGCAGTACGCCGAGGGCGACGAAGTCGTCCAGGGTGGTGCGGGCGCCGTGCACCGAGCAGCCGGCGAGCGCGGAGGCGGTGTGCGGGTCGACCAGGCCGGCCGGGGCGAGGGAGAGCAGGCGCAGCATCCGGGCGGCGGGGCTGGGCAGGGACGCGTGGACGAGGCGGAAGACACGGCTGAGCGGGGTGCCCTCGTCGCCCTCGGCGTGCACGTGCTTGGCGAGGTCCGCGACGGCCGCCTGGGGCCGGGCGGCGAGCCAGCCGCCCGCGAGGGTCAGCGCGGCGGGCTGGGCCTGGCAGACCTCGACCAGCTGCTCGGCGGCCCGGGGGTCGACGGTGATCCGCACGGAGCCGGTGTGCCGGGACAGCAGCTCCACCGCCGACTTGGTGTCCAGGCCGCCCAGCGTGCACGGGCGGACGTCCGCGATGCCGGTCAGCGGGCCCTGGGCGACGACGACGGCCAGGCAGTCCGGGGCGTCCGGCAGCAGGGCGTCGACCTGCTCGGCGTCGGCGGCGTCGTCGAGCAGGAGGAGGACCCTGCGGTCGGCGAGGGCGGTGCGCAGGGCCTCGGTGAGGTCGTCCTCGCCCGCGCCGGGCGGGGTGGGGCGGTCCAGCTCGGTGAGCAGTTCCCGGGCGAGGCGCCCGACGGGCACGCGCGTGCCGTCCGGCTCGCTCAGCCGGGCCCGCAGCACGCCGTCGGGGTAGGCGTCCGCGACCTGGGCGGCCAGCTCCTCGGCGAGCGCGGTGCGGCCGGACCCGGGGCGCCCCGCGATGAGCAGCACGCGCGCGCGGGGGGCCTTGCGGCCGGAGAGGGTGTCCAGACCCGCGCGTTCGATGTCGGCGCGCAGCTCCTTCAGTTCCCGGTGGCGGCCCAGGAACCGATGCTGCTCAGGGTCCTCCGACAGCCGTACGCCGTCCGTGTCCACCGCCTGATCCGTCACGGGCCACACTCCCGATCCCACCGCACGCCGGTGCCCGCCGGAACCCCGGTTCGGGCGCTTCCAGAGCCTAGTTCACGCTCTGCGACGTTCCCGGTGGAGCAGGGCGGGCACATCCCCCGATCGGATCAACCGATCGTCACACCGGAGCGCTCCACGAGCCACCGGGGGCTCTCGGGTCCCTCCGCGGGCCACCGGGCGCTCCCGGGTCCCTCCGTGGGCTGGGCCGCCCGGCGTGCTCAGGCCTCGAACGGGCGCGCCGGCCAGGGGGCCTCCGCCGGGCGCAGGGCGTCGAGCCCGTCGCCCCGCTCCGCCGCGACCAGCGAGAGCACCCCCACCACCAGGCAGTTGTTGTGCAGGTCACCCGCGAGCACGCCCCGCACCAGGTCCCCGACGGGGACCCGCGCCAGCTCCATGTCGGCCTCTTCGTCCTCGACCGCGAAGCGCTCCCCCTCGGCCTCCGACAGGTTCCGCGCGAGGAAGATCCGTACGGCCTCGTCGCAGCCGCCGGGGGTGGTGTAGACGTCGGTCAGCACCCGCCAGTCCTCGGCCTTGACGTGCGCCTCCTCGTACAGCTCGCGCTGGGCGGCGTGCAGCGGGTTCTCACCGGGGACGTCGAGCAGGCCGGCCGGGATCTCCCACAGCTTCTCGCGCACGGGGTGCCGGTACTGCCGGATGACCAGGACCCGGCCCTCGTCGTCCAGGGCCAGCACGGCCACGGAGCCGGGGTGGACCTGGTAGTCGCGGGTCACCACGGTGCCGTTGGGCATCACCACGTCGTCCGTGCGGACGGAGGTCTTCTTGCCCTGGAAGGGGGTCGCGGTGCCCCGCACCTCCCACTCCTCGGCGATGTCCTTGATGGTGCTGCCCGTCATGCCAGACCTGCCCTTTCAGACGTACGCGAAAAGCCGGGGCCCGCGCGTTTGAATGCGCGTGCCCCGGCCACCGTACAACCGGTGTGCTACTTCGACGTCTTCCCCGTCTTCCGCTCGACCGCGGCCTTGACCAGCCCGGCGAACAGCGGGTGCGGGCGGGTCGGACGCGAGCGCAGCTCCGGGTGCGCCTGCGTGGCGACCAGGTAGGGGTGGACGTCACGCGGATACTCGACGTACTCGACGAGCTTGCCGTCCGGGGAGGTGCCCGAGAAGACGATCCCGGCCTTCTTCTCCAGCTCCGCGCGGTAGGCGTTGTTCACCTCGTAGCGGTGGCGGTGCCGCTCCTCGACGTACTCCTTGCCGTCGTAGACCTCGCGGACGATGGAGTCCTCGGCCAGCTTGGCCGGGTACATGCCGAGCCGCATGGTGCCGCCCATGTCGCCCTCGCCGGCCACGATGTCCAGCTGCTCGGCCATGGTCGAGATGACCGGGTGGGAGGTGGCCGGGTCGAACTCGGTGGAGTTGGCGTCGGTGATGCCGGCCAGGTTGCGCGCGGCCTCGACCACGATGCACTGCAGGCCCAGGCACAGGCCCAGCAGCGGGATCTTGTTCTCGCGGGCGTACTTGATCGCGCCGACCTTGCCGAGCACGCCGCGGTCGCCGAAGCCGCCGGGGATGCAGATCGCGTCGACGTCGCCGAGCTGCGCCTTGGCGCCGGCCGGGGTCTTGCAGTCGTCGGACGTGACCCACTTGATCTTCACGCGGGCCTTGTTGGCGAAGCCGCCCGCGCGCAGCGCCTCGGTGACCGACAGGTAGGCGTCGGGCAGGTCGATGTACTTGCCGACCAGGGCCATGACGATCTCGTGGTCGGGGTTGTGGACCCGGTCGAGCAGGTCGTCCCAGGTCGTCCAGTCCACGTCGCGGAACGGCAGGTCCAGCTTGCGCACGACGTAGGCGTCCAGGCCCTCGGTGTGCACGACCTTCGGGATGTCGTAGATCGAGCGGGCGTCGGGGCAGGCCACCACGGCGGCCTCGTCGACGTCGCACATCAGGGAGATCTTGCGCTTGATCGCGGTCGGCACCTCGCGGTCGCAGCGCAGCACGATCGCGTCCGGCTGGATACCGATGTTGCGCAGCGCGGCCACGCTGTGCTGGGTCGGCTTGGTCTTCAGCTCACCCGAGGGGCCGATGTACGGCAGGAGCGAGATGTGGACGACGAAGACGTTGTCCCGGCCCACCTCGTGCCGCACCTGGCGGACGGTCTCCAGGAACGGCAGCGACTCGATGTCGCCGACCGTGCCGCCGACCTCGGTGATCACGACGTCGACCTCGTCCGTCGCCATACGGCGGATGCGGTGCTTGATCTCGTTGGTGATGTGCGGGATGACCTGCACGGTGTCGCCCAGGTACTCGCCGCGCCGCTCCTTGGCGATCACCGTCGAGTACACCTGGCCTGTAGTGACATTGGCGGAGCCGTCCAAGTCACGGTCGAGGAAGCGCTCGTAGTGTCCGATGTCCAGGTCGGTCTCGGCACCGTCGTTGGTGACGAACACCTCACCGTGCTGGAAGGGGTTCATCGTGCCAGGGTCGACATTGAGGTACGGGTCGAGCTTCTGCATCACGACGCGCAGACCCCGTGCCTTGAGCAGCATGCCGAGGCTGGAGGCGGTCAGCCCCTTGCCGAGCGAGGAGGCGACACCCCCGGTGACGAAGATGTGCTTGGTCGTCGAGGCTGTGCTGTTTCGAAAAACGGCGGGCGGCATGGCCAAGAGGGGGCTCCCGTGGTCGCGATCTGGGGTGCGGTGCGCTCGTCGTGCCACCCGGTGGTCCCGGGTCGTCGTCGGCGGCGCCGTCGCTGCGGTTCCGGGGTTTTTCTCCCACCGGTCCACGGGCTACCAGCGTATCAGCGCCTCGGGGCGATGGCTTCCGGCCACCCTCCGCGCACGCCCGGTCACCCAGGCGCGCGGCTCACCGTTTCCTCACCGGGTGCTCACCCGTTCGGCGGATCCGCGTTGTCCGGAGCGGCACACAGATCATCTACGTGCGTCGTATCCTGCTCGGACGTTCGCTGCCGAGCCCGCCCGGCGACACGGCACCACCCCTCGCCCGTCAGAACCGGAACCACGAGAGCTCGTCAGTTCGTTGAGCAGCGATTCGTTGAGCAACAATTGTCGTTTGCGGCACAGCGTTTGGCTTCACGGCCGGACGGCTGCTTTGCTTCATGGCTCAACGACGCATGACAAACCCCCCTTGACCGCACTAGCGACCGCCCCCACGCGGGGTGACGTGGCCGTTCGACTGGAGTTGCACGTGGCCGGGCGCATCGAAGACTACGCACTCATCGGAGACATGCAGACCGCTGCCCTGGTCTGCCGGGACGGCACAGTCGACTGGCTGTGCCTGCCCCGCTTCGACTCGCACGCCATCTTCGCCGGTCTGCTGGGCACCGAGGAACACGGCTTCTGGCGGCTCGGTCCGGCCTTCGCCCCCGGCGCCGAGCCGCCGAACGCCGCCCGGCGGAGCTACCGCGGCGACTCGCTGATCCTGGAGTCCGAGTGGGACACCCCGCGCGGCACGGTCCGGGTGACCGATTTCATGCCGCCGCGCGACGGCGCGCCGCAGGTGATCCGGATCGTGGAGGGCGTCTCCGGCCGGGTGCCGATGCGCTCGGAGCTGCGGATGCGTTTCAGCTACGGCCGGGTGGTCCCGTGGGTGCACAAGCAGGACGGCCGGACGGTGGCCGTCGCGGGCCCCGACTCCGTGTGGTTCGACACCGAGGTCGAGACCTACGGCAAGGCGCTGACCACGTACGCGGACTTCACGGTCGCGCCGGGTGACCGGATCGCCTTCACCATCTCCTGGGAGCCCTCGCACAAGGGGGCACCCGCGCTGCCGGAGCCGGAGCAGTCCCTGGAGGCGACGGAGGACTTCTGGCGCGAGTGGGTCGAGCACTGTACGTACCACGGGCCCTACCGCGAGGCCGTGGTCCGCTCCCTGATCACGCTCAAGGCCCTCACCTACGCCCCCACCGGCGGCATCGTCGCCGCGCCCACCACCTCCCTGCCGGAGGAGATCGGCGGCGTCCGCAACTGGGACTACCGCTACACCTGGCTGCGCGACGCGGCGATCACCCTCTCCTCGCTGCTGCGCACCGGCTACCGCGAGGAGGCCCGCGCCTGGCGGGAGTGGCTGCTGCGCGCGGTCGCCGGCGACCCGGAGAACCTGCAGATCATGTACGGCATCGCCGGCGAGCGCGAGCTGGGCGAGGCGGAGCTGGACTGGCTGCCCGGCTACGAGAACTCCGGGCCGGTCCGGGTCGGCAACGGCGCCGCCCACCAGCTCCAGCTGGACGTGTACGGCGAGGTCACCGAGGCCCTGCACCTGGCCCACATGACGGGCCTGTCCCGCAACGACTACGCCTCGGTGCTCCAGCTCAAGCTGATCCGCTACCTGGAGGACCACTGGCAGGAGCCGGACGAGGGCATCTGGGAGGTGCGCGGTCCGCGCCGCCACTTCGTGCACTCCAAGGTGATGGCCTGGGTCGCCGTCGACCGCACCATCAAGCTGATCGAGTCCGGCGACGCCGACGGCCCGCTGGAGCGCTGGAAGCAGCTGCGCGACGACATCCACCGGGACGTGTGCGAGAAGGGCTACGACAAGGAACGCAACACCTTCACCCAGTCCTACGGCTCCCAGGAGCTGGACGCCTCCCTGCTGCTGATCCCGCAGATGGGCTTCCTGCCGCCGGACGACAAGCGGGTGATCGGCACCATCGAGGCCATCCAGCGGGAGCTGTCCACGTCGGACGGCTTCATCCTGCGCTACCCGACCGAGGGCGGCGACGAGGGAGTGGACGGCCTCCCCGGCGACGAGGGCGCCTTCCTGGCCTGCTCGTTCTGGATGGCCGACGACCTGGCGATGATCGGCCGCGTGGACGAGGCCCGCAAGCTCTTCGAGAAGCTCCTCGCCCTGCGCAACGACCTGGGCCTCCTGGCCGAGGAATGGGACCCCCGCCTCCAGCGCCAGGTCGGCAACTTCCCCCAGGCCTTCAGCCACGTCCCCCTGATCGACACGGCCCTGCGCCTCACGGCGAGCGGCGCGTACGGAGGCTGACACCAGCGGCAGGGGGCCTCCGCTCCCTGCCGCCGCCCATGGCCGCGGGCAGTCGTGCCTCCCCCAGTGCCTGAACGGCCTGGGAGGTGCCCCCAGGTCGGCACGGGTGGGCGCGGCGGCACCCCGCCACGCCGGGCCGCGACACCCACCCCCGCTCCACCCCCACGCCGGGCACCCCGCAACCACCGGCCCGGCACCCCCACGCCCCCCCGCCGCCCCCACCCCAGGTACCGTCCGCCGCATGAACACCCCCAGCGCACCCCCGCCCACGGGGATCACCGTGCAGCGCGCCCTGGAACTCCCCGGCCTCCGCAGCGGCCTCCCGGAGATCCTCGCCGGCGCCGACCGCCTGCACCGCACCGTGCGCTGGGTGCACGCCGGCGAGGTCCCCAACATCGCCTCCCTCCTCAAGGGCGGCGAACTCCTCCTCACCACCGGCTACGGCCTCGGCACCCGCCCCGCCGAACAGCGCGCCTTCGTCCGCACCCTCGCCGACCGCGGCATCGCGGCCCTCGTCATGGAACTGGGCCCGCGCTTCGCGAGGCTCCCCGCGGCTCTCGTGGACACCGCCCGCGCCGCCGGCCTCCCGCTGGTCCAGCTGCACCGCGAGGTGCCGTTCGTGACGGTCACCGAGGAGATCCACACCGAGATCGTCAACGGCCACTACGCCCTGCTCCAGCGCGCCGAGGAGGTCCACCGCCGCTGCACCGAGGCCCTGCTCGGCGGCGGCGGCGTCCCGCAGGTGCTCGGCATCCTGGCCGGCTTCGGCGACAACCCGGTCTTCCTGGAGACCACCGACGGCCGCCTGCTGTACGCCGCCGGCTCCGGCCCCGAGGGCGCCGACGCGCTCCAGGTGTGGGAGGGGCTGCGCGGCCCGCACAAGGACGCCCCGCCCCCGGCGGGTTCCGTCCTGGTGGACGTGCCCGGCGGCGGGCCCGGCACCGGCTCGGTGCGGGCGCGGCTCGTCCTGCTGCCCGTACGGTCCCCCCTGGCGCCGGTGCACCGGATGGCGGCGGAGCGGGCGGCCGGGATCCTCGCCGTCGTGCTGATGCAGGCGCGCCAGGAGGAGGAGCTGGCCGCGCGCGGGCGCGGCGACTTCCTCACCGACCTCGCCGAGGGCCGGATCACCGCGGACGCCGCCCCGGCGCAGGCCCGCGTGCTGGGCTTCAAGCCGGGCACCGGCCCGCTGCTCCCGGTGGTGATGCGCCTGGACGACGCCCTCTCCCCCGCGGGCGGCGGCTGGGCGGTGCTCGCGCGCGCGGTCGCCGAGGAGCTGGCGTCGGTCGGGGTGCCGGTCCTGCTGGGCGTACGTCCCGTGGAGGGCCGGGTCCCGCTCCTGCTGGGCCTGCGTTCGGAGTCGGAGCGGGCGGCGGTCGCGGACCGGGTCGCGGCGGCGTTGCGGGCGGGCGTGGAGCGGGCCGGGATGCAGCCGCCGGGAGCGCGGCCGCCCGTCGTGGTCGTCGGGGTGGCCGGTGGCTGGGCGGGGGCGTCGGCGGGTCTGCGGCACGCGGCGGAGACGGCCGCCGCGGCCCAGGGGCTCACCGACCGGCCCTGGTACGACGCCCGGCGCCTGGACATCGACCTGCTGCTGTGGCGGCTGCGCGAGCATCCGGACCTCGCGGCCTTCGTGGACCGGGCGATCGGCCCCCTGCGCGATCACGACAACCGCTCCAAGCCGCCGCTGCTGCCCACCCTCCAGACGTATCTGGCGCACGCCGGCCGCAAGGCGGAGACGGCACGCGAGCTGCATCTCAACCGGCAGACGCTCTACAACCGGCTGGCCCGGATCGGGGAGCTGCTGGGCACGGACCTCGACGACCCGCAGACCGTGCTGGCGCTGAGCCTGGCCCTGCGCGCCCGCCGGCACGTGCCCTAGCGGCAGCGCCCCGAACCGGCCGGCACACGCCTAGAGCAGGGGCGTCGGCCGCGTCAACTCGTCGTACACGCTGAGGACCTGGGCGACGGTCTCGTCCTCGGTCGGCCAGGTGGCGGCCTGCCGTACGCCCTCGTCCTTCAGCTCCTCGCACCGCGCGGGGTCGGCGAGCAGCCGTACGACGGCGTCGGCGAGCGCGTGCGCGTTGCCGTCCGGGACGAGTTCGGCGGCGTCGCCGACGAGTTCGGGGACGCCTCCCACGTCGCTCGCGACGAGCGGCACGCGCGCGTGGAGGGCCTCCTGGGCGAGGACGGAACGCGCCTCCCGGCGGCTCGGCAGCACGGCGAGGTCGGCCGCCGCCAGCAGGTCGGGCACGTCGTCGCGGCTGCCGACGAGCACCACGGGCAGCCCCTCGTCCTCGATCCGCCGCTGCAACTCCGCGCGCAGGGGGCCCTCCCCGGCGATGACGACCAGCGGCACCGGGTCCAGCCGGCGCCAGACACGGGCCGCGTCGAGCAGGACGTCGTACCCCCGGTGCCGCTCCAGGGAACCGACCGCGACCAGCAACGGGCGGCCGATGGCGCCGAGTTCGGCCCGGAGCTTGGGGCGCCGCCGGTCGGGGTCGTCGGGCTCGTCCGCCCGGGCCGCTCGGGCGGGGAGGGCGACGGGGCCGAGCCGGGCGTCCCGCGCGCCCGTTCCCCGCGCCCTGTCGACCAGGTCGGAGGTGGCGCCGAGCACCACGGTGGCGGCCCTCATCACCCGCCGCTCCAGCACGCGCAGCAGGTGGGCGCGGGCGCCCTCGGCGTGGGCCCGGTCGTGGTAGGTGACGACGAAGGGGGTGCGGACCCGCCGCCCGCCGAGGGCCAGCGCGGCACGGAAGGAGGCGTGCAGCCCGTGCGCGTGCACCAGGTCGGCGTCCGCGCACACCGCGCGCAGCGCAGCCACGGAGACCGGGTCGCTGCTGCGGGGCACGTGCACGTGGTCGGCCCCGGCGCCGGTGAAGTCGTAGATGCGTTCCGCATCGGCGGGGGCGCACACCGTCACTTTCACGCCCCGTGCGACGAGCCCCGCGGCCAGGGACCGCACGTGCGTGCTGCTGCCGGCGTTGCCGCCGCCCAGCACCTGCACGGTGCGCAGCGGCGACTGGCCGTGCGGTGAGTGGCTGCTCACGGGGGTCACGTGGCCGGGGCTCCTGGTTCGGCGGGGGACGGTCACGAAGAACGTACAGAAGGATGGTGGGGAGAGGGGGCGTCGCGCGGTTTCCCGCGCGTTACTCCGTCAAGGATGCCAGGCCGTACGGGTGTTCCGGGAACGACGGCAGTCGCGGGCGGGCGGCCTCCGGGGCAACGAGGTGGAGCCGATTCACTCACACGAGTGAGCGCGCGGCCTCGCTCACCCTCTCTCCGCACGCCGCGGCGGCCACGAGCGCGACGGCGTGCGCGGCGAGCGCCGCCCGGCCGGTCCCGGCGGCCACCGCGACCCCGAGGGCCGCTCCCAGCGCGTGTGCTCCCGTGTCGCCGAGCATCGTGCGCCCGGCGGCGTCGTCGGGCAGTACGGCCGCGGCCGCCCCCATGGCGGCGGCCGCCGTGTCCGCGCCGGGCCCGCCGCGCAGCAGCCCGGGCGCCCCGAGCGCGAGGACCACCGCACCGGCCCGTCCGGGCCGTACGTCCACGAGGTTCACGAAGTGCGCGGCCCCGGCGACGACGACGCCCGCGAGCACCTTGTCCAGCGGCCGTTCCCTCATCGCCGCGCCCGCGGCGAGCCCGGCCGCGGAGATCCCGAGCAGCTTCACCGCCCCGCTGGTGACCTCGCCGTCCCGCAGCGCGGCCAGATGCGCCCGGAAGCCGCTGCGGGCGTCCCCGGCGCCCGCGACGTCGTCGTAGGCACCGCAGACCCCGGCCGCGAGCACGGCGAACCCCGCGGCGGGGCGCACCCGGGCGGCCCCCACGGCCGCCGCCACGCCGGCGGCGGGCCCCGCGTACAGGTCCACGGTCCATCCGGCGTGGTTGACGCGCTCCCACCTTTCCCGGCCGCCCGGCGCCGCGGCACGCAGCGCGCCCAGTCCGGTGCGCGCGAGGGCGGCGGCGAGGGCGAGGGAGGCGCCGGTCCGACGGATGCGGTTGATCATCCGGACACCCTACGGGCGCGGCGGACCGTGCCCCTACGCGTCCGCGCGGGCCGTCTCCAGGAGTTCCTCCGCGTGCGCCCGGGCGGTCTCGGAGTCCTCCTGGCCGGCCAGCATCCGGGACAGCTCCCGGATCCGCTCCTCTCCCTCCAGGACCTTCACCCCGGACCGGGTCACCGACCCGTCGTTCGTCTTCTCCACCAGCAGCTGCCGGTCGGCGAACGCGGCCACCTGCGGCAGGTGCGTGACGACCACGACCTGCGCGCTCTTCGCGAGCCGCGCCAGACGCCGCCCGATCTCCACCGCCGCCTTGCCGCCGACACCGGCGTCGACCTCGTCGAAGAGGTACGTCGGCACCGGGTCGGTGCCCGCGAAAACGACCTCCACCGCCAGCATCACGCGCGACAGCTCACCGCCGGACGCCCCCTTGGCGATCGGCCGCGCCGGCGCTCCCGGGTGCGGGGCGAGCAGCAGCTCGACCTCGTCGACGCCCGACGGCCCGTACGCGACCGTACGCCCGTCGACCTCCACGCCCTCGGGGTCCTCGGTCTGCCGGATCGCGAACGACACGCGCGCGTGGGGCATGGCGAGCGACGCCAGCTCGGCGGTCACCGCGGCGGCGAACCGCTCGGCGGCCTCCGTCCGCGCGTCCGTCAGCGCCTGCGCCAGCCCGCCCAGCTCCGCCCGGAGCGCGTCGCGTTCGGCGGTCAGTTCGCCGATCCGCTCGTCGTCGCCGTCCAGCTCGGTCAGCCGCGCGGCGCTCTGCTCGGCCCAGGTCAGCACGGCGGCGACGTCCTCGCCGTACTTCCGGGTGAGCGCGGTGAGCGCGGCCCGCCGCTCCTCGACCGCCGCCAGCCGCAGCGGGTCGGCGTCCAGGTCGTCGGCGTACCCGGCCAGCTCCCCGGCCACGTCCCGCAGCAGGATCCCGACCTCGCCGATCCGCTCGGCGAGCGCCGCCAGCGCCGGGTCGTGCGACCGTACGGCGTCCAGGGCCCGCTGGGCGCCCGCCACGAGCGTGGACGCGTCGACGCCCTCGGGGTCCTCCGGGTTGCCGGCCAGCGCGGCGTGCGCGGCGGTGGCGGCCGACGCGAGCGCCTCGGCGTGCCCCAGCCGCTCCGCCTCCTCCGCCAGTTCCACGTCCTCGCCGGCGCGCGGCTCGACGGCCGCCACCTCGTCGAGGCCGTAGCGCAGCAGGTCGGCCTCCTGGGCGCGCTCACGCGCGCGCGTGGTGATCTCCTCCAGCTCGCGGACGACGGCCCGCAGCCGCCGGTGGGCCTCCGCGTACTTGGTGAGCGGTACGGCGACCGCGTCACCCGCGTACCGGTCCAGCGCCTGCCGCTGCCGGGTCAGTTTGAGCAGCCCCTGCTGGTCGGTCTGCCCGTGCACGGCCACCAGCTCGTCGGCCAGCTCGGCGAGCATCCCCACGGGCACCGAGCGCCCGCCCAGGTGCGCGCGCGAGCGGCCCTCGGCGGAGACGGTACGGCTGATCAGCAGCGCCCCGTCGTCCAGCTCGGCCCCGGCCTCCTCGGCCCGGACGGCGACCGCGGCGTCCGGGGGTACGGCGATCCGCCCCTCGACGACCGCGTTCTTCGCCCCGATCCGCACCAGCGCCGCGTCCGCGCGTCCGCCCAGCAGCAGCCCCAGGCTGGTGACCACCATGGTCTTGCCGGCACCCGTCTCACCGGTGACCGCGGTGAACCCGGGCGACAGCTCGACAACGGCGTCGTCGATGACTCCGAGCGACCGTATCCGCATCTCCTCAAGCACGGACACGACCATACGAGGTGAAAGGCGGGAAGCGCACACAGGCCACCCATGTCACGCCGGGGCGGTGCACGCCGCCAGGAGCGCGGGGAACTGCGCGACCAGCCACAACACGCCCGCCCCCCGCGACGTACGGAACCACCCCTTCGAGTCCGCTAGGGCCTGTCTGACAATTCCCGCCTGCCTCGCGACGCCATGCACGCACTCTCGCCGCACCGGGCGCAGAGCCGAGTACATCCAGTACGAGGCTCTACGCCCGGCACGCCGAGAGCACGCACCTGACGCCGCGAGGCCGCCCTCCGGGCGACGACGCGAATTGTCAGACAGGCCCTAGTGCGGCGCCCCGCGCCACCCGGACACCGGCAACGCGAACTTCGCCACCAGCCGGTCCGTGAACGACGCGTGATGCAACCGGGCCAGCCGCACCGGCACCGCCCCCCGCCGGACCTCCACCCGCGCCCCCGGCGGCAGCTCCACGGTCCGCCGCCCGTCGCACCACAGGACACCCGGCGGGATGTGGGGCAGCACCTCCACCGCGAGCACCGAGTCCGGCGAGGTCACCAGCGGCTTGGCGAACAGCGCGTGCGCGCTGATCGGCACCATCAGCAGCGCCTCCACCTCGGGCCACACCACCGGCCCGCCGGCCGAGAAGGCGTACGCCGTCGACCCGGTCGGCGTCGACAGCACGATGCCGTCGCAGCCGAAGCCCGTCACCGGCCGTCCGTCGATCTCCAGCACGACTTCCAGCAGCTTCTCGGCACCGGCCTTCTGCACGGCCGCCTCGTTCAGCGCCCAGTCGGTGTGCACGATGTCGCCGTTGCGGTGCACGACGACGTCGACCGTCATCCGCTCCTCGACCTCGTACGCCCGGTTCACCACCCGGTCGACGACCTTGTCGAGGTCGTCGCGCTCGGCCTCCGCGAGGAAGCCGACCCGGCCGAGGTTGACGCCGAGCATCGGCACCCCGGAGGCGCGGGCGAACTCGGCGCCGCGCAGCAGCGTCCCGTCACCGCCCAGCACGATCAGCAGCTCGCAGCCGTCGAGGCACTGCGGGGTGGCCTCCCCGACCAGCTCCACCTCGGCCGGCAGCGGCAGGTCGCGCGCCTCGGCCTCCAGGACGCGCACCCCGATGCCGGCCAGCAGCAGTCCCTTGACCACGAGCTCCGCGCTGCGGATGGCCGCCGGACGCCCGGTGTGGGCGAGCAGGAAAACAGTACGAGCTCGGTTCTGTGTCAACGCGGCCCCTCCGCCACTGCACGGTCAACGTCGGCCGGGTCCAGTTCACCGGCCCCGGCCCGCAGCCACAGAAAGTACTCGACGTTCCCGGAGGGACCGGGCAGCGGACTGGCCGTGACCCCCTTCACGCCGAGCCCCAGGTCCCAGGCCCGGCGGGCGACCCCCGTCACGGCCTCGGACCGCAGCTGCGCACTGCGCACCACTCCCCCGCTGCCCAGCCGCTCCTTCCCGACCTCGAACTGCGGCTTCACCATCATCACCAGGTCGGCGTCCGGCCGGGTGCACCGCACCAGCGCGGGCAGGACCAGTCCGAGCGGGATGAAGGACAGATCCCCCACGACCAGGTCCACGGGCTCCCCGTCGATCGCTTCCGGCGTCAACTCGCGTACATTCGTACGGTCCTTGACGGTGACGCGTTCATCCTGCCGGAGCGACCAGGCGAGCTGCCCGTAGCCGACGTCGACGGCGACCACGTGCGCGGCACCCGCGCGCAGCAGTACGTCGGTGAAGCCTCCGGTGGACGCGCCGGCGTCCAGGGCCCGCCGGCCCTCGACGACGAGGCCCTGCGGCACGAAGGCCGCGAGGGCGCCGGCCAGCTTGTGGCCGCCGCGCGAGACGTAGTCGGGGTCGCTGTCGTCGGCGGTCACCACGATCGCGGCGGCGGTCTCCACCTGCGTGGCGGGCTTGGTCGCGACGGTCTTGCCGACCAGGACCCGCCCGGCGGCGATCAGCTGGCTCGCGTGCTCGCGCGAGCGCGCGAGCTTCCGGCGGACCAGCTCCGCGTCGAGACGGCGGCGTGCGACTCCTGCCACGTTCGGTTCAGCTCCTGTGTTCGTGAGGCCGTGGGGGCGCCGGAGGACCCGGGCGGGCGTCGAGCGCGGTGAGCGCGTCGCGCAGCCCCTGGTGTACATCCTCGTACACCTGGACATGTCCGTCCGTGGGCAGGTGGTCGGCGTCGGCCAGCCGCGCCAGCCGGGCGTCCACCTCGGCGTTGCCGGTCGGAGGGCGGGGGACGTCCAGGGGCGCGGGGGCCGCGGGCTCGTGCGCCTGCTCCGTCCCCGGGGAGTCCGGCTCCGGCTCCGGTACTGCGTCGCTCATGCCCCGACGCTACCGCGTACCGCTGGGGTACCGTCGGTGCCGATGGCGACGACTGAGGAGTGCCGCGCCGCACTCGAGAAGCTTTCGGACACCATGGGCAGCGCCGAAGGGGACGTGCGGTCGGCCGCCGAGCTGGACCGCTCGGTGAGCTGCCACATCACCGACCTGGACGTCACCTTCGCCGGGCGCATGGCGGACGGCCGGATCGACGTACGCGAGACCCTTGAGGGGCCGCCGCGCGAGAAGGCGCAGATCAGGCTGGCGATGACCGGTGACGACCTGGTGGCCCTGGTCGACGGCGAGCTGCATTTCGCCAAGGCCTGGGGCTCGGGCCGGGTGAAGCTGGAGGCGGGCCTGCGCGACCTGCTCCGCCTCAGAAAGCTTCTGTAGCCCGCCCTGGAAGTGCTCTGCAACCCGCCTCAGGAAGCCTTCGAGGCCGCCGCCTTCTCCCGCTTGCCGCCCGCCGCGTCCCGTGCCTTGCGCGCGGCCGGCACCACCAGGGGCGTGCCCGTCTCCGGGTCGTCGATGACCTGGCAGCGCAGCCCGAAGACCCGCTCGACCAGGTCGGCCGTGACGATGTCCTTCGGCGCGCCCTCGGCGATGACCTCGCCGCCGCGCAGGGCGATGAGGTGGGTGGCGTACCGGGCGGCGTGGTTGAGGTCGTGCAGGACGGCCACGAGCGTGCGGCCCTGCTCCTCGTGGAGTTCCGCGCACAGGTCGAGGACGTCGATCTGGTGCTGGATGTCGAGGTACGTGGTCGGCTCGTCGAGGAGCAGCAGCGGGGTCTGCTGGGCGAGCGCCATGGCGATCCACACGCGCTGGCGCTGGCCGCCGGAGAGTTCGTCGACGTAGCGGTCGGCGAGTTCCAGGACGCCGGTCTGCGCCATCGACTCCTGGACCACCCGCTCGTCCTCGGTCGACCACTGGCGCAGGATGCCCTGGTGCGGGTAGCGGCCGCGGCCGACGAGGTCGCCGACGGTGATGCCGTCGGGCGCGATGGACGACTGCGGCAGCAGGCCGAGGGTGCGGGCGACCTGCTTGGCGGGCATCGACTGGATGACCGACCCGTCGAGGAGCACCCGGCCCTGGGTGGGCTTCAGCATCCGCGACAGCGCCCGCAGCAGGGTGGACTTGCCGCACGCGTTCGGGCCGACGATCACCGTGAAGGAGTTGTCGGGTATCTCCACCGACAGCTTCTCCGCGATGACCCGCTGGTCGTAGGCGAGGGTGACGTTCTCGGCGGTCAGGCGGTTCACGTTGCTCCTTTGGTTGTTCAGCCCGCTGCGGACCTGGGCGCCGGCGCTCATATCCGGCCCGCCTTGCGCTCGGTGACCAGCAGCCACAGCAGATAGACGCCGCCGAGCACGCCGGTGACGACACCCACGGGCAGCTGGTCGGCGCCGAAGGCCCGCTGGGAGATCCAGTCGGCCGAGACCAGCAGGGCGGCGCCCATGCACAGGGACGGCAGCAGGTTGGGGCCCGGCGAGCGGGTCAGGCGCCGGGCGAGCTGCGGCGCGGTCAGGGCGACGAAGCTGACCGGCCCCGCGGCCGCGGTGGCGGCGGCGGTGAGCAGGACGGCGGCCACCATCAGCAGCGCCCGCACGCGCTCGACGCGCACCCCGAGGGCGTACGAGACGTCGTCGCCCATCTCCATCATCCGCAGCGCGCGTCCGTTGGTGAGCACCAGCGGGACGAGGACGGCGCACAGGGCGAGCAGCGGCCAGACGTGCGCCCAGTCGCGCCCGTTGAGGGAGCCCGTCATCCACACGACGGCGCGGGAGGCGTCGACGATGTCGGCCCGGGTGAGCAGGTAGCCGTTGACGGCCGTGACGATCGCGGACACGCCGATGCCGACCAGGACCAGCCGGTACCCGTGCACGCCCCGCTTCCAGGCGAGCAGGTAGATGGCGAGGCCGGTCACCAGGCCGCCGACCAGCGCGCCGACGGTGACCTGGGCCGAGGTCCCCGAGAACAGCACGATCATGGTGAGGGCGCCGGCCGTCGCGCCCTGTCCGAGGCCGAGCACGTCCGGGCTGCCCAGCGGGTTGCGCGAGATGGCCTGGAAGAGCGCCCCGCCCAGCCCGAGCGCGGCGCCGACCAGCAGTCCGACCAGGACGCGAGGCAGCCGCAGTTCGTTGACGATGAATTCCTGGCTCGCGTTGCCCTCGCCGGCCAGGGTCCTGAGCACGTCGGCCGCCGGAATCTCGAAGTCGCCGGTGCCGATGAGCGCGACGCTCGCGGCGAGCGCGACGAGCAGCAGCAGGGCGACGACGACGGTGGCCCGTACGTCCAGACGGAAGGAGAGCCCGCCGGGGCTCCGCACGGCACGGTTGGTCTTCACGGTGGTTCCGGTCCTCACGGTCGCCCCGGTCCTCGCGGTCTTGCCGGTCCTCGCGGTCTTGCCGGTCCTCACAGCTGGGCCGTCCTCCGCCGTCGTACGAGATGGATGAAGACCGGCCCGCCGAGGACGGCGGTGACGATGCCGACCTGGAGTTCCGCGGGCCGCGCGACGATCCGGCCGAGGACGTCCGCGCCGAGCAGCAGCACGGGCGACAGGATCGCCGCGTACGGCAGGATCCAGCGCATGTCGGGCCCGGTGAACGAGCGGACCACGTGCGGGACCATCAGGCCGACGAACACGATGGGCCCGCAGGCCGCGGTCGCCGCCCCGCACAGCACGGTCGCGGCGAGCATGGACAGCGCCCGGGTGCGGTTCAGGTTGGCGCCGAGGGCCTTGGCGGTGTCGTCGCCCATCTCCATGGCGTTGAGCGGCCGGGACAGCGCGAGGGCGAGGACGGTGCCCACCACGAAGAACGGCAGCACCTCCATGATGGTCTCGTCGGTCGCCGAGGACAGCGAACCGACCGTCCAGAAGCGCATCCGGCCCAGCGCGGCGTCGTCCATGATCATCACGGCCTGGAGGTAGCCGAAGAGCGCGGCGCTGATCGCCGTACCGGCCAGCACCAGCCGCACCGGCGTGGCCCCCCTGCTGCCGCCCAGGAACCAGACCAGCGCGCCGACCCCCGCGGCACCGGCGAAGGCGAACCACACGTACCCGGTCAGCGAGGTGACGCCGAAGAAGGTGATGGCCGTGACGACCGCCGCGGAGGCGCCCGCGTTGATGCCGAGCAGGCCGGGGTCGGCCAGCGGGTTGCGGGTGAGCGCCTGGAGCACGGCTCCGGCGAGGCCGAGCGCGGCGCCGGCCAGCAGACCGAGCACGGTCCGCGACAGCCGCTCGCTCACCACGACGTCGCCGTACGTGCCCGAGTCGTGGAACAGGCCGTGCCAGACCTGCGCGAGGGAGAGGTCCTTGGCGCCGATCGCGATGCTCGCCACCGCGATGAGCACCAGCATCGCCGCGGATACGGGCAGTCCGACGGCACGCAGCACACGGCGCTTCGGAGGTGGCGCGGTCGCGGGTTCCGCGCGCTGTTCGGGGGGACTGTCGACCAACACGCGGTTAGGTTAGCCTACCCTGCCAATCGATCACGATCCCGAGGACGCAACTCCGCACCCCGTGCGGCCAGGATCCCGCTCCACCACAAGGGGCACGCGCCTCCACAACGGTCACGGCCCCCGGAGGGGCGCCGCTCGGGCTCCCGCTCCACCGCGGACGAGCTCGCGCTCACCCGTGACCGCGCTCCTTCCCCATGCGCGGACTCACAACCCCACCACGCGGACTCACAACCCCAGTCGTGCCAACGCCTTCCCGGAGTCCAGCTCGCACCCCGCCTCCCCTCCCGCCGTCCAGGCCGCCGCGCACAGCGCACGCAGTCCGTCCAGCGCCACCCCGTCGCCTTCCAGCTCCAGCCGCTCCCCGCCCGCGGTCGCCGTCCAGCCCCCGCAACGGAAGCCGCCGCTCCCGTCCGCGACGCCCGTCACCTCCGGCTGCCCGGTGAGCAGCCCGCGCAGATCCGCGTCGACGTACGTCGGCCGGTGCCGCGGCGGCGCCGCCAGCAACTGCGCGCCGTCGGTCACGCCGGTCAGCACGAGCAGCGAGTCGACCTCGCCGTTGAACGCGCCCTCGATGTCGGTGTCCAGCCGGTCCCCGACCACCAACGGCCGCCGCGCGCCGGTGCGCAGGATCGTCTCCCGGTGCATGGGGGGCAACGGCTTCCCCGCGACCTGCGGCTCGGCCCCGGTGGCGATCCGCACGACCTCCACCGCCGCCCCGTTGCCCGGCGCGATGCCCCGGGCGCCCGGAATCGTCAGGTCGGTGTTGGAGGCGTACCACGGCACGCCGCGCGCGATGGCGTAACAGGCCTCCGCGAACCGCCCCCACGGCAGCTCGGGCCCGCCGAACCCCTGCACCACCGCCGCCGGATCGTCCTCCGCCGACTCCACCGGCTCCAGCCCGCGCTCCCGCAGCGCGACCCGCAGCCCCTCACCGCCGATCACCAGCACCCGCGCGCCCGACGGCACCTGCTCGGCGATCAGCCGGGCCACCGCCTGCGCCGAGGTGATGACGTCGTCGGCGTCCGTCGGTATGCCCAGCTCGGTGAGGTGCGCGGCCACCGTGTCGGGGGTCCGCAGCGCGTTGTTCGTGACGTACGCCAGGTGCATGCCGCCCGCGCGGGCGGTGGCGAGCGAGTCGACCGCGTGAGCGATCGCGTTCCCCCCGGCGTACACGACCCCGTCCAGGTCGAGCAGCGCCGTGTCGTACGCCTCGCTCAGGCCCCGCCCACTGCCCTCGGGCCTCGTCCTGACGCTCCGGCTCATCGCACATCGCTCCTCGTTCGACGTCTTTCCCCCGATCATCCCCCATGCCACCGACACACGTACGATGCCGGGATGAACTCTGCAGGTCACCCGGAAGCAACGGCGCGCCGGGGCCTGGAACTCACCCCGTTCCGAGGCCTCCGCTACGACCCCGACCGGGTCGGCAGCCTGGCCGCCGTGACGTCCCCGCCCTACGACGTCGTGGTCCGCCCCGACGGCCTGCACCACCTCGAGTCCGCCGACCCGTACAACATCGTCCGCCTGATCCTCCCCCAGGCCGCCACGCCCGAGGCGCGTAACGAACAGGCCGCCCGCACCCTGCGCCGCTGGATGTCGGAGGGCGTCCTCACCGCCGACCCCGACCCCGGCCTGTACGTCTACGAGCAGCGCGACGGTGACGGCATGCTGCAACGCGGCATCATCGGCGCCCTGCGCGTGACGGACCCCTCGGAGCACATCGTGCTGCCGCACGAGGACGTCATGCCCCACGTGGTCGCCGACCGCGCGGCACTCATGCGGGCCACCTGGGCCAACCTCGAACCCCTGCTCCTCACCTACCGAGGCAACGGCCCCACCGCGGCCACGACCACCGTCGTGGAACGCGCCGCCGGCCGGCCGCCGCTCCTGTCGACCACCACGGAGGACGGCTTCTGCCACCGCCTGTGGTCGGTCACCGACCCCGACGAGCTGGCCCGCGTGCGGTCCGAGCTGGCCGGACACCAGGCCCTCATCGCCGACGGCCACCACCGCTGGGCCACCTACCGCAGGCTCCGCGCGGAGCACCCGTCGCCCGGCCCGTGGGACCACGGCCTCGTCCTCCTCGTCGACACGGCCCGCTACCCGCTCCGCGTCCGCGCCATCCACCGCCTGCTGCACGGCCTCCCGGTGAGCGACGCCGTGGCCGCCCTGGACGGCCACTTCCGCGTCCGCCGCCTGGACAGCGCCCTGGCCGGGTCCCTGGACGCCCTGGCGCAGGCGGCCGACACGGGCAACGCCTTCCTCCTCGCCGGCGACGGCGCCTTCCACCTCGTGGACCGCCCGGACCCCGGCCTGCTCGCCCGCACGGTCCCCACCGACCGCCCCGAAGCCTGGCGCACGCTGGACGCCACGGTCCTGCACGCCACGCTCCTGGCCCACGTCTGGCACGTCCCCGACGACTCAGCGGCCCACGTGTCCTACATCCACGACACGGCGGCCACCGTCGAGAAGGCGGAACGCGACGGCGGTACGGCGGTACTGATGCACCCCGTCCGCGAGGAGGTCGTCCGCGAGCTGGCCCAACAGGGCGTCACGATGCCGCGCAAGTCGACGTCCTTCGGCCCGAAACCGGCCTCGGGCCTGGTGCTGCGCGCGCTGGACCTGTGACACGGCACGACGAAGGGGCGGAACCGTACGCCGGTCCCGCCCCTTCGTCATGCCGTGGACGTCAGTCCTTCTCGCCCTCCGCGTCCTTGTCCTTCTCCTCGGCCTCGGCGTCGACCTCGGAGGCGGCGCTCACCACGTCGCCCTCACCCTCATCCTCGACAAGGGCGTCCATGAACTCGACACCGTCCAGTTCGGCCAGCCGGTCGGAGGCGTCCGTGCTCCCGTCCCGGTCGGACTCGACGGCCTTGGCGAACCACTCCCGCGCCTCCTGCTCCCGGCCGGCGGCCAGCAGCGCGTCGGCGTAGGCGTACCGCAGTCGCGCGGTCCAGGGCTGTACGGAGTGGGAGGCCAGCTCGGGGCTCTGCAGCGTCACGATGGCCGCGTCCAGCTGCCCCATGTCCCGCCGGGCCCCGGCCGCCACGAGCCGCATCTCGACCTGACCGGCCTTGTCCAGCTTGTGCACCTCGGGAGCGCCGGCCATGTCCAGCGCCTTCTCCGGCCGGCCGAGCCCGCGTTCGCAGTCGGCCATGACCGGCCACAGCTCGACGGACCCGGTCATCCGCCGAGCGGCCCGGAACTCGGCCAGGGCCTCGCTGTACTTCTGGTTGGCGTACGCGGCGAACCCGCCGGCCTCCCGTACGGCGGCGACACGGGACGCCAGACGCAGGGCGATCTTGGAGTAGGCGTACGCCGTCTCCGGGTCCTCGTCGAGCAGCCTGGCGACCATCACCAGGTTCCTGGCGACATCCTCAGCGAGCGTCTTGGGCAGGCTCTGCAGCTCCTGCCGTACGTCCTTGTCGATCTCGTCGCCCGTGACCTCGTCCGGGATCGGCAGACGCTTGATCGGCTCGCGGTCACGGTCCCGCTCCTCACGGAAACGGCCTCCGCCGCCCTGCCGGTCGTCCCGCCCGCGGAACCCACCGGGCCGGCCACCCCGGTCATCACGGCGAGGGCCACCGCGCCCACCACGATCGTCCCGGCCACGGAACCCGCCACGGTCCCCACCACGACTGTCGTCCCGCCGGAACCCACCCCGGTCACCCCGGTCGTCACGCCGGAACGGAGGACGCTCCCCACCCCGGTCATCACGCCGTTCATCCCGGCGGTACGTGGGGCGGTCACCACGGTCGCCGCGGTCGTCCCGACGGAAACCGGAGCGGTCTCCCCGGTCGTCCCGACGGTCGTCACGCCGGTCGTCCCCACGGTCGTCCCGACGGAACGCCGGACGCTCACCACGGTCCCCACCCCGGTCATCACGCCGGAAGGACGGACGGTCCCCACCCCGGTCATCACGCCGGAAGGACGGACGGTCCCCACCCCGGTCATCACGCCGGAACCCACCACGGTCCCCGCCACGATCACGATCATCACGACGCGGCCCACGATCACGATCATCACGCCGGAACGGAGGACGCTCCCCACCCCGGTCATCACGCCGATCGTCACGCCGGTCATCCCGCCGGTACGTGGGGCGGCCGCCGCGGTCGCCGCGGTCGTCCCGACGGAAACCGGACCGGTCTCCCCGGTCATCCCGACGGTCGTCACGCCGGTCATCCCGACGGTCGTCCCGACGGAACGCCGGACGCTCACCACGGTCCCCCTGGTCATCACGCCGGAACGACGGACGGTCCCCACCCCGGTCATCACGACGGAACCCACCACGATCGCCACCACGATCACGATCATCACGACGCGGCCCACGATCACGATCATCACGCCGGAACGGAGGACGCTCCCCACCCCGGTCATCACGCCGATCATCACGCCGGTCATCCCGCCCACGGAACCCACCGGGCCGGCCACCCCGGTCATCACCTCGACGGTCGTCGCGACGGAAGCCGCCCCGGTCGCGGTCGCCGCCCTCACGACGCCCCGCACCTCCACGGTCATTGCCGCCGCGGAAACCACCGCGGTCCCCGCGCTGACCGTTGCGGTCGCCGCGGTCACCACTGTCCCGTCGCCGCTGGTCGCGCTCCGGTCGGTCGTCGGGAGAGTTGGGGGACATCGGTGACTCCTGTCTTCGGTACTGCAAGTCATTCTCGCGCAGCCGGGTACCCGGTGCGCCCTGGAAAAACGAAAGGACCCCTGGTCCCCAGCTGAACGCTGGGGACCAGGGGTCCTTCCCAAAGATTGTTCGGCGGCGTCCTACTCTCCCACAGGGTCCCCCCTGCAGTACCATCGGCGCTGTAAGGCTTAGCTTCCGGGTTCGAAATGTAACCGGGCGTTTCCCCTACGCTATGACCACCGAAACCCTAATGGTTTCGAGCGAACAAGCACACTCTTCAATTGTGCGTTCTACTCAAATCCGGCAACGGTCGTTGCCTCAGAACT